>NZ_JBFACE010000002.1:0-407043 GCF_040640655.1 Streptomyces sp. NPDC021749 | reverse complement strand
GGTGCACATGAGCAATCATGTGCACCCCCACTCGCCTTTCCCCTGCCCGGGAAGCGCCGCACAGCGCGCAACGGCGCACAACACCCGCGGCGGGAAAGCCGAGTACGTGGGCGAACGGGCCCAGCGCAGTGTCACAGGTCGGCCCCAAACGACCCTCTGTCCCCCGGCTCGGCCACCCCTCCCGCAGGGACCAGGTACTTTCGAAGGCGTGGCTGGATTCAGGATGGGTCGCGGACGGGATGCCCGCCCCGCGCAGAACGCACAGCAGGGGCACCAGGGGCAGGGGCAGGCGCAGCAGGCGCCGTACGGGCAGCAGGCGCCGTACGGGCAGCAGGCCGCGCCACCGCCGCACGGGCAGCAGGCCGCGCCACCGCCGCACGGGCAGTGGCAGCAGTACGGCGGCGCACCCCAGGGGCAGCCGCAGCAGTACGGCGAGCCCGAGTACTTCGGTGACGCCGGCAACGCCGGCTACGCACCGTACGGCGGCGACAACAACCCCGGCAGCACCCGGCAGTTCAGCATCGGGGAGGCCCCGGACGCCTACGGCCCGTACCCCGATCAGTACGGCAACGGCCCGGCCGACGGTGACTACGCGGCCGGCGGCACGTACCGCGCCGGTCAGTCCTCCGCCCCGCCGGCCGGCCCCCGGCTGCACTGGAAGCAGCTGCTCTCCGGCATCGTGCTGCGTCCCGACCCGACGTTCTGGCAGATGCGGGACCACCAGGTGTGGGGCCCGGCCCTGACCGTCACCTTCGTCTACGGCCTGCTCGCGGTCTTCGGCTTCGACAAGGCCCGTGAGGACGTGCTGAACGCCACGCTCTCCAACAGCATCCCCTGGGTGCTGATCACCGCCGGGATGTTCATCATCGGCAGCCTGATCCTGGGTGCGGTCACCCACACCCTGGCCCGCCAGCTCGGCGGTGACGGGGCCTGGCAGCCGACCATCGGCCTGGCCATGCTGATCATGACGATCACGGACGTGCCCCGGCTGCTGTTCGCGATGTTCCTCGGCGGCGACTCCCCGCTCGTCCAGGTCCTGGGCTGGCTGACCTGGCTCGCCACCGGCTATCTGCTGACCTCCATGGTCAGCAAGTCGCACGACCTGCCGTGGCCGAAGGCGCTCGGCGCCTCCGCGATCCAGCTGGCCGCGCTGCTGGCGCTGCTCAAGCTGGGCACGCTGTAGGCAACGGCCCGGCCCCGCCACCACGCCGAGGGCCCGTCCCGGAGCACTCCGCTCCGGGACGGGCCCTTCGCCGTACGGGCACCGCGCGAGCGGCGCCGGACCGGCGGCCGCCGCTACGCGAAGCGCTGGCCCGTCGAGCCGTCACACGCCCGTAGCCGCAGCGGCTCCTTCGCGCCGTCCAGCGTCAGGCAGAGCGACTGCGCGGCGGCCGGCCGGACGGTGCCGTCGGCCGGCCGGGCGAACTGCTGGTTGGCCGCGCCCGAGCAGTTCCACAGCACCAGCCCGGCCCCGGGCTCGTACCGGCCGCCGGGCACGTCCAGGCACCGGTCCTGGGTCAGTCCGACGTGCACCGACCGCTGCTCGTCGTCGTACCACCAGTCCTGGTGGCGCTGCCCGTTGCAGTCCCAGCCGACGACCACCGTGCCGTTGCGGCTGGCGCCGCCGGTCGCGTCCACACAGCTGCCGGTGGCGGCGTTCCGCAGCGGCCGGTACGCGTCGTCCCAGGCGCCCGGGTACAGCTTCGGCCGTCCGGTGCTCGCCGGGTCCGCGCAGGACGCCTCGCGCAGCCCCGGCGCCGCGTACAGCTGGGTCAGGCAGGAGGCGAAGGCGGCGTGTCCGCGCGCGTTGGGGTGGAAGGACTGCCGCACCGAATTGGAGTCGGGCGGGAAGGGGTTGGTGAGGTTCACGTACAGCCCGCGCGCCCAGGTGTCCTCCATGCACACCTCATGGCCGTGGAAGAGCCGCGAGGCGTCGAGGTAGGTCACGCCGGTGTCCTGCGCGACCTTCCGGACGCCCCGTTCGAAGGCCGGGACGGCGGCGTTGCGCCCCCAGCCGGCGTCGGAGGTGTGGCCCGTGCAGCCGCCCGGCAGCTTCCCGGGGAAGTGCGGGTTGTCCTCCACGTCCGGCCCGATGGGGCTCGGGTACGACATCACCACGAGCCGGTAGTCGCCGTCGCCGTACCCCGCGTTCCGCATCACGGTCCGCAGGTCGTTCACCGTCCGCTCGATCTTCGGCACCAGCCCGTCGACCCGCGCCTGCCACCCCGGCCGGTACTTCGGCTCGCAGGTGCCCTGGAGCAGGAACCAGTGCTTGACGCAGTCCGTCATCACCGGCCCGAACTGCAGGTCGTCGTTGGCGCCGGCCACCAGGAGCACCATCTTCAGCCGGGTGTTCCGGGCCGCGATCGCCAGGCTGTCGCTCTGCACCAGCTCGTCGGCGTACTGCTTGCTGCCGCCGATGACGATGTTCCCGCTGTACGCGCCCGAGCAGGCGGCGTTGTACGTGACGTCGGCCGCGATGCCGGTGCGGTGGATCGCGGCGTCCGGCGACCGGTGGCACCAGTTGGTGGGCCCGTCGGTCCCCGGCTCGTACGTGCCGACGCCCTCCCCGGAGATCTCGCTGTCGCCCAGCGAGATCAACGAGGTCTTGCGCTCGGCGAGCGGCCGCTCGGCCGGGTCCCCGTAGAGCTTGACCGCCTCCTGGGCCCGGATCTTCTCCAGCTCGGGCGGCAGCGGTGTGGCGGCGGTGATCGTCGCCCGGCCGGTACCGCCCACGGCTCCGCCGGCGGCACTGGCCCCGCCGCCCGCCGCCAGGGTGAACACCACCCCCAGCGCCGCGGCCGAGCCCACCACCGCATCCCGTAAGCCACGTAGCCCGCGCCACCGGTGTCCCGCACGTCTCACGCCTCTGGTACGCACCCTGCGGCCTCCCGTCCGGTCTGCTGTTACCGCGGGTTGTACTCGCAAGTAAGCCCCGGCGGAACACCGGGAACGCCATTGGCCGAAAGACGCGCACAGAACACACAACGACGCACCCACCCGCGCCGGCGCCCCCACACACAAGGGAGCCGACCGAAGCCAACTCCCTTGTGCAGTACGCCACTTACCCGGTCAGGCGTCGAGGATCTGCCCCTCACGCCGGACCATCGGCGGCTCGACGCTCCAGGGGCACCGATCACGGTAGTTGTGCCGTCGTCCAGGGGCCCTGAAGCAGGCACGGGCCGGCTGGATGGCGACAATCGCGGCACACGGGTGTGGGCGTGCCTCCGCATCTCACGAGAGCCGACTGTGGGCGGTCGACGCCGCTCGTGGGCTGCGCGCGGCGGGCGGATCCGCAGCCGAGCCTCAGCCGCTCACCGCATCAGCCGAACGCTGACGCCGGCCTTTGCCCTTGAGGCTCTTCTGTGGCAGATACGTCCGCGCCAGGGACGGGTCCCGGGTCGATCGACGTGAACCTGATGCCGCGCAAGAACTCGACCATGATGGTGCAGTAGTCGTTCCAGTGGCGAGTGCTGGGAGTAGTGAACGTGACGACGAGGAGTTCTTGGCTGCTGGGGGCAGGGATGTACGCCTGGAGCTGAGCGGTTTCAACGGGCGTATCGCGGCCTGAGGCAGCGTATTCCGCTGGGATGTTGAGAGCCTCGGTTTGCTGAATCACCACCGCGGCCGGGCCACACGGGAGCTCCAGCACTTCGGTGGCGACCTCGCCCGCACCGCGACCGGCGGCGATGCGGGCGATTCCGGCTGCCGCGATACCGCGCTCCGTGAACGTCTGGGGATGGACAGCGAGAGTCAGGGCTCCGGCGGAGGGCTCGCCCTGAACGGTGCCGAGACACGTCGCTGCATAGATGACCCCGCTGGCGGCAGTGAGGGAAGAAGCCAGTCGGTAGTTGGTGACAAGCTGCTCCAACTCAGTCGTTCCGATCTTCCCGAGTCGGCTGCGTACTCGTTCCACGACGGCTGCGCGCGCCTCGTCTTCATCCGCTACCACCGTAATTTCCCGGAAGAACGGAGGAATTTCAAAGCTGACGGCCACTATTGGATCCCTCCAGGCCATTGACCTTCTCGGCGGGGGCTAGTCGGCCCAGGTTGCTGCGCGCGGACCTGCAAAGCTTCGGGCGAAGGGGTGGAGAATCGGGTTTGACGTCGACGACGGTCACTGTGCGACTTCAGCAAGGCCGCCGCCGCGAATAGAAACAGGACCACTGCTACAACACCAACCGGCAGGCTGAAGCCGGAATGGTCGTTCATTCGTCGAATCGCTTCCCAGCCAAGCCCTGTTCCACAGCATGCCCCGGCGATCGCTATGAAGCTGCTGGAGGTGGTGTTTCCGATCTTTCGGATCTCTCGGCGAATGATCTGGAGATCCTCTGGAGTGGGAGGCGGGAAGCCAGCGGGAAGCGGCGCGGCCCCCACAGGTCCGCCCAACTTCGGAGGCCAGTATTGAGGCGCAGGCTTCAGTACGAGATACCGTGCCACACCCCCGCCAACCCGGTGCGAAAGGTCATAACCCTGCTGGCGAGCCAACCACAGGACATATTCCTTGCCGTCAGCATTCTCCGGGATGCGGATTTCTTTACTTCGCTCGGACTGCGCGGAGGGTGTGCGACCTACAAGCCATACCATTATGCCGGCCGCACCCATAAGGAGAAGCATGAGCAGGCGCATCATCAATGCGTGTTCCACAGGCTAGGCCACCTACTTGTCTTTTTCGCTGCCCGAATTCCAGGCATTCTGGAGCGCAATGAAAAGTGGGGCGATTCCTCCGACGCTTACAGCTCGCTGTCCCTCATTCTGCGGTCGGAAATTTTTTAATGCGCCGTGATCATCGATCAGGCCTGCAACAGTGACTGCTGTTCCCGTTCCCGTGATACCGCGTTCCGTGCCAACAATTTTTGGGATGGCGTGGAGAAGTTTACCGCCGTCTTCAAGAGCGGCACTTCCAACGCCGCCGCTGATGATTCCCAAGCCGTCCCAAGTGAGGGTAGCGTTCGATACATCAGCTCCGGCCGCTTTGGCAGCACCGTGTGAGACGAGTGCCAGAGCCGAGAAGCCGGCAGCGATTCCGCCCAGAGGGGCACCAACGATCCCGAAGCCGGAGAGATCGCAGGCCATGCCGATGAAGCCAATCGCGGTACTCACCAGGGCAAGGACGTCGCCAACGGCTGCAATGGCGTTGGCGTGCTCCTTGACCCAGTTCACGAGGTCGTTCTGTATCGAAAGGATGCCTTTCCCCAGCTCCACCAAGCCGTCCATCAGCTTGTCGAAAAAACCGGGCTCATCCGGCGCCTGCTCCCCGGCGGCCGCCAGGCGGGAGGCTACCAACCCCGCGAGGCTCTCATGCTGCCCCTTCAAAGAGGTCGCATCTGCGATGATTTCTTGCAGTTGTGATGTGGCGGCATTCAGTTCCCTGACTGCATTGTTATGGCGTGCGAGTTCATCGTCGCTCATCAGCACAGGGACGTTGATTGTGCCATCATCGCTGATCAAACCGACATCAGGATTGTTCTCAGCCTGGCCTACCCGTTCCCGAGCACTCTTGGCTTGCTTTTCAAAGGCACTCGCTTTGGACTGAAGTATCTCCAGTTCCATGTGCCAGTCACTGAGTGCCTTGCACGCACCGCCAAAGCTGTTGCTTGCTGCCTGGAGCAACTTCGGCAGGGCTCGCGTCTTCATCCTGAACGCATCTGCCGCATCGCCAGTCCAATCAGAGTCGCCATAGGTCCCCACGAGCGCTTCCTGCGCAGAATTGATATCTTTGTGCGCCTTGCTCAGGTAGTCGACGAGATCCTGAATCGCCTGCTTCGTCCCTGGTGCGGGATTGAACTGTAAACCGGGGAAGCTTCCGTTATCCTCGTACGGATCTCCGCCGCCATAACCGAATATTTGCTCAAGGAGTGACACGGTCGATTTCCCCCTACTGCTCGAATATCGCGAACCAATCAGCCAAAAGGTGTGGCCGCAGATCCCCCTCCGGGGGATGACCCGCTTGATACCCCTTTTGAAAGCGCCTGCTCAATGGCCGAGTCGGTCTCGCTGTACGTCCGAGCGGTGGCCTGCAGGCCCCCGTGAAGAGCAGTCGTCATTTTGGCGATTTGCGAAACCCCGTAACCCCAGGAATCCTTGAAATCGGATGCACTCTCATCAATTTCCACATTTCCAAGGTCACCAGTGCTCGCACTCCGCAAATTATCGCTGGCCCGCAGCATTGACTCACTACATAGAGCCAGTTTCTGCACCAGCAACCCGAGCTCCCCTACGTCAACCTTGAACCCGCCGACCCCACTCACTACCCCACCCCCGCAATGCAAGTGTCAACAAATTAGCGCGTTCTTGATGTCGCACACCCGGCGTCGCACCGCACTTCGAACACCACGAAACTCAACGCTACCAATCTGTCTATGGCGCGGTCAGCGGCTCCGATAGCTGGGCGGTTTCACCATATTCAGGGCCCTTGTGGGCATCCGGGGATCAGAACATCGAGAAACCGGACGCACGGAATGATTAGGCGCAGTGTCTTGTGACACAACGTGGATGGCAGCCCAGGGCGCCGACAACAGCGAAGCAACCACGCGCGCCAGAGGTAGTACTGCACAGCCGGTGAGAGACTTCGGCTCTGCCTCCGCGGGGGCGTGACGAGGCAGAGCCGAAGTATCCATGTAGCGGGCCGGGAAGCCGCAGGGCCCCTACACGGGGGGCGGAGTCGTTTTACAAAGCATCCTTCGACGGAGTGATCGGTGTGCCAGCCTTACGGCACGGAGGCAACACAGACCAGGGGAAGTTGATCCAGTCGTCCGTGCGCTTCCAGACGTACTCGCACTTCACCAGCGAGTGCGACTTCTCGTAGATCACCGCGCTGCGCACCTCGGCCACGGTCTCCAGGCAGAAGTCGCGCACCAGCTTCAGCGTCTTGCCGGTGTCGGCCACGTCGTCGGCGATCAGCACCTTCTTCTCCGAGAAGTCGATCGCGTTCGGGACCGGCGCCAGCATGACCGGCATCTCCAGGGTGGTCCCCACACCGGTGTAGAACTCGACGTTCACCAGGTGGATGTTCTTGCAGTCCAGCGCGTACGCCAGGCCGCCCGCGACGAACACGCCGCCCCGGGCGATCGACAGCACGATGTCCGGCTCGTACCCGTCGTCCGCGATCGTCTGCGCCAGCTCGCGGACCGCCCCGCCGAACCGCTCGTACGTCAGGTTCTCCCGCACGTCACTCACGAATCTCTCTCAGACCTTCTCTGTTTCGACCTACGACCTGGCCCTGGGCCCACGGCCCGGGCCCGGCCCACGGCGCCCCGCCGCGGGCGGCCTCACACCTTCGTACGGTGGAAATTCCGGAACGACCGGGACGGCGTCGGGCCGCGCTGCCCCTGGTAGCGGGAGCCGTACCGCTCGCTGCCGTACGGGTGCTCGGCCGGCGAGGTCAGCCGGAACATGCACAGCTGCCCGATCTTCATGCCCGGCCACAGCTTGATCGGCAGCGTGGCCACGTTGCTCAGCTCCAGCGTCACGTGCCCGCTGAACCCCGGGTCGATGAACCCGGCGGTGGAATGCGTCAGCAGCCCGAGCCGCCCCAGCGAGCTCTTGCCCTCCAGCCGCGAGGCGATGTCGTCGGGCAGGCTGATGACCTCGTACGTCGACGCGAGCACGAACTCACCGGGGTGCAGGATGAACGCCTCGTCCCCCTCCGGAACCACCTCGCGGGTCAGGTCCGGCTGCTCGACGGCGGGGTCGATGTGCGGGTAGCGGTGGTTCTCGAACACCCGGAAGAAGCGATCGAGACGCACGTCAATGCTGGACGGCTGCACCATCGACTCGTCATAGGGATCGATGCGCACCCGTCCGGCATCGATCTCGGCCCGGATGTCCTTGTCTGAGAGAAGCACGCAGACGAGGATACGCGCCCGCACCACCCCCACCGCACGACGAGGGCCCGGCCCCACCAGGGACCGGGCCCACCACCCTCAGTCGATCTTCAAACGATCAAGCTCAACGCGTTGATCACTACCGCTTCGCGTGCTCGACGGGCACCGCATGCCGCAGCCGAGCACAGCGCGGGCAGCGCAACAGCCGTCCGGGACCGAGCCGGTCGGTGGTCTGCATGGGGAACGAAGCGGTGCTGAACACGTGGCCCTCGGCACAACGTACGACGGTGCGCTCCATCAAGTCCCTCTCCCAACTGCGTGGACAACAAAAGCCACATTAGGGGATGAACTGGGCACCCTCACACGCGGCACTCCGAGCCCCCACCGTACGCCCCAACTCCCGCCCCGCACACCCGCATCCCACCCGGGCCACATCCCCGGGCAGCCCCTCGGAGAGTCCCGGGTACCCCCCTGGGGCCACCTCTCCCCCTCATCCCCACTCCGGACATGCCAAATGCACCGCGGGGCGGCGATGGGGTAGAGTGTGCGACGATGTTCCGCTCTCGGACGAGGCGGAATGACGCGGGTGTAGTTTAATGGTAGAACATGAGCTTCCCAAGCTCAGAGCGCGGGTTCGATTCCCGTCACCCGCTCCAGACTGAAGCCCCAGGTCAGTGACCTGGGGCTTGTTTGTTGTCTAGACCTCTCCTGGGTGGGCGTGCCCGCTGCGTGCCCCAACTCCCCTCTACGGGTTGCACGGAGAGGGGCCGCACGACACCGCTGAAGCCACGCGTCGAGCAGCGCCTCGAATCCCGAGACGGGATTCCCCCGATGGCGAGCGGTCATCTCTCCGCTTCGAAGTCAGTGATGTCACGCCCGAACTCAGCATCGAGTTGCGACACTCGGCGTCTGCGAGCGGCGGGGTCAAGGCTTTCGTCGTCTCTGCTGACACACGTGGTGGACGGACAAAGGCGGAGACGTAAAAGCTGACCGTGAATCTGCAGGTGGATCGGCCGGACGAGAACCTCATCGGGGATGAGGGACGCGGCTTCGATCCCCTGCCTGGCGAAGTGCCGCTGGGCTGAGGGCCCGAGTGAGCGCACACCTGGGCCAGCGGGCCGTAGAAGTCAGCAATCCCCGTGACACGACATTCGGTTCAGGAACCGTCATCGCGCCTGGCCTCGTGCTCACCGCAGCCCATGTCGCATGTCGCATGTCGCATGTCGCATGTCGCATGTCGTATGTCGCCAGGGTCCAGACGGTCAGCCTGGGCCGTTCGGGGGCCGTGCCGCTGGTGGACCGGCCCCACGGTCTGGGCGACCTGCGGCGACGGATCGTCGCTCAGGCGGTGAGGGTGGGGCAGCCGGTGTATCCGCGGTGGTCGCCGCCGTAGAAGGTGGCCGGGCCCGGGGTGTTGAACGGCTCAGCGTGGTGGTCCGAGAAGGACCTGCCCGTAGCGGTCGGCGGCTTCGGCCAGCTTGTCGTGCGGGAACGTGAAGTCGTCCGGCCGGGGTGTGGTGATGTCACGGCCGGCGTGGCGGAACATTCCCTCGATGCCCGCGGGGGTGGCGATCAAGAGGAGGTCGGCGGTGTCGGAGGTGATGCGGTAGCCGTGCGGGATGTTCCTGGGCAGATAGACGATGCCGCCTTCGGACAGCTCCATCTGCTCGTCGCCGAGCCACAGCAATGCCGTGCCCTTGATCAGCATGAGGACTTCGTCCTCGCGGGTGTGCATGTGGAAGGGGGGTGCCTCGCCTTTGTTCACCGCGAAGCGCCCCACGGTGAGTTGGCCGTTCGTGGCCTGGCTGTCGAGGAGGACGGAGAAGGTGCCGCCGTCCAGCCACTCAAGGGTCTGCTGCTGGTCGGGTTGGGCAAGGTAGGCCATGGTCATGGCTGGTTCCCTTCGTGCTCTGCCACCTCGGGTGGCGGTGTGGTGGAGTGCGGCCGGGTGGCTGCGGTCGGCTGGGGCCTCTCGGCCAGGAATGGCGAGAGTGTGGTGAAAAGGGCTTCGGGGCGTTCGTCGGGGACGTAGTGCCCGCTGTCGGCGATCACGGCCTCCGTGAGGCGGGGCGCGACGGAGCGCAGGCTGTCCGCCAGGTAGCTCCCCACGCTGTGTTCACCCCCGACGGCCAGTACCGGCATGGGAAGGATGCCGCCGCCCTCGCCCCAGGCACGGTTGGTTCGACCGTCGTCGAGCAGGGTCCGGTAGTGCTCGAAGCCGCCCCGCAAGGTGCCCGGGTCGCGCAGGGACGCGGCGATGCGGTCGATCTCCTCCGGCGGGAAGGCGTGGGGAGCGGTGGTCATACGGGGGAACCACCAGCGCAGGAAGGCTTGTTCGTTGCCCTGGAGCAGCAGCTCCGGTGCCTCGGGGGCCATGAAGAGCCCGAAGTGGAAGAGACCACCCGTCGCCGGGTTCATGATTTCCTCCAGCCCGTACCCGGGGACGGCCAGGTCCACCAGGACCAGTTTGTGCACCTGCTCGGGATACAGGCGGGCGTAGGAGAAGGCGACCATGCCGCCGATGTCGTGTCCGATCATGCGTACCGGCTCGTGCAGCCCCACGTCCTGGAGCAGCTGGTGCACGTCGTGTGCCTGGTCGTCCTTGGCGTATCCGGTCTCCGCGAACGCTGAGCCGCCGGTACCGCGCAGGTCGGGAGCCAGGACGGTGTATCCCAGGTCGGCGAGGGGCCGCAGAAGGTGCCGCCAGGCCCGCCAGGTCTGCGGCCAGCCGGGCAGCAGTACGACGGGCGGGCCGGTGCCGCCCAGCACGCTGTGCATGAGTGTGCCGTTCACCTCTCGCACGACCCGGGTGAATCCTTCGGGCAGGTCTTCGTCGAGGTGCGGGCCGGCTTGCCTTTGCCGCGCTGCCGGCTTCGGGGGCTGTGGGGTGGTTCGGTTCACTGTTGTCTCCCATCGCTGTCGTGACCATGGGGTCCCTGGGCTGCCCGCGCTGGGGGGCCCGGCGGAGGGCACGGTGGGCATACGGCTCGGCGCGCGGTTCGGCCGGCCACGGAGGAGGGCATCCGCAGCGGCGGACGTCAGGCGCCGATCCGGTTCAACTCCCTGTCCAGGTCGTCGACGGTGTCGAGGCTGATGGACTCGTCCCGCACCGAAGGGTTGAGGGCCACGGCCACGGCTGCCTCACCGACTTGGTCGGCGGTGAGCCATGAGGGAGGTCCTGCCGGACGGCTGCGGTTGATGACCGGGCCGAGCACGAGGTCGTTGACCCGGCGCTGGCCTCCCAGTTCAGCGCTGAGGGCTTGGCGCATCATCAGCAGTGCGGCGCCGTGCATGCTGACGATGCCGGCTCGCGGATAGGGCTCGCGCGCCGAGATCCCGGTGATGAGGGTGAAGCTGCCCGCCTCGTGGAGCCGGGGCACGAAGGCCCGCGCCACGGCCATGTGCGACGTCGTGGTCTCGACGAAGTACTTCTCCCACTCGTCTTCGCCGGTCTGCCACAGTGCCTTGCCCATCCACCAGCCGCCGATGGCAGGCAAGACATGGTCCACTCGGCCGTGCTCGGCGATGACGCTTTCCGCGAGCTCCGTCGCCTCGGAGAACGTGCCGTAGCCGGCGGTCGTCCCGCGCAGCCGCTTGGCGAGATCGGAGCCGACCAGTTCGGCGAGGGCCTCCAGGCGCTCCTGGCTGCGGCTGGGCACGACGACGGTCGCGCCCGCGGTGAGGAAGGCGCGGACGATTCCCTCACCGACATTGCCCGTGCCACCCGGCACGAGGGCGACCTGGCCCTCCAGGGGCAGGGTGGTGGGCGTGCCGGGCGAATTTCCAGCGGTCATGGTTTCCCTTCCTTTCCTTCCTGTGCGATCCGCGGCAGTGCAGCGATCAACGGGTGCGTCGTCTTGGTGTCGTTGCCGCTCACACCGCGATGGAGGTGCCCAAAGAAGCACCACCAGGTCACTTGATGTCATCAGGTTACTTTTTAAAACCAGGTATCGCAAGCTAGGCAGGTGGCCTAGAATCGGAGGCATGCCCGAGACGCGCCTGCCGCTCCACGCCTGCTCCTACACCGAGGAGGTCTTCCGTCTGCTCGGCAAACGCTGGGTCGGCCTGCTGATCGACCTGCTGCTGCAGCGGCCCGCACGCTTCAGCGAGCTGGCCGAAGCCGTACCGGGTCTGTCGAAGAAGGTGCTCAGCGACCGCATGTCGGAGCTGCAGAGCGCGGGGCTGGTGGAGCGCGAGGTCGAACCCGGCCCGCCGGTGGCTGTCACGTACCGGTTGACTCAGCGCGGTCAAGGGCTGGGGCCCGCGATGGACGCCCTGCGGGTATGGGCAGGAGCGCCCGTCGACGAGGACGGGCAACCGGTCCCGTATGCGGACGTTGCCCATGAGCTGGAAGCGCGCTGACGAACACCACGGCGTTGCATGAGCGACCCGGCGATGCGACGGCCCCCGAGTCGGCCCCTTTCCTCACCCGTCCGCAGCCAGAAGCACTGCACGACCCGCTTCACGAGCGACCGTGCCCCATCCGTGCCCTTCAGGCCGGTCAACACCGGTCACGAGGGGCATGACGGGACACCATCGGACGATGGCGGAAATAGCGTTTCCCCAGGTCAGCCTCGACTGATCATGCAAGGCCCCGTTGATTCCCGAGCTCAGAGCGCGGGTTCGATTCCCGTCACCCGCTCCATATGGAAGCCCCAGGTCAGGGACCTGGGGCTTGTTTGTTGTGCCAGACGTCTCGCGGGGGGGCGTGCCCTCCGTGTGCTCCAACTCCCTGGAGAGTCCTACCTGATAGGGCATCCACGGGGGAGCGTTGCCGTCCGCCTGCACCGTGCATAGCGAGCGTTGCCGTTCGCCTGCACAGTGCGTCTCGAAGCGGAGACGCGCTCTTCGAGACCCACATCACCTCTCTTTCGCCGGGCGCGGATTCGCCGGTGGGAAAGGGAGGCGGCCCGGCGGGAAAGGGAGGCGGCGGCGTCGGTCGGGTGCCTTGCCGATTGCGGCGAACGGTCAGCGGTGTTCCGTCGGGTGCGGCGCGAAGCCGGCATGTGCCGGCCCCCTGTGCGTGGAGCAACACGGGCCGGCCGACCGGCAGATGCAGGTTGCCGTGCCGAGCAACGGTCTGGATCTGCGTCAGGAGCGGTGCCGGGACGCCGTTCGTGGGGCCGGGCCGCTGTCGGGCCGGCCCCACGGTCTGGACGGCGAGGGCGGCGGGGTGGTCGCTCAGGCGGTGAGAGGGGGGTAGTCGGTGTAGCCGCGGTGGTCGCCGCCGTAGAAGGTGGCCGGGTCCGGGGTGTTGAACGGGCCGCCGGAGAGGAGGCGCCGGGGCAGGTCGGGGTTGGCCAGGAACAGGGCGCCGTAGGCCACCATGTCCGCGCTGCCGTCCTCGATCAGCCTCAGCGCGTCGGGTCCGGTGGGGTCGGGGTGGGTGAAGGGGTTGAGGATGAAGGTGCCGGGCCATGCCTTGCGCAGGTGTGCGGTCAGGTCGCGGTCCGGGCCCTCCATCAGGTGCAGGTAGGCCAGGTCCAGGCCGGCGAGCCGCTCCAGCAGCGCCCCGTAGACCTCGCCCAGGTCGTCCTCGGACATGTCGTTGAACGGGTTTCCGGGCGAGATCCGCAGGCCCACGCGAGCGCTGCCGACGGCCTCGGCGACGGCCGTGACGACCTCGATGGCGAAGCGCATCCGGCCCTCGGTGTCGCCGCCCCAGGAGTCGGTGCGCCGATTGGAGTTGGGGGCGAGGAACTGGTGGATCAGGTAGCCGTTGGCGCCGTGGAGCTCCACGCCGTCGAAGCCGGCCTCGATGGCATTGCGGGCCGCGTCGGCGAAGTCGGCGATCGTCTGCCGGATCTCCGCCTCGCTCAGCTCCTTCGGCGCCGTGAGGTCCTTGCGCCCCTCGTGGGTGTAGATCTGCCCGTTGGCGGCCACCGCCGACGGTCCCACCGGCTTCAGCCCGTCGGGCAGCAGGTTCGGGTGGCTGATCCGGCCGGCGTGCATCAGCTGGGCGAAGATCACGCCGCCCTCGCGGTGCACGGCGTCGGTCACCGTCCGCCACGCCCGCACCTGGCCAGGTGTGTGCAGGCCGGGGGTGTCGGGGTAGCCCTGGCCGATCGGCGAGGGCTGGATGCTCTCGCTGACGATCAGTCCGGCACTGGCGCGCTGCGTGTAGTACGTGACCATCAGCTCCGTCGGCTCGGCGCCCGGCCCGTAGGCGCGGCTGCGGGCCATCGGCGCCATCACGACTCGGTTCGCCAGGTGCTTGCCGCCCAGGACGATCGGATCGAAAGCAGTGGTCATGGTTGTGCCTCTTCCTCGGGGTGGTGGCGCTCCGCCGCACAGGTGGAGCGCAGTGGCAGGGCGGAGTGCGTGCGGAGGGGGGAGCCGCCGCGGACATGCTGGTGCCGGACACTGCGCCGCGGTTCTCGCTGCAGCGGGCCGGCCGCTGCGACAGACCGGCGCCGGGAGCGGGGGGATGCCGTGCGCGGGGGGATGCCGTGCGCGGGGCCGTGCCGCCGTGGCTGGGGACGGCCCCGCGAAGGTGTTGCTCAGGCGTTGTGCTGGTCGACGAAGTCGGTGATGAGCTTCTGCCACTCCTCGGGCCGTTCGACCATGGGCAGGTGCCCGGTGGGGATTTCCACGAGCTGGGCGCCGGGGATGGAGTCGGCGAGCTGGCGGTGCAGGCGGGTGGAGGTGAACCAGTCCTGGGTGGTGGATATGACCAGGGTGGGCACCTGGATACCCGGCAGGTCGTCGCGGACGTCGAGGCGGCCGGCGAGTTCGGCGTGCTCGGGGGTGCCCTCGGCGATGTTGGTGGCGGAGAACTCGACGACCTGCTGGAGCTGCTCGCCCGGCATCGCCTCCAGCGCGTCGGCGCCCAGGGCCATCATGACCAGGAACTGGGACAGCAGTTCCTGGTCGGTCTCGGCGAGCTTGCGCCAGATCGGAGCGGCGAGCGCGAGCCGGTTGTCGCGGTAGGGGAAGGTCGCGGTCAGCACGAGGGCGGTGACGCGCTCGGGGTGACGGGCGGCCGCGCGGATGGCGACCGGGCCGCCGAGGGAGTAGCCGTGCACGGCGAAGGTGTCCAGGCCCTCGGCGACGGCGGCGGCGACGAGCTGGTCGGCCAGGTCGTCCAACGACAGCGGCGCGGTGGCACGGGGGGTGGCGCCGCTGCCGGGGTAGTCGATGCCGACGACCTTGTGCCCGGCAGCCAGGGCTTCCAGGACAGGGCCGTAGGTGTTGTCGATACTGCTGCCGGCGCCGTGGGCCAGAGCAAGACCGGGGCCGGAGCCCAGGACGGTGCGGGCGAACGTGGCTTCCGGCAGGGGGTGCGCGGACATGGGGAGTTCCCTTCTTTACGGGGTAGCGGGATCAGGTCTTTGCGGGGTAGCGGGGATCAGGTCTTTGCGGGGTGACGGGATCAGGTGGTGCGGTGCCGGGCCCAGGAGCGGATGTGCTCCAGGGCGGGCAGCAGGGTCCGGCCGTCGGCGGTGAGCATGTAGGTCGCGGGCCCGGGCGGGAGCCGGTCGTGGGTGACGAGCCCGGCCTCGATGAGTTCGCGCAGCCGGTCGGCGAGCATCTTGGTGCTGATCGAGCCGATGGCGGTGTGCAGTTCGCCGTAGCGGGCGGGGCGGGTGGCCAGGGTGTGCAGGATGATGCCGTTCCACTTCTGGCCGAGGACCTCGAACGCGGCGGCGAGATCCGCATCGACCGTCAGCGGCACGTGGTCGGGTCGGGCTGCCATGGGTGTGCCGTCCGTCAGGGCAGGAGAACGACCTTGCCCTTGTTGCGCCGGGCTTCGAGGTCGGCGTGGGCGGTGGCGGCCTGGTCGAGCGGGTAGGCGCGCCAGACGGGCACGGTGATCTCGCCGGTGGCGGCCAGCCGCACCAGCTCCGGCAGGGATTGGGCGTCCTCGGCGGTACCGCCACTGAAGCGGACGCCGTGCTGCGCGGCGGACATGTCGGCGATGGTGATCACGCGCGCGCTGTCACCGGCCAGGGCGACGGAGTCGGCGAGCACGCCGGCGCCGGAGGCGTCGAGGACGACGTCGACTCCCTGCGGAGCGGCGGCCTTCACCCGCTCCACCCAGCCGTCGCCGTAGCGGACCGCCGTGGCTCCCAGTGCGGTGACGCGCTCGATGTCGTGCTCGCCGACCGTCCCGATGACGGTGACGCCGCGCGCCGCAGCCAGCTGCACCGCGACGGTGCCGACGCTGCCGCCGGCGCCGTGGACGAGCAGGGTCTGCCCCGCCCGCACGTCCAGCTGCCCGAGGACGCGGAACGCGGTCTGGCCGACCGTGACCAGGGAGGCGGCGACCTCCCAGGACAGGTCCCGGGGCTTGGCCACCGGCTGGTCGAGCAGGGCGTACTCGCCGTAGCTGCCGCCTGCCGCGGCACCGAGGACCTCGTCCCCCACGGCCATGTCGGCCCCCTCGCCGACGGCGTCGACGACGCCGGCCGCGTCCAGCCCCGGGATCACCGGAAAGCGGACGGGAAGCACGCCGTCCATCAGGCCCGACCGGATCTTGATGTCGAGGGGGTTCACGGAGGCGGCCCGCACCCGGACCCGGACCTGGCCCGGGCCCGGCTCGGGCGGGTCGACCTCGGCACGGGTGAGCACGTCGGGGTCGCCGTAGCGGGAGAAGGTGATCGCGGTGGACATCGAGAACTCCAGGCAAGAGAGGCGCGGCACACGCTGAATCACTCAGTTCGTGTGATTGCCCTTCCGGTGTATCACACAGCTCGTGTGAAACGCGAAGCCGGAGGGCGGTAATGTGCGTCACACGGTGTGTGTGATTTCTGGATAGGATGGACTCCATGCCGTCCAAGCCGCCCGTCCACCGCCGCCCGCCGGACCCGAACAATCCCCGCGTCCAGCGCACCCGCGCCCGCATCCTGGCCGTCGCCCGCGAGCTACTGCCCGAGGTCGGGCTGACCGGCCTGACCACCGCGTTCCTGGCCGAGCGGGCCGGCGTCACGCGCCAGACCCTGTACCGTCACTGGCCCCACCGCGCGGCCCTGCTCTCCGACATCACCCTGCAGGGCCCCGACGTCGGTTACCCCGAACCCGGCACGGATGTGCGCGCTGTCGCCACCGCCTGGCTGGTCAGTCTGCGCGCCGGCATCACCGTCCCCGCCACCCGCACCGCCGCACTGGCCATCGCCGCCGAAGCCGACCACGACGCGGACAGCGCCCAGGCCATGGCCCGGATCATGGCGGACCGCCGCGCGGCGCTGAACAAGCTCCTGGAGCCGTCCGGCCTGCAGATCACCGCGGAGCAATACGCCCTGCTCTACGGCCCTCTCCTCGCCCGCCTCTTCTTCGACCGGGCCGAAGCCACCGACGAATTCATCGACACCCTCGTCACCCAGTGGCTCACCACCGTCGGCCACGCACCCGGGCAGTCTTGAGGCACGGGTCGAAGGAGCGTCGAGGCATCGACGGTCTTCTCACCGCTCGCCGCGTTCGCGGCCCGTCCGGGGCTCTTCCGCCGGAACCGGGTGGGCGCGACGGGCGCCGGTGTCGATGAGGATCTGCTCGGCCTGGGTGACGTTGCCGGCCTCGACGGACCTGGCCATCGCGGCGCGGGCCGCTTCAGGTGTCGCGTGCGGCGGAACCACCAGCAGGGAGAAGTAGTCCTGGTCGCCTCGGGTGATGAGGACGGTGTCGTCACCGACCGGGAAGGAGTCGATGTGCACGACCCGGCCGTCGATGACCAGACGCGTCGCCAGTTCCTCCCAGGCGTCGGCGTCCAGGCCGACGCGCAGGACGGGGCCGAGATGCTCGGTCAGCGCAGCGATCAGACCGGGGAGCTCGGCACCGATGTCGCGCGAACGCGGCCACCACGCACCGTCGAGAACCTGCTCGCGGGTGTGCGTGGTCACCAGCCGCAAGAGCGCCGTCCCGGGCCTGACCGCCTGGTGGACCGCGTCCGGCAAAAGCTTCGGAACGCGGGGAGTGTCGGAGGCAGCCATAGGTGTTCACCCGCCTTCCGGGACGGTGCATCCGCCCGGCGAGGTGCATCCGCCCGGCGAGGTGCCCCCCTCGTCACTTCACCGTACTGCGCGGCCGGGGCACCGCGGGCGCGCCGCACGGCGGCGGAGCCAGACCCGCGTTCGCCAGGAAAGTTCCTGGTCACCCGCGCCTGCACGGACGACTGGCCGGAGTAGAGTGAAGACACCGGGAGTACCTCGTACACCGGCTCCCAGGTCGGTGCCGTTCTCGGCGAGCAACAACACCGGGACGTCGACGACGAGCCCGGAGACAGGTCCGCGTCATGACCGCGACCATCGACCGTACGATCATCAGCGAGGGCGTACCTTCGTCACCGGCCCGCCTCTCCTTCACTCCCGCGGGATCGCCTCCGGGTCTCCTGGACGGCGCCTGGTGGCCCCGCTCTCGCGATCTCTCCCGCGAACTTCCCGCTCTGACCGACGTGCTGGATGCGCGCTGGGGCCGGATCACCCATGTCACGGTGAACCCGACCTACTGGCCCGTGGTGCCACGGAAGGTGCCGGTGAAAGGGCACACGGTGCACGTCGGCTGGTTCGCCGAAGAGCAGGACCCGAACAAACTGATCCTCCTCTCCTACACCGCGGGCCGCTGGGACCTGCTGGTGATCCCGCCGGAGACCGACGCTGCTGCCGCCGCCCGGCTGATGTCCGCCGCGGCCACCCCCGGCGGCCACTGCACCGCCAGCGCGCTGATGGCAAGCGAAGGCACCGCCCATGACGCACGGGAGGCGCTGGGGCAGGAAGAAGAGTGGGAGACCGAGGGCGGAGCCGCCTCGGCGACGGGGAACCCGGCCGGGCCGCTGACCTCCGCCCGAGAGAAGTGAGGACGTGGAGACGATCATCACCGTAGCCGTGATCATGCTCCTGATCGTCGCGGGCGTGATGCTGATCGATCTGCTCAACGCACGGCACGCATCGCGGCGTTCCCCTGCAGCGAAGCCCTGCGGAGATCCGGACGGCGGACCCGCCCGAGCCCACACCGCCGACCGACCTCACTGAACCGCCCGTAGCCAAACGAGCACCACGCCGGGGGCCGCAGATGACACCGACCTTTTCCTGACCGGGGGCGGTGGGTGTGACGCGACGGCATCACACCCATCGACACGTCGTCCTGCCGTCCCTGAAGGAACGAGGCCACCATGAAGCCACCAGAACTCCCCACGGCCGGGCGCGCCGACGTGCGCATCGTCGCCGCGTCCCCCGAAGCCGCCCGTCAGGTCGCAGAAGTTCTCCGTCATCACTTCGCAGCCACCGAACAGCGCAGCTACCCCGTCGCCGACTCGGGCGGAACCCGCCTCCACCTCACCGTCGACACCACCCACACACCAGAGCCGGCGCAGCCCTGGCTGGTGACGAGTCGGTCCTCCGGGGACGCCCGCACACAGACGGACGAAGTCTGAGGCCAGAGCCGGCAACGGGCGGCGGGGCGGGCGTACTGCGGCGCCTGTTCCGCACGCTCCGAGGCGGCGCCGGCACGAGTGGAAGCGATCATGGCAACACTGCAAGAGCGGAAGCACTACCGCGAGGCGGTCATGAAAGCCCTGTACGAGACCACGGAGGGCAACCGCCTCCTCGGCGTCACCGGGGCAAAGCTGCGCGACGGTCTTCAGATCCCCGCGCAGGACCTGGCCGCCGCCTGCGCATATCTGGTGGGCGAAGGGCTCGTCACCGTCGACTGGGAACAAGGAAACACGCCCATAATGGTCACGCTGACGCACCAGGGGATCCGGCTCATGGAAGCCGAAGAGGAGAAGCGGGGCTGACGCGCAGCGAAGGCCGTTCACCCGTCCGGCCGTCAGCGCTCAGGCTCCGCAACGGGTACCGGTGAACCATGGCTGGCACCTTCACCACCCGCACGATCAACGTCACCACCGGCTCCACGGAGACCCTGCACGACCTCACGAACGCATGCTCCGCGTTCCTCCGGGAGGCCGCCCACGGGCGAAACGGACTGCTGCACGTCTTCACGCCCCACGCGACGTCCGGCCTGGCCATCATCGAGACCGGCGCGGGGAGCGACGATGACCTGTTGGCGGCCCTCCGCGCCCTTCTTCCGGCGGACGACCGCTGGCAAGACCGCCACGGCAGTCCGGGCCACGGCAGCGCCCACATGCTCCCGGCCCTGGTCCCACCGCACGCCACATTGCCCGTGGTCGACGGTGAGCTGGAGCTGGGGGAGTCACAGTCCGTCGTGCTGGTGAACACCGACCGGGACAACCCCGAACGCCAAGTCCGGCTGTCCTTCCTCAGCTGACCACACGGGCCTGCACCTGACCTTCGGGCTATTGATGGGGCGTCAGGTCATGTCCGTGCCGCGCATCTTCGGGTGCCGGAAGCGCTGGCGGGCCTCACGACTCCTCTGCCGGCCGCTCCCTGCTGGTGCCGACGGGGCAGGAGGCGTAGGGGCCCCGGGAGACCCTTCCGTGCGCTCCTGTTCCGGAGCGCACGGAAGGGTGGCGGAGCCGTCCCGGTGACCGGCTGGAGGTCAGGGTTCGATGACCGGTGCGCTGGCGCTGGACGGGGACAGGATCGCCGTCGGGGTGACCGCGCCGGCGAAGCTGACCTCATAGCCGCCGTGCAGGAGGATCAGCGTCAGGGTGAGCGTCTCGTTCACCCGCGCGACACCCTGGGCGTCGGTGGTGGCGATGCCCAGGACGTTGCTGCCGGCCTTGAAGAGGATCGGCTGGCCGGGCACCGGAAGGCCGGTGACCTGGTCGGTCAGCGTGGCGGTCAGGAACGGGAAGTACACGTGCGGCGGGAACAGCTTCGTCAGCGCCGGGGTCGCGGTCAGCGAGGTGGCGTGGACCGGGACGAAGTAGGTGAAGCCGCCCATCAGGGTGACGCTGCCACCAGGGGTGGTGACGGTGACGTCCGCGGGGCCGGCCGTGCCGGGCGGAGTGGTCGCGGTGAGCTGCGTACCGGTGGCGTTGACCGTGACGCCGGTCGCGGGGTTGCCGCCGATGTCGACGCTCGCCCCGGTCAGGTTGGTGCCGGTGATCGTCACCACCGTGCCGCCCGTGACGGGCCCCTGGTTGGGGGTGATGGTGCTGATCGTCGGGTCGAACTGGATGACGCTGACGCTGGCCGAGGCGATGTTGCTGACGTAGACCTTGTTGTCGGGGGCGACCACCAGGGCGATCGGCTGGCTGCCGACCGGGATCGGGGCGCCGACGACCATGTTGGTGGCGGTGTCGATCACCGACACGTTGTTGGAGCCGCGGTTGGCCGTGTAGGCGTTGCCGTCCGGGCCGACCGCGATGCCCCACGGGTTGGTGCCGACGGGGATCGTGGTGGTGATCGTGTCCGTGGTCGTGTCGATCACGGACACGTTGTTCGACCCGATGTTGGCGACGTAGGCGTCCCCGTTGGGGCCGATCGCCACGAAGTTCGGCTGGCTGAGGCCGGGGATCGTGGTGACGACGGTGGCGGTGGCGGTGTTGATCACCGTCACGCTGTTCCCGTTCCGGTTGGCGACATAGGCCTTGCCGTTGGGGGCGACCGCGATGCCGACCGGCCCGCTGCCGGTGGGGATCGCGGGGCCGAGGGTGGTGTTGGTGGCGGTGGCGATCTCCTGCACGCTGTTCGCCCCGAAGCGGCTGACGTAGACGTTGCCGCTGGGGATGACCGCCGCCGCGGCGGGGCCGCCGCTGAGCGGGATGGTGGTGAGGACGGTGCTGGTGGCGGTGTCGATCACCGTCACGTTGTTCGAGATGTTGTTGGGGACGTAGGCGTTGCCGTTGGGAGCAACGGTCAGCCAGGCCGGTGTGGTGCCGGTGGGGATCGGTGCGCCGATGACGGTGTCCGTGGCGGTGTCGATGGTGAACACAGTGCTCGACCCGGAGTTGGCGACGTAGAGGTCGCCGTTGGGGATGAACGCCAGCCCGACCGGGTTGCTGCCGACGGGGATGGACGTGACCGCCAGGAAGGTGCGCACCGGCACCGCCGTCCGGTTCACCGCCCCCGCGTCGGTGGCCGGCTGCGCCTGGCCGGGGAGGAGAGCCGTGCACAGGAGGTCCTGGCACGGCGACGGAACGAGGGTATTCATGTGGACCCCTTCGGTGGGGGGCCGCCCGGAGCCTGGCACGCCCCTGCGCGGGGAAGAGCACAGGTCCGGTGATCCCTTGTCC
The DNA here is from genome assembly GCF_040640655.1 of Streptomyces sp. NPDC021749. Taxonomy (NCBI): domain Bacteria; kingdom Bacillati; phylum Actinomycetota; class Actinomycetes; order Kitasatosporales; family Streptomycetaceae; genus Streptomyces; species Streptomyces sp. NPDC021749. The sequence continues at coordinate 385,125 of NZ_JBFACE010000002.1, read as the reverse complement.
GGGGCACCACACACCACAGCCGCGGCCACAGGCCGCAGAGCACCACAACACGGCGGGCTGCGCACCCCCGAGAAGGGATGGGCAGCCCGTTTGGTTCGGTAGCGGCTTCATCCCCGCCTCACGCCACAGCGAAACGTCCCCGCCCGCGGCCCCCGCTCCGCCGCCGGTTCCCGCCCTCACATTCGCCTCCACAACGCGGTGGTTGACCCGGCCGGTCCGCGGGCGCGGCGAGCAGGAGGCAGTGCGGAGGTCATGTAACGGCAATCGATGGACGGCTGTTACATGATCGGCAGGCCACCGACAGTCGTCGCTCCTAACTTCGGTTGCCGACCGATCCCTACGAAACAGGGACCACACGAAACGGGAGCGAAAGCTATGCAGCTCACCACGAACACGCCCCGGCGCCGCAGGAAGACCGTCATGGCGGCCGCGCTGGCCGGAGTCGCCGCCGTCGGCATGCTCGCCACCGCCCAGGCCGCCCACGCCTCCGCCGGTTCCGAGCACACCGCGCACGCCACGGGCGTCGCTCGTACCGGCACCACGCCCTACGTCATCAACCACTACGGCGAGGAGAACGCGGACAAGGGCCGCGCCGAACGCAGCCCCCAGGCCCTGGTGCTCTCCGAGTTCACCTCGATACGCGGTCTGCAGTGGAAGGAGTGGGGCACGAAGAAGGCGGTCGCCACCGGGAAGGTCACCGGCACCTGGTGCCTCGACACCTGCCTGGACAAGCCGCTGAAGGCGACCGTCACGCTCTCGGACCCCAAGACCGTGAACGGGAGGAAGGTCTTCTCCGCCTTTACCCTGAAGCTGGCGAAGGGTAGCGGGACGTACGACTCCGAGGACCTTCAGGGCAAGCGCCCGCTCGCCACCAGCTGACGAGAAGGGCCGCCGATGAACAAGCCCACGGCCGTGGCCGCGCTCTCCGTCGTGGCTCTGGCGGCCGTGGGCACCGTCGGCTGCGGCGGACCCGCCACGCCGCACACCGAGGGCGCCGCCCCCCGCCCCACCCGGGTCTCCGGCCCCGTCTACGTCTCCGACACCATGGGCCACCCACTGAGCCGCCCCACGCGCATAGGGCTCACCGAGTTCTCCACGCTCACCGGATTGACCTGGCGCTCCTGGGGAGGCCCGAAGGCCGTTGCCACCGGACGTCTGTCCGGAACGTGGTGCCTGCCCCGGTGCTCCGATTCCGGCTATCGGGCCACCGTCGAACTCAGCGGCCTGGTGCGCCAAGAGAACGTCTCCTATTACTCCCGCGCCGCCGTACGGTCCTCGCACCTCCCGCCCGAGGACTCGGACGACCTGAGCGCCGTGCACCTGCCCGTACCCGAGCCCTAGGACCGCAAGCGATGACCGACGTGCTGCTCGTCGAGGACGACCCCCTGCTGCGGGAAGCCACGCAACTGTCCCTGGAGCGCTACGGCTACCAGGTGCGCACGGCCTGCGACGGAAGCGCCGGGCTGGCCCAGTTCCAGGCGCAGGCACCCGACGTCGCCGTATTGGACGTGATGCTGCCCCGCCTCGACGGGGTCAGCCTGGTGCGCCGCATACGTGCGGGACGTGCCGGGAGGCAACTGCCGATACTGATGGTCTCCGCCCGTACCGACCCGGTGGACGTCGTCATCGGGCTGGAAGCCGGTGCCGACGACTACCTCACCAAGCCCTACGACATCCCCGTGCTGGTCGCCCGGATCCGTGCGGCGCTGCGGCGCACCACGGACTACGGCCGGAGCATCGAAGAGGAGCCGACACTGCTGCGGTTCGGCGACCTGACGGTGGACGCCGCCTCCATGGACGTCCGCCGGGACGGCCGGCTCGTCGACCTCACCCCCACCGAACGCAAACTGGTGCTGGAATTCGCGGACCAGCCCGGTGTGGCGCTCTCCCGGACCACGCTGCTGGAGCGGGTGTGGGACTACGCCTGGGGCGGCGACCCCCGCGTGCTCGACGCCCATGTGCAACGGCTGCGCGCCAAGATCGGCCGCGACCGCATCGTCACGGTCCGCGGCTTCGGCTACAAGTTCGCCCCCTGACCGCCATGGGACTGCGGACCAAGACGGCCCTGGTCATCGCGGCAACCGCCGCCCTCGTCGCCGCACTCATCGGCCTCCTGGTGCACCACCTCACCACCCGGGACCAGGAACGGGGCGCCGCACGCGCCGCCGACGCCCAGCTCATGGAGGCGGCGAGCGCCTACGCCGCCGGGACCGACAAGGGAGCCCTGATCAATCCGGGCGACCTGCCCGCCGCGCTGCGCAAGACGGTCACCGAGCGGCCCGTGCGCGCCACCCTGCTCCAAGAACACGACCGTTTGGGAGAACCGGTGATGTGGGCGGCCACCCGCAGCGGCGGCGACCTCCTCGCGGTACGGCTCTCCTACGCCCCGCAGGCCCGCACCCTGGCCGACCTCGACCGGGTGCTGCTCATCTCCGGCGGGGTGGTGACCGCGCTCGGCTGCGTGCTGGGCGTGGTCGCGGCGGCCGGTGCGGGACGGCGGATCGCCGCGTCCGCGCGCACCGCGCAGCGGATCGCGGGCGGCGACCTGACGGACCGGGTGCAGCCCAAGGGCAGGGACGAGATCGCCCGGCTCGGCACCGCGGTCAACACCATGGCGGACGCGCTGAGCGCCCGGCTGGAGGCCGAACGGCGGGTCACCGCCGACATCGCCCATGAGCTCCGCACCCCGGTGGCGGGCCTGGTGACCGCCGTCGGCCTGCTGCCGCCCGGCCGCCCGACCGAGTTGGTCCGCGGCGGCGTTGCCACCCTGCGCAATCTGGTCGAGGACGTCTTGGAGGTGGCCCGACTGGATGTACCGGGCGTCGAGCAGGCACAGCGCCAAGAGGCGCTGATGAGCGAGCTGGTCCGGCAGACCGTGGCCAGGACGGGCGTGGACGTCGAACTGCGGGTGCACCGCGATGCGGAGGTGGTGACCGACCCCCGCCGCGCCGAGCGGATCCTGGCCAACCTGATCACCAACGCCCGGCGGCACGGCTCCCCGCCCGTGGCGGTCGACGTCGACGGTGCGGTGATCCGCGTACGTGACCACGGCCCGGGCTTCCCCGCCGACCTGCTGACGCAGGGTCCGCAACGGTTCCGCACCGGGGCCCGCGAACGGGGCAGCGGCACCGGTCTGGGCCTGACCATCGTCGACGGCCAGGCCCGGGTGCTCGGCGCGGAGGTGAGCTACGAGAACCCGCCGGGCGGCGGCGCACAGGCCACCCTCGACCTCGCACCTCCCCGCTCCTCGCCCCGGGATGCGCCGACCGGTTCCGCGTCCGTGTCCGTGTCCGTGTCCGCGAGGGGTTCCCGGTCCTGACGACGGTCGAGGTCAGTCGTCGATCGCCTGGTAGAGCGTGGTCCAGAAGTCGTGGATGAGCTGTGCCGGGGCCGGGAGGGAGAGCCCGACCTGGGTGAGCAGGACGCCGACGAGCCCGTTGTGCGGGTCGGCGTAGGCGGAGGTGCCGGTGCCGCCGTCCCAGCCGAACTGGCCGATGGGCGCGTAGTCGCCGCGGTAGGTGCGTACCGCCATGCCGTAGCCCCAGCCGCCGTGCTGTCCCTGGCCGAAGGAGAGGTGGACGTTGTTGCGGGCCAGGGCGCTGCGGGCGGCCTGCTGTTCGGGGGTGAGGCAGTTGGTGGTCATCAGCTCCACGGCCGGCCGGGACAGGAGGCGTTCGCCGTCGTGCGTCCCGTGGTTCAGCAGCATCCGGAAGTAGGCGTGGTAGTCGTCGACGGTGGAGACCAGGCCGCCGCCGCCTGACGGGAACGCCGGAGGTGCGCTGTACTGCCCGCCCACCGCCTCGTCCCACACGGTGAACTCCCCGGTCTGCGGATTCGGGGTGTAGCAGGGCGGCAGCCGGTCGATCTTGCCGGCGGGGACGTGGAAACCGGTGTCCTTCATGCCCAGCGGGCCGAAGATCCGTTCGCGCAGGAACGACTCGAACGACTGCCCGGTGACCCTGGCGACGAGGACACCGAGCACGTCGTGGCTGATCTGGTACTGCCAGTGCTCTCCGGGCTGGTGCATCAGCGGCAGTGTGCCCAGGCGGCGCATCCACTCGTCCGGCGCGGCAAGCGCTGTCGCACCCTGGCTGAAGATGCCCCGCTCGAAGACCGCGTCCATGATCGGGGTGCCCAGCGCGGTCAGGTCCATGCCGAGCCCGAAGGTGGAGGTCAGCAGGTCCCGTACGGTGATCGGCCGCCGTGCCGGCACGGTGTCGTCCAGCGGGCCGTCGGCCCGCTTGAGCACCTGCCGGTCGGCGAGCTCGGGCAGCCACGGCTCCACCGGGTCGTCCAGCCGCAGCCTGCACTCGTCCAGCAGGACCATCGAAGCCGCCATCGTGACCGGCTTGGACGTCGAAGCCATCCGGAAGATGGTGTCCCGGCGCATCGGCGCGCCACCGTCATGGCGCATGGTCCCGACCGCTTCGACGTGGGTCTGATCGCCCCGGCTGATCAGGGCGACCAGTCCGGGAATCCGTCCGGACTCCACGTGCCGTGCCAGCACGTCGCGGACTCTGCGCAGCCCTGTCACGGAGAAGCCGCTGTGCCGGCCGGTGAGGTTGGGGGACATGGCTGTGTGCTCCTTGTGGGGTGTGTGGGTGGGTGGTCGGCCCGGTGGGTGTGGTGGCCGCCGGGCGCATCCCGGGCGGTGGCCGTGCGCTTCAGGGCGGCCGTGCTGCGTTCGCCCGTGCGGGACACCTCCCCGGCGCGGCATCGGGTGCGCTTTCGCCTGCCGGCCGGGTCGGTGTCGGGAGTGCTCCTTCGGCGGGAGCGGGTCAGAGGCTGCGGGCGGGTCAGAGGCTGCGGGCGGGTCAGAGGCTGCGGGCGGTGATGTCGCCGTCGGAGGTGGTGGCGCGGATGTCGAGCTCGGCGGGGCCGTCGTTCTTGAGGGCGTTGCTGATGCGGCCGTGGGTGGTGCCGGCGTCCAGCGTGGCCGACACCCCGGCGGCGGCGCCGACCGTGATGTCGCCGGACTGGGTGCTGAGGACGACCGTGCCGCCCATGGCCTCGGCGATCCGGATGTCGCCCCGCGCGGTGCTGATCTCCGCGGGGCCGCCCAGCCGGCCGATCTCGACATCGCCGTCGACCGCGGTGAGGCGGACGCTCGCGGCCTCGTCCAACTTGATCTCGCGGTACGCGCCTTCGAAAGCGATGTCGCCGAGACGGCCGACGGTCCGGAGTTCGGCGCTGGCCGTCTTGGCCTCAACCCGGGAACCGGCGGGCAGCTTGACCGTCACCTCGATGGATCCGGAGGGGCCGAAGTACTGGTTCTTCGCCGCATTCTCGATCCGCAGGACGCCGTCGGCGTATTCGACCGTGGTCTGCTCCGCCGCCTTCACGTCACGGCCCTTCGCGGCGTTCGCCGGCAGGACCTCGATGGTGGTGTCGGCCCGGTCCGCGGCGATGAGCTGGACGCGTCCCGCGGGGACGGCCAGGACGGCGGAGATCGGGGCGGGGGTGTCGAACTTCTGCATCGTGCTCTCCCTTGTGGTGGCGACTCGTCGTTTCCGAACGATGGAAACGCTACGTTGCTTTCCTGTTCTAGGCAACGCAATCGTTGCTTAAGAGGCGCATTTACGCAGGTAGATGGGCCATAATCGTTGCAACGCCGTCTCACTTAACGCAACGAGGGAACCGCTGGCCGTTGCAATGCATTGAAGGTGAACGCTATGCTGGAGGCGTCAGGGAACACCGAGCAGCGCCATGGGGCACCCGTGGGGCAGGAAAGGGGTCATGGTGCCGGGAGGCAGGCTCACCCAGCAGGAGCGCCAGCAGATCGCGGTGGGGCTGGCCGACGGCCTGGCCTATGCCGAGATCGCCCGCCGTCTCGACCGTCCGACCTCCACAATCACGCGTGAGGTGATGCGGAACGGCGGCCCCACCGGCTACCGTGCCGACCTGGCCCACCGCGCCACCCAGCAGCGCACCCACCGGCGCACGCAGGCTGCACCCCAGGGCGCGCAGGCGCTCCCGCAGCCCTTCGGACGCGACGCCGAGGCCGTCCGCGACTACCAGGAGAGCCTCACCACCGTCTTCATGACCTCGGGCCTGCCCAAGATGATGGCCCGGGTGCTGGGCTGCCTCTACACCACGGACGCCGGCAGCCTGACCGCCTCCGAACTCGCCCAGCGCCTCCACGTCAGCCCCGCGTCCATCTCCAAGGCGATCACGTTCCTTGAGGGCCTGGCCCTGGTCCGCCGGGAACGCGACCAGCGCCGCCGCGAGCGCTACGTCGTCGACGACGACCTCTGGTACCAGTCGATGATCCGCAGCGCCCGGGCCAACGACCAGTTCATCGAGACCGCACGGCAGGGCGTCGGCATCCTCGGCCACGGGACCCCGGCCGCAACCCGCCTCGAAAATGCCGCCCGCTTCCTCGACTTCGTCAGCGAAGCGCTCATCCGCGCCGCGGAACAGGGCCGCGAAGTCCTCTACACCAGAACCGAAACGGCACCGGACGACACTGCCACGCCACGTTCGGAGCGCGCCTAGCCAGAGCCGCCTGGAGCACTTCGTTGCCGGGGATACGCTCCACGGCGAAGGCCCCGGTCGGTGACCGGGGCCTTGCTCGTGGTGGGGGGTTGGGGGGAAGGGGTGAGGTGGGGGCGCGGGGTCAGCGCTTGATGAGCTTGCCGACCGCGTCGGCCTCCCATGCCTGGTCGGTCAGGAACTTCCAGGACAGGTTGATGAATCCGTGGTCGCCCCAGCCGGAGCCCCAGGAGTTCTCCACCCGTACTCCCTTGCCGTTGTAGCCGACGATGGCCATCGCATGGCCGCCCGCCATGGGGTCACCGGCCGTCGGGTAGTAGGTGTAGGAGGCGGCCGTCCGGGGAGTGACGGCGAAGAAGCTGTTGTGCACCGGCACCGCGACGGCGACCGGCAGCCCCTTGGCGAGCGCCGCCTTCACCTCGTTCTTCAGCCGGCTTCCGGTGTGCAGCGGGGTGTAGCCGGACAGCTTCCACTTCGCGGCGTTTCTCGTCTCGCCGGCGGTCGGCTGGGTGGTGTAGTCGAAGTCGCCCTGCCAGTAATGGGACTTGGCGTCGACGCCCTGCTTCATCGCGATCCTGAAGTGATCGGCCAGGGAGGTCCCCCGCTGCTGCCCCTTGACGACCTGCGCGTAGGTGAACATGGGTGCCTGGGGCCCGCCGGAGATCTTCTGCTCGCGCTCCAGGACGCCGTAGGCCGTGTAGTCGACGGCCCAGGCGGCGCAGGAGCCGACCTGGCCCTGGTTGCCGGGCGCGGGCGCGTACTTGCTCAGGTCGACGCTCTCGGGCAGGGCGGCTTGCGTCGCCGAGGGCTTCGCGCCGACCACGGCCCCGGGCGCGAGCGCCGCCAGCCTGGGCTTGAGGGCCTTGCCGAGCGCGGTCGTCCGCCCGTTCTCCCGGGACGGCACCGCGCCCATGGCGAAGCGTCGGGGCTTTCCGGCCGCCGTGGCCGGTATCTGCGAGGAGCCGGCGGTGGCCGCGGGGTTGTCGGCGGTCTTCCGGCCGGCGGTCGTCCGGTCCGCGGTCGTCCGGTCCGCGGTCGTCTGGGTGGCCGCCGAGGACACGCCTACGGTGACGGCGCCGACCACACCTGCCGAGGCGAGCGCGATCACCGCGCGCGACCTGCCGCTCATCGCCTTCCACCGGTGCGAACCGTGGCTCATCGAATTCCTCATTCCTTCGGGGGGAGGCTGTGGGGTGTCAGGTACCTGACACCTATGGAGATGCTCCAGGTCGCGGCGGATAACAGGAAAACGGCGACCCCGGTTTTCCGGGGAGGTAAATCCCCTGGCGGGGAGCCGAGTTGGTGGGGGAAGGCGGACGGGTGGCCGGCTTTGACCGGGGGGTGCGGGCAGTCAGTCGGAGAAGCGGGCAGTCAGTCGGAGAAGTCCTGAGTGAGCCAGACGGTGCCGTCGGCGTTCCGGTGGACGCCTATGCCGACGTGGTGGAACGTCGTGCTGAGGATGTTCTGCCGGTGCCCGTCGTTGGGCGGCTTCTCGTCCAGCATCGACTGCGTCACGCTCACGGCAGCGGCGGCGATCTGCTGCGGGTCCGGTCCCGCTGAGGCCTGGCCGATGTTTTCCCCGGCCGCTCCCCAGTGCACGCCCTGGGCCGTCTCCCGTTCTCCCAGGGCCGCTTCACCGGGGCACTGGTGGGACAGACCGCAGCCGTCGCCCATCACGGCGTTGTGGGCCTGTGCGCTGCGGGTGAGCCCCGAGGTGAGGGTGTAGGGCGGCAGACCGTGGTCGGCCCGGGCCTTGTTGATCAGGGCGAGGACCTGCTGGGCGGGGTCGACCGTCCGGCTCGGCCGGGGCGTCGGGGTCGGCGAGGGGGTCAGCGGGGGACGGGCGGGCCGTTCGTCGCGGCTCGCCGCGGTGGTCGCCCTGCGGGTCGGCGCGGCCTTGGGACGCGCGGGAGGCGGGCTGGTGGAACGGTGCGCCGAGGGTTCCGGGCCGGGCGAGCTCGCCGATGCCGTCGCGGGCACCTTGCGGGGCGCGGCCGCCGCGCTCGGGGTGTCGTGGCCGCCGGAGGGGACGAGGGCGAGGGACAAGGCGGCTGCGGCGGCGGTGGCGGTCACCGCGGCGCCTCCGGCGACCGCACCCGCGCCCCGGGGGCGGGCCTGCAGGATCCGGCGGACACCGCGCGGCTTGTGCGCGCGATGTGCTCCCCGCCGTACCGCCGCCCTGACCACCTGCCCGCTGCCGCCGCCCGAAATGCTCTGCTGGGAGGCGACGGAGGCGATGTTGACGACGGACGCGCCGTGCGTCCCGGACACCAGCCACATCAGACCGGCCGCCGGCGGCACCAGGCCCAGACCGACGAGCAGCCCTTCCGCCGGGACCAGGCCGATCCAGTACCCCGAACACGCCGCGCAGCCCCGCGCGTGCCGGGCTATGCGCTTACGCCACAGTGCGGAGGGGACGCCGTCCCAGTGGGCCACCATCGCCAGCAGTTCCTCGCAGCGCGGCTCGGCCGACAGGGCCCGCACGACGACCCTGGCCGTCTCCAGCTGGATCTTCATCCGCTGCACCCGTACCGCCGTGTGCTGCTGCGACAGCTCCAGGGCGGCGGCCACCTCTTCACGGGTGAGCTCGCCCGCGGCCTCCAGCCACCACAGCGACAGCAGGGCGCGGTCGTTCTCGTCCAGCCAGCGGGTCGCCTCGGCGACCTCCCTGCGCTGACCGGCGAGGCCCAGGCGGAAGATGGTCAGATCGACGAAGTCGGTAGCGGGGTCGGCGACGTCGGCGACGTCGTCCACCCTGGTGTCGGCCGGTGACGCCTGCCGGCGGTTCCAGTGGCGGCGTATCTCGTTCATCGTCACGGCCACCAGCCAGGACCGGAACCGGTCGGGATCGCGCAGCCCGTCGAGTCCCTGCAGCATGCGGAGCATGACCTCCTGCACCACATCGTCGACATCGGCGTGGCCGCGCAGTGCGCGGCCCACGATGTTGTAGACCAGCGGCAGAAAGCCGGTCACCAGCTCGTCCTGCGCCTGCTGATCCCCCGCACGCGCGGCCACCACAGTCGCTGCTCCCGGATGTGGGTTCACGTTCCGGCTTCCTTCCTCGCTGTGCCATCGGTCTCGTGCAATCGATCGTGCGATCGGTCGTGCTATGCCTGGGGATCTTCCCTCCCCGGCCGGATAACGGAAATCCTCGGGTCGTTTCCCCGAAGGCGGAGCGCGACCCGGGCGAGGGCCGGCCGGTGCCCCGCCCTGCGCCGTCCACAGCTGTGGACGGCGGCGCCGGCCGTGCGGCGGCAGCGGCTGTTAGTGGGGCGTTACCGGTGCGCTAGTGATCGTCGCGAGAGTCGTACGCGTCCAGGGACGTGGGTGCGGGTCACTGCCGGCTTCGGCTTCGCGCCCCGTCCGTCGAGCAGGGGGAGCACACGGTGCGAAAGACGACGTCGGACGCGGCGAACGGCGAGTGACGCGAAACCTCGGTGACCGCTTCTCCCTCTCTTCGGGTGTCCCACCTCGGTGGGCGCCCCCCTTACCGAACGTCGAACCAATGCGATGGGATCGTCATGCGTGAATTCAGCCGCCGCCGGATATTCGGGCTCGGAGCAGGCGCGGCAGCGGCGCTGTCCGTCGCGGGCTGCTCCACCTCCGGGTCGTCGGGCTCCGACACGGTCGGGACCGAGTTCGCAACGCAGCCCGGAAAGGGGCCGCGGAGCAGGCCGATAGGCGACGGCTCGACCGCGTACACCGGGAAGCAGCCGCACCAGCCGCCCAGGCCGGAGCGGCTGGAGCCGGGGCAGAAGCCGCCGCAGTTCGTGGTGTTCTCCTGGGACGGTGCGGGGGAGGTCGGCAACGGTCTCTTCCCGCGGTTCCGCAAACTCGCCCGCGATCACAACGCGTCGATGACCTTCTTCCTCTCCGGGCTGTATCTGCTGCCCGAGTCGAAGAAGCGGATGTACCGGCCGCCGAACAACCCCGTCGGGGCCTCCGCCATCGGCTACCTCTCCGACGACCACGTCCGGGCGACGCTGAAGAACGTGCGCGGGGCGTGGCTGGAGGGCCATGAGATAGGCACGCACTTCAACGGGCATTTCTGCGGTGAGGGCAGCGGCTCGGTGAAGCACTGGACGCCGGCCCAGTGGGACGACGAGATCGAGCAGGCGGTGTCCTTCGTCACCAAGTGGCGGACGAACACCGGCTTCACCGACCTCGAACCTCTTCCCTTCGACTACGGCAAGGAACTGGTCGGCGGCCGTACGCCGTGCCTGCTCGGTCAGGAGAACCTGCTGCCGACGGCGAGGAAGCGCGGCTGGCGGTACGACGCCAGCTCGCCCGGCGGCCTCCAGGTCTGGCCGGACAAGAAGCAGGGGCTGTGGAACTTCCCGCTGCAGCAGATGCCGTTCCCCGGCCACTCCTTCGAGGTGCTCTCGATGGACTACAACATCCTGGCCAACCAGTCGAAGGCCGCCACCAAGGCCCCGCCGGCCAACTACCCGGGCTGGCGCAAGCAGGCCACCGAGGCGTACATCGCCGGCTTCCGGCGGGCCTACGAGACCAACCGGGCGCCCTTCTTCATCGGCAACCACTTCGAGCAGTGGAACGGCGGCATCTACATGGACGCCGTCGAGGAGGCGCTCAAGCACATGGCCGACGACAAGCGCAAGGACGTCCGGCTGGTCTCCTTCCGCCAGCTCTGCGACTGGCTCGACGCCCAGGACCCCAAGGTCCTGGCCGACCTGCGCCGACTCGGGGTCGGTCAGCCGTTCACCGGGCGCGGATGACGGGAGACCACGGCGGCATCCCGGGCGGGACACCGCCGCGCCACCCGCTCAGCCCCCGGTCCGCTCCACGGGGATCCACAGCTCCGCGTCCGCCCGCGTCCCGTCCGGCGAGGGGCGGACGCGCAGGATCTCCGGCCCCGGCCTGCTCTGGTACGGGTTGGACGGGAACCACTGCGTGAACACGTCCCGCCAGAGGTACTGGAGGGCCTGCGGGAACGGTCCGGAGTTCTCGAAGACGGCCCACGCCCCGGCCGGGACGGTGAGTGCGTCCAGGTCCTCCGGCGCGTCGGCGCCGGTCACCACGCCTTGGTAGTAGTCGAGTTCGGTTCCCTCGGCCCGGCTCGGGTCGAGGTCGTCGCTCACCGAGACGATGCCTTCCGGCTGCTGGTCCGACAGCGCGGCGATGCGCCGTATCGTCGCCCGGTCGATGCCACGGACGAACGCCGCGATCGCCGGATTCACCCCGGTGTGCACCAGCGGAACGCGGGCCTTCCTGCCGACGACACGGAACCCTTCCTTCTCCACGATCCGGTATCGCATGCTGCTGCTCCCTTCGACGACGAGACGGAAGGACATCCGGGGCTGGGAGTGCAGCGCCGCACCCGTGCGCCGGGCCTCGCCCGGTCCGATGCCGTGCACGGCCCGGAACGCCCGCGCGAACGCCTCCCCCGAGCCGTAGCCGTAGCGCACCGCGATCTCCAGCAGCGTCCGCTCCCCCGCGAGCACCTCGGCCCCCGCGACGGTGAGCCGTCTGCGCCGGATGTACTCCGACAGCGGGAGCCCGGCCAGCGCGGAGAACAGCCGGCGGAAGTGGTACTCCGACGTCACCGCGATCCGCGCCAGTTCGGCCGCCTCGATCCGCTGATCGAGATGCGACTCGATGTGTTCCAGGGCCTCGTTCAGCCGCTCCAGCACCTCGGTCTCCTTCCCCTGCGCGCCTCACGTTAGGAAGCGCGCACGGTGCCGGACCCGACATCCTGTGCCCGGTCCGGTCGGGTTCCAGGCCGGTCATGACGTGCGGCGGGGCGGCCGCGGTGCTCATGGCGCCGGTGGTGTGGGGGCATCCCGCACGGCCAGATAGTGGCTGAGGTGCGTGGACGCACGGAGCATGGCGAGGCCCTGGTCGGTGAGCCTGTGCTGCCAGTCGGCCAGGGCGGTGGAGAGGGTGTCGGTGTCACCGGCCGTTCGGATCTGTCGGACCACGGTGGAGATGTGCTCCAGCGGATAGCCACCGCGCCTGAGGAGGTGGGCGAATTCGGCGTCGCGGAGGTCGCTCGGGCGGAAGACGCGGTGTCCGGTGACCGGGTCGCGGGCGGGGGTGAGAATGCCGGCGTCCTCCCAGTTGCGCAAGGTCGCCGGGGTGACGTCCAGTTGGTGGGCGAGTTCACCGATGGTGCGGGTGCCGGAGCCGGCTGTCGGGGGGTCCGGAGGCGCGTCCCACTCCGCCGTCAGGTGGTCCACCGCTTCCCGCACCGCGTCGAGGGTCTCCCGGTCCCGGAGCAGCCGGCTGTGGCCGCGGTCGATGACTTCGAGGGCGCCGTCGAGGTCGTCGCGGTGGAGGGCGTTCATGATCCGTCCGCCGGCCGCGTGCCCGTAGGCCGGGACGAGGGCGAGGAAGGCGCGGAGCGCTGCCGCGTGCACCTCGGTGTAGATCCGGTAGCCGCTGGCGGTGCGCTCGGCGGGCGGGAGGAACCCGTCCCGCTCGTAGTTGCGGACCGCCTGGGTCGAGATGCCGTGCTCACGGGCGAGGTCGGTGGGTCGCATGGTTCCCGTTGCTTTGAGACTTTCAGAAGATCCTGCCCGCACAGTTTGCGGCACGAGCGGCATAAGTCTCAACCGACCTTTCAAGGTTACGATTGAGGCTCATGAGTCAGGACATCCAAGACTTCGTACCAACGTCATGTGAACTGCTGGCGCTCGGAGAGCCGACGCACCTGGAGCCCGCCTTCGGGCGGATCCGGAACGAGCTGTTCGGCCGGCTGGCCGACCGCGGCTTCCGCTCGATCGCCCTGGAGACCGACCGGGTGGCCGCACTCCGCGTGGACGACTACGTCCAGGGGGGACCCGGAACCCTCGATGAAGTGATGGACGAGGGCTTCTCGCACGACTTCGGAGAGCTGCTCGCCAACAGGCAACTCATCGCCTGGATGCGCGAGTTCAACGAGAACCGGCCGGCGGCGGAGCGTCTGGTCTTCCACGGCTTCGACGGTTCGATGGAGACCACCCACGCACCCAGCCCGCGGCGCTACCTGGAGTACGCGCGGGACTACCTGGGCCTCGACCTCGACCTCGGGAGCCTCGCCGGGGACGACGAACGGTGGAGCCGCACCGAGGCGATCATGGATGCGGCCAGCTCGATCGGCGCCACGGCCGAGGCCGAGCGGCTGCGGGTGATCGCGGACGATCTGCTCACCTCGCTCCACATCCGCGCACCGGAGCTGATCGAGGCCACCTCACGTGCCGAGTGGTACCGGGCCAGGACCCACCTCACCGCCGGTCTCGGCCTGCTGCGCTACCACCAGCAGTCGGCGCAGCGCATCGACGAGACCGCCCGGGTCACCGGACTGTGCGCCACCCGGGACGCGCTGATGGCCCAGAACCTCCTCGACATCCGGACCGTCGAGGCCCGGCGGGGCCCGACCCTGGTCTCGGCCCACAACCTCCATCTGCAGCGGAACCGGAGCCATATGCGCATGGGGCCCATGGGCATCGACTGGTGGTCCGCCGGCGCCATCGCGGGCGCCTTCCTGGGCGAGCGGTACACCGTCGTCCTCGGCACCTTGGGCAGCAGCGAAGTCATCGGGCTCGGGGAGCCGGAGGCGGAGACGTACGAGGCGATTCTGCAGCGTCGCACCACCGGCTGGGGGCTGACCGCGGCCCATACGGTCAGCCCCTCGGCCTCCGTCGTGACACGGGCCGACACCACCCCGCAGCAGGGCTACTTCCCTCTCGACCGGGCGGTTCTCGACGGAGCGGACGCACTCCTGCACGTCAGCGACGGGGCGGCGGCCGTGCGGGCGTTCCGCCCGTAGGCCCCCGGCGAGCGGGGCGCGGCGCCGGGTGTGACGAGGGGGACCCGGCGCCGCGATTGCACGCTTGCGCATAAATCTCCCCGGAGCCTGAAAGATGCCTGCCGAATACCGGACACGGCAGGCGAATGAGCGGGCTCACAAGTGCGCGGCGGGAGAAGGGAGTTCGATTCGGCCCGGGAAAGATCTTGGAACCGATATGGAATCGCAGGTTTGGCAGAGGTTTCGGGTACTCGGGCGAGGCAAGTAAGGGGGCATGAACAGCCCTCATGAACCCATGCCGATAAACGACAATTACGCCCCCTACAGCACTCATCCCGACATCCACCGGCGCAGCCGGGACGGCTCCGGAGCAAACCGGACAGCCTTGGTCATCCATACGATCGCGGACATCGCCGCGGGAATTCTGGCCCTGTGGATCCTGCTGTACCTGCTGGAGGCCAACCGGGGAAATGTCTTCGTCGGCTTTGTGCACGGTATGGCCGACTGGCTCGCCGGCTGGTCCCAGGACATCTTCACCATGGACGTCGAAGGACTGCGGGTATTCCTCAATTTCGGTCTACCCGCAGTGATTTACCTTCTGCTCGGTCATGGCATCGCTGCGCGGATACGCCGCCTCTGACCGGAATTCCGGGCGGGGTTCCGGCCGGGGCCTGCCCGTTACGTCCGGCGGGGCGCACCCCGGTCGAGGTGGGCGATGACATCGGCGTGGAATCGGTCCACGGCATTGTCGACGCTGCGGATGAAGCCCGATTGGGCATTGCCACGGCCGCTGCCCAGGCCGGTGAACAGCGACAGACGGAAGCCGGTGATCTGCGCACCGTCCTTCGGGAGGATGTCGGCGGGCTCCGGCCGCAGCCGTTCCAGGGTCCCGCGCGGACCCGCCCCGGCGCCTTCGACCAGGGTTTCGACGTGCAGATCCGCCGGCGCCGCCGCGAGCCGGCGGATCAACCGCTTGGCCCGGGTGAGCGGATAGCCCTGCTCGGCCGCCGCCACCTCGATCGACGTGCGCAGCTTGCCGGTCCGCAGATCGGCGGCGAGCGCGAGGGGGCCCGGTGTGTCCTCGATGCGTAGTTCGGCGTGCAGCCGCCCCTCGGCGCACAACTGGTCGGCCAGCGCGGCCCGTCGGGCCCGGGGGTCGGTGCCGCGCCGGGCGCGCTGAACGGGCAGGACCTTCCGGCCGAGTTCGCCGCCCAGCCGCAGACAGACCTGCCGGACCAGCCGCTCCCAGCTCTCGACCACGTCGACGGTGCGCGGATCCCCCTGGCACAGCGTCTCGTCGTCGATGGCGTTGCGCACCGGCACCCAGGCGGAGCCCATGTTCTGGAAGCCGTGGCAGCCCGAGTTCTCGTGCTGGAGGTAGTGCAGCAGTTCCTGGAGCAGCCACGCATGGGCGGCGTTGCCGACGCCCTCGTGGTGGATCAGCATCTGTGCCTGGTGCGCCACCTCCGCCCAGGACAGGTGCCACAGGGCGACCTTGTGTTTGCGGCGGCCGTCCGTCTTCACCTCGACCAGCGGGCTGCCTTCCAGCGCCACGTCGTTGGTCAGGGTGATCACCGCCTCGTAACCGCGCCGGGCGGCGATGTCCAGGTACGCCTGCACCTGCTCCGGCTTGAGCGGGCGGCCGTTCGTCTTCGTCTCGATCAGCGCGGTCCACAGCTTGCCGGCGCGTTCCACCCGGACCACCCCGTCCGGGCGCTTGGGAGCGTCGCCGTGCGGCAGCAACACCTCGGTGAACGTCTCCATCCGGCCGGCGGGTGCGCCGAAGGCCGCCGTGAGGCGCCGGCCGAACTCCGGTACCTGGGACATGACCGCCAACAGCACGGACGTGGCCCGCACTTCACGCTCCCGGTCGCTCCGGAGGGCCGTTACGGGGAAGAGCCGGGCCGCCCGCCAGCTGTCGTTCTCGGCGAGCGGTTTCCTCGGCTGCTGGGGAAGCGTGACCTTCTTGCGGGCGGTACGGGGACGGGTGGTCCTCTTCTGCTCGGCCGAGGCGGGTGCTTCGGTGGGGGCGGTCGTCCCGGCCGGGGTGGGGTGCCCGCCCGGGGTGGATGCCCGAGCCGGCGCGACCCCTGAGCCGCCCACGGGTCCGCTCCCGGACCCACTCCCGGACTGCCGGGGGGACGGAACGGGCGCGGCCTCCCCGACCGCTTCCCCGCCCCCTTCCCCGACCGCCTCGCTCTCGCTCTCGCTCTCGCTCTCGCCCTCGCCCTCGCCCTCGCCCTCGCCCTCGCCCTCGCCCTCATCGTCGTCGATGTTCACCCCGAAGTCCGTCGCCAGACCGGCGAGGCCGGAGGCGTAGCCCTGTCCGATGGCGCGGAACTTCCATTCGCCGGCCCGCCGGTAGAGCTCGCCGAAGAGGAACGCGCTCACCTCCCCGGCGTCTTCGGCGGTGAACCGGAGCACGTTCTCGCCCGTGCCGTCGGCCAGCGTCAGGTGCAGGTCGTTGAGGTCCCCGAACCGGGCGCCGCCGTAGCGGCTCGCGGCCACGACCACCCGCTCGACCTCCGGCGGGATCGCGTCCAGGTCGAAGCTGATGCGGTCCTCGTTGCCGTCCCTGGCCGGCGTTTTGCCCAGGAGCTGGACGCTGCCGTCCGGGGCGACGGGGTGGTTGTAGAAGTAGAAGTCGGCGTCGCTGCGCACCTTGCCGTGTGCGTTCAGGAGAAGTACGGAAACATCCGCATCACCTTCCCCGGAAGTGCTGTTCCACCCCAGGCGCATCATCACGGAACCGATGTTCTCGCTGAGTGCCGACAGGCCGATATTCGCACCTTTGTTCATCGTGTGCATAGGGCCCCCAGATTGCATACGGCCGCGCCGGGACCGAATCCCGGCAGCCCCCTGTACGGCGTGTGCACTACGTCACATACTCGCCATGTGCGGGGAACCCTAGTGGGCGGAGCGCGGACAGGGCGGTGAAGTGCGGAAACTCAGGGTTTTTCGATCTTGGAGGTGGTGGTGTGGGGGAAGGAGTGACTCCTCTTGTGTGGAATGGAATTACCGATCCGTTGGCGGAAACCTGAGTTCTGGCCAATTACGAGCGGCTGGCGCGGCTCGGCCGAGCGGGGGGCCTGACCTCCGGGTCGTTGGCCGAGAGGTGGGGGTCGATGGCTGGATGGGGAGGTCGGCGGGCGGTGGGGATGACTCGGGACCGGGCCCTTCACCTGGGAATTCGGAGAGTACTGCGGAGTATTCGGAGTGTGGCGTAATCCACTCGACCCAAAGCATCACTCTGCGACCATCAACGCCTAGGAAATCCGGCCATACGGACTGCTGCCGTGGGGGGAGTGGCCATGGGGCTGCTCGGCGACGAGCTGGCTTTTGCGCGGGCCCTGACGGCCCAGGAGAACGAGAGCGTGATGGCTCTCGGAAGCCGGAAGCGCTATCCGGCCGACGCCCACCTCCTGACGGAGGGCGACCGGACCAGTCACGTCATGATCCTCCTGCGCGGATGGGTGACCGTTTCGGTGGCCACGGACCGGGGTGCCACCCGGCTGATACTCGGCCTGCGCGGCCCAGGTGAACTCCTCGGGGAGATGGCCGCGTTGGACAGTCATCCCCGCAGCGCCACCGTGCGCGCCCTGGGGCCGATCGAGGCCCAGGTCATCTCCGGTGACGCGTTCCGTCGCTTCCTCGCCCTGCACCCCAGGGTCAGCGGACTGGTGATCCGCCAGCTCACCTTCCGGCTCCGCAGCGCCGACCAGGAACGGTCCGCGCTCGCCTCGTCCACCGTCCTGCAGCGACTGGCCGCCCGGCTCAGCGAGTTGTCACAGGTCGAACCGGCCGGCCCCTACACCCCGTCCGTACCCGGCCGTTCCAGACCCGGGACCGTCGTCCACCTGGCCCAGGACGAGCTGGCCGCCACCGTGGGGGCCACCCGCGAAGCCGTCGCCAAGGCCCTGCGGCTGCTGCGCAAGCAGAACGTCGTGCGCACCGGCAACCGGATGGTGGAGATCCTCGACCCCGCGCTGCTCGCCCTCCTCGCCGAGGGCCATCAGGAGTGAGCACGGCGGGCACGAGCGCCGCGGGGGCGGGCGCGGCGGGGGGCGCGGACCTCACGAGAAGAGCGCACGCCCGGCGTGTGTAAACGGCTACAGACGGCCCCGGTCCCGGGCCGGAAGCTATGGGGACGGCAACCGAACAGAACGGCAGGACAGGGGGTTCGGGGTGGACGACGGCGCGAGGGATGTCGCGGACGCGCACTACGAGTTGGTGATCAGCGTCGACGCCCGGCGTTCCGGGGAGTACGACGACGTGGACAAGCCGCGGATGCGCGCCCGGATCTACCGGGTCCTGGAAACGGCGTTCAACCACGCCAAGGTGGCGCGGGACGCGGTCCACATGGAGGACCGCGGCGACGGCGTACTGCTGTCGGTGGCCGGCCGGATCGCGGTGACCCGGCTGCTCGGCCTGTGGATGGTCGAGGTGCACGAGAACCTGCGGGACGAGAACCGCGGCCTGCGGGTCCCGTTGGGGCTGCGGGTGGGCATGCACGTCGGCCCGGTACGGCGCGACGGCCGCGGGATCAGCGGGCGCGCGGTGGACCTCGCCTGCCGGCTGGCCGACTCCCCCACCGGGCGCCGGCTGCTGGACGCCGAGCGGGCCGATCTCGTGCTGGTGGTGTCCGAGTCGCTGTACGAGGACGTGGTCCGCAGCGGCGGCAAGTTCATCGAGCCGACGCGCTACTCCCGGGCCCGGCTGGCGCTCAAGGAGGGCGAGGTCACCGCCTGGTTCCACCTTCCCGGGCGGGACGCGCCGGTCGTACCGGACGGCCCCGGTCCCGGAGCGGGCCGGACGCGCCCGGCGGCGGACGCCGGGGCCGCGGGGCGCGGGGGCGGGGCCGCCGAGCCGGCGGACCGCGACGGGGACGTTCACGACGACGAGGACGACGCGGACGACGAGGACGACGGCGGTGGCGCCGCGGGCAAGGGGGACCGGACGTCCGGCGACCGGTATGTCGTCCGGGGCGACATGTCCCGGCACCACGACAACGTCTACCAGCAGGGCGTGCACATCGGGCGGATCACCGATGACGCCGAGCAGCGGAAGGGCTGAGGCACGTGGCCGAGGAGGAGCAGGCGGGGGGAGCGGCCGAGCCCGAGGCGAAGGCGGCCGGCGGGCCGCCCCCGGGAGGTGAGGCACGGGCCCGGGGCAAGGACGGTGACGACCGGGCCCGCGGGGCGGACGACAAGGGGGACGGCGGGGAGTCCGCCGACAGTGAGGCCGCGGAGCGGGAACGGGAACGGGAGCGCGCCGCGGGGCGGTTCAAGGAGCACACCGGCAATCCGCTCGCCGGAGAGGAGAGCGAGGAGGAGCCGACCGACCTCGCCGCCGCGTCGCGGACCCGCCGCGCCACCCGGATGCTGTTCGACACCGGGCGGGACCTGAACAGCTTCGACCGTTCGTACATCCAGAGCGCCCACATCGGGGACATCCACCTGCGGATGGACGCCCGGCAGGCCGGGGCGGGGATGCGCAGCGGGCCGGTGCCGGACGAGGAACTGCGCCGGCTCCGGCAGGTGCACGTGGAACCGGAGGGGTACTTACGGCTGCGCAACGCGCTGCGGGCCCGCCGGCTGCTGGTGCTCGGCGCGGCACCCGGCACCGGGCGCACCAGCACCGCGCTGGCCCTCCTCGACGAGGTCACCGCCCTGACCGGGGACGGTCCGGGCGAGGAGTCCGGGTCCGGGCCGCGGGTGCTGCGGGTGGACATCGAGACCGACGGCGGCGTACCGAAGCTGGCCGGGTCGCTGGAGGAGCGGCACGGCACCGGCTATCTGCTGGAGCTGTCGCTCGGCAGGCCCGGTGCGCTGCCGCCGGACGCGATGGACCTGGACGGGCTGGCCGCGGCGCTGGACGAGCGCGCGTCGTTCGCGGTGATCGTCGTGACGGTCGGATCGGCGGCGAATCCGCTGCTGGCCGGGCGGTACGGGATGCACTGTCCACCGGTGCCCTGGCAGGAACTGCGCACCGCCCGGCTGCAGGAGCGGCTGGAGGAGCATGTCGCGGCGGCCACCGGCGACGGGCCGGACGGCGGTGCGCGGGTGGCCGAACTCCTGGCACGCGCCGAGGAGTTGGCGGAGAAGGAGGAATTCAAGGACGCGGTCGGGCTGAACGACCTGCGCCCCGCCGAGGCCGAACTGCTCGCCTCGCTGCTGGCCGGGCACCTGCTGGACGACGTCTCCTACGAAGAGCTGCTGACCGGCTGCCGGAGCCTCGCGGCGGACCAGGCCCACGAGTGGTTCGCCGGTGTGGACCGGGCGCTGGCCGCGCCGCCGCCGGCCGCGGACGGGAGCCCGGGGCGGCGGCCGGGGACGGCGGCGCTGTTCCACCCGGTGGCGTTCCGGATCGCGCTGGCCGTCCTGGGCGGCGCCTCGCACAGCACGGTGGCCTCCGCCGCACACCTGCTGACCTGGGAACTGTCCGTCCAGAGCGATCCGGACCACACCCCGGCCCGGCCGCTGTTCTGCGACGACCCGGAGTCCGACCTGGCGCTGTCGCGGGCCGAACTCACCGACGGCACCGTCGAGGTGGCCGGTACCGAGGTGCCCGCCCAGCTGATCTGGTACCGGGGGGCGGCGCTGCCCGGCGCGGTGCTCAGCGAGGTCTGGGACCGGCACTTCCCGGTCCGCGGCCCGGTGGTGCGCTGGCTGCGGCTGCTGGCCGACGATCCCCGTCCCCAGGTGTGGATGCGGGCCGCGGTGGCCGCCGGGGAGCTGTGCGTACGGGACTTCGACCACGGTTACGCGGAGCTGATCCGGCCGCTCGCCGAGGCGGGCAGCACGCGCCGGCGGATCTTCGCGGCCACCACGATGGACCAGGCGGCCGGGCACGCCTCGCACCGCAAGGCGGTGCGGCGGCTGGTCGACGACTGGAGCCGCTACGGGACGAAGTCGCTGCGCTGGACCGCGGCGATGGCACTGGGCTACGGGAACGCCGCGGCCACCACGGACGACGCCCTCGACGCACTGGCCCGGATCGGGGTCCGGGACGACGGGGAGCAACTGGCGGTCGCCTCGTTCAACGTCGTCCGGCTGCTGGCGCTGCCGGACGGGGCGGCGGTGCTGCGGCGGATGGCGGAGTGGACGCAGCACAGGCGCGAGCCGTACCAGGACCTCGGTCTGGTGACCACGGTCCGGCTCGCGGTGACCAAGGTGGACGAGGTACTGGCCGCCGAGCCCGACTCCGGGCTCGGGGACCGCGGTGACTGGCCGCTGCCGCTCGCCCTCGCCGTCGCCCACCCCGAACTCGTCGCCCCCATGGCCGACTTGATGTGGACCGCGCTGAACACCGCGCGCTCCCAGGAAGTGGCCATGGACGCGCTGGAGGCCCTGCTGCGCACGGCCGTGCGCAAGGACGGCAGGGAGTGGACCCGGCCGGGCCTGGCGGCACTGCTGCCCGCGCTGGCGACCGAGGAGCACGACCGGCGGCGGCTGGACTGGCTGCTGCGCCGAATGATGAAGGATCCGGACAATCCGCTCCCTGACGCGCAGGCGCGCTCCTTGTGGTGGCTCGCCGTCCCGCCGCGGGACCGGACGGGCGAGAGGTACCAGGAGGAAACGCATGGCTGACGACCAGCGCGTGGCGGGGGACGGGGCCGCGGGCCCGGGGCCGGCGGGTCCGTTCCTGCGGGAGTACGCGCCGACGGGCCCGTTCCGGCACACCAGCGCGCGGACGGCATCGGTGCTGTTCTACCGGAACGGCGGCTACAGCGTGGCCACCGTCCGCGGCACCGAGCACCACGACAAGCGGGCACTGGCCCGGCCGCACACCATCTGCGAGATCGCGCTCGGCACGTTCGTCACCACGCTCCAGCTGGAGCTGCCGGCCGCGGGGGGCACCACGTTCTTCAAGGCCGAGGTGGAGATCCACTGGACGGTGAGCGATCCCCACCTGGCCGCCACCGAGGTGGTGACCGATGTCGCCCAGCGGCTCACCGCGCCGACGCTGGAGCGGCTGCGGGAGGTTTCCGCGGAGTTCCCGGTGAACCAGGCCGAACAGGCCGACCGCGCCATCACCCGGCAGTGCGCCGGCGGGCGCTGGGACGACCTGGGCGCCGATCTCGGGCTGCGCGTGCGGCTGTACGTACGGCTGCGGGTGGACGACCGGACGATCCATCACATGGACGACATCCGGGACGCGCACGCGTCGGCGGAGCTGACCCGGGTCCACCAGAACACGTTCCGGGACATGCTGCAGGGCGGCGAACTGGACCAGCTCAGCTACATGCTGGCGGCCGAGCCCGAGGCGGCCAAGGACTTCCTGGAGAAGATCCGCCAGGAGGGCCGGGCCGACGAGAAGGAACGCATCGACCGGCTCTTCGACATGGTCGACAGCGGCCAGATCCACTCCAGCGAGGTGGAGATCCAGGCGCTGGAGCTCCTCAACCGCGGCCGCCACCGCGTCCAGGGGCCGATCGGCTCGCTGCCCGCCCGCCGGGACACCCCGCAGCTGGGCCCGGGCACCTCCGGGCCCGGCCGGTCCGAGCCGTTCACCCCGGACTGGATCTCGGACGAGCCGCCGTCCCGGGCCGGACGCCCGTCGCATCTGGACAAGGACGACCCGGCGGACGACGGTCCGGTGGTCGCCGAGCCCGAACCGCCGCGCCGCCGCCGGCGCAGCCGCGACGACGGATGGTCCTGGGCGGAGGAGGACTGATGACGGCCGACGGGGGGACGGCGGCCAGGGGGGCCACGGACTCCCCCGACCCGGTCGTGCCGGTGCCGGACGGGGGTCGGCACGGCCACGACCGGGCGGGGGAACGCATCGCCGAACGGCTGTTGAACACGGTCCGGGAGGACCTCGGACGGGCCGACTCCAAAGCGGCCGTGCTGCTCTCCGGGGCGCTGGCGCTGCCGGCGTTCCTCATCGGGTGGCACGGCGCGCCCGACTGGCGCGGCCCGGCCGACCTCATGCTGGCCGCCGCCGGGCTGCTCTGGGCGGTCGCGGTGGCCGCGCTGGTCCGGGCGCTGATGCCGCGTACCGGCACGCTCCGTACCCAGGACGGGGTGACGTTCTTCGGCGATCTGCTGGCCCCCCACGACCTGCCCCGGCTGGCCGCCGAGGTCACCGCGGCCGGGCGGGACCCGGTCGGGTGGCTGCTCATCCAGGCCGTGGACGTCAGCTCGATCCTGGCCGCCAAATACCGGGCCATCCGCTGGGCGGTGGGCGCGCTGGCCCCTTCGGCGGCGCTGGCCCTGGCCTGGAGCCTGACCGCGCGCTGACCGGCGGCCGGCCCGGCGCCGCCGGTCAGCGGCGCACCACCAAGCACACGACGCAGCAACGAAATAAGGGGACGGCCGTGGGAACAGTGTGGGGAAGACGGCGGAACGGAAGGGGCTGGGCGCGGCGTGGCGCGGTCCGTGTGCTGGGCGGCGCCGCGGCGCTGATATCCCTGCTGGCGTCCGCCGCCCACGATCCGGTGCCGGCGGCCGCGTCGAAACCGGCCTTCACATCGGTCAACTACGCGGTGGCGGTGGACGAGTCGGCCAGTCTGGCGGCCGAGGACATGCAGGCGGAGAAGGCCGCCGCCGCCCGGATCGCGCTGGGCGACGTCTCCTCGGCCTCCCACGTCACGGTCTTCGGTTTCGCCGCCGCCGAGTCCGGTGACCAGCGCGCGGTGGACCCGGTGTGCCCGCGGACCACGCTGGACGCGGCCGGGCGGGAGTCGATCGGCGGGTGCGTCGGCAAGCTGCGCAGCCGCAAGAAGAGCGAGGGCACCGGCACCGACTTCCCGAGCGCGATACGCCAGGGCGTGCACGAACTGAGCTCCGGCACCGACCCGTCGGTGCCCCGGGTGCTGTTCCTGCTCACCGACGGGGAGATGGACGTCACCGGCAGCCCCCAGTACGGCGACCCCGCGCACCGCAAGGACGAGGGCGAACGGCAGCTGGACCGGGAGCTGAAGAACGCCCGGGCACAGGGCGTGCAGATCTGGCCGCTGGGCTTCGGGCCCGCCCCGGACAAGGCGCAGCTCGACCGGATGGCCGCCGGCGGCTACCAGAAGGGCTGCGTGGAACTGCCCTCGGCCCGCCCGCAGGCCGACAAGGTCTCCGGCGCCAAGGACCTCGGCCCCAAGCTGGAGAAGATCTTCGCCGCGGCGCACTGCCTGCGCTACGAGCCCGGCACCAGCCCCAAGCGTCCGCCGGCGACCCTGGAGGTCGGCATCTCACCGCTGGCGACCGTGGGCAGCATCGTGGTCGACAAGAGCGATCCCAAGGTGACCATCACCTATATCGACCCGAACGGCCACCAGGTGCCCACCTCGGGCACGTACCACAAGTCGCACTTCGAGCTGGCGGGCGCCGGTGACACCGTCGAGGCACTGAAGATCATCGACCCGGTGCCCGGCACGTGGCAGGTCAAGGCCGAGGCGCCCGAGGGGCACCGCTCGCTGCCGGTCGGCGTCAGCGTGCTGTGGCAGGGCGAGCTGCGCGGCGCGATCACCATGGACCCGCCGTCGCCGCAGGCCGGCCAGAAGGCCACGGTGACCATGCGGCTGCAGACCCGCGAGGGCTACCAGATCAAGGACCCGCGGGACTACGCCGGGCTGCGGGTCCGCAGCGAGCTGACCGGCGACGGCTTCGCCGCGATGCCGGTACAGCTCACCGACGACGGGAAGGGGCCCGACCCCACGGCGAGCGACGGCTCGTTCACCGGGTCCGTCACGATCCCGCGGAGCGCCGACGGGGCACTGAAGGTGAGCGGCACGCTGACCGCCTCGGGGCTGAGCGCGGACACCCGCAGCGAGAAGGGCGTGGTCGCGCCGGACGTGCTGCCGGTGGCCGGCACGCTGCGGCTGCCGGACGCGGACGCCCACCCGGGGGACGAGGTCACCGGCACCCTGACGGTCCACAACACCGGCAAGACCCCGCACACCCTGCGGCTGTCGGTCGCCGACCTCCAGCCGGGGCTGGTGTCGGTCAGCCCGGCCGAGATCGAGGTGAAGCCCGGTGACTCCGAACTCCGGACGGTCACGGTCCGCCTCGGCCCGGCCGACGCGTTCGGCGACCGGCTCGACGACGACGGGCTGAAGCTCGGCGGCACCGTCACCGCCGTCGACACCACCGACCGCAACCGGACGCTGGCGCGGTCCCCGCTGTCGGTGACCGTCACGCCGGAGCCCGGCATCTGGGAGACGTACTGGTGGGCGTTCCTCATCGGCGCCGTGGTGATCGCCGCGGTCGTCGCCGTGGTCCTCGCCTGGCTGCGGCAGCGGCGCAGCCGCCGGGACCCGTACGGCCTGGTGCTGCAACTGCTCTCCGAGGACGGCGACGTGGTCGCCACGCACCCCGCCGGGCACGGCCACAAGCAGTGGTATGAATTCTCGCTCGTCGAACCGCACCGCAGCCCGCGCATCGAGCGGCGCAACCACGGCATGTACGCGATCCAGCGCAACCCCGAGGGCGGCGCGTGGCTGCGCGAGAAGGGCGCCGGGCGGACCCGCCTGAAAACGGGGGAGACCGCCCCGCTCTCCGACGGGCTGAGCCTCTCCCTCGGCGAGGAGACCCGCTCCCCCAGGTCCCGCCGCAACCGGACCGGTCGGAGCTCCCGGACGCGGACCGGCACGACCCCCACCAGCACCCCGACGGCCGCCGCCGAGGACGGCGGCACCAGCGCCTACGAGTCGTACCGGTGACACGCGGGGCGGGCCGGTCGCGCACCGGCCCGCCCCGGCACACCGCCCCGCGGCCGCCGTGCCGCGCGCCTTGCACACAGATCGACGACGGACCGGCCGCCGGTACGGCCGCAACGGGAGGAACCCATGAAAATCTTCCAGCCGATGCTCTTCGTCGGCCTGGGCGGCACCGGTGGCCTGGTCGGCGCCGAACTGGAGCGCCGGCTGCGGGCCGAGCTGTGTGGTCCGGACGGCGTCGCGCTCAGCCACCTCAGCGGCCACGCCCCCTACCAGCTCCCCGACTGCCTGCAGTTCGTGTACGCCGACTACAGCGAGACCGACCTCCAGCGCCTGCCGCAGTTCAACGTGGACCCGTCGCTGCGGGCCGCGTACGCCCGTACCTCGCGGGCCACCCACAACCTGCTGCCGAACTTCGACAGTTCGCCGGAAGTGACCAAGATGCTCCGGGCGAGCCTGCGCGAGGAGGTCGCCGACTGGCTGCCGCCGCGCATCGACGAGCCGAAGGTCACCCCGCTCCACAACGGCGCGGGCCAGCTGCCCACCGTCGGGCGCGCCGCCCTGTTCGCCACCCTGCGGCACAGCCTCGCCCCGGTCCTGGAGCCGCTGCTCCAGGCGATCGACGCGATCGCCAAGTCGGCCGGTGAACTGAGCGAACTGGGCGGCGGCAAGGTCAACGGCTGCGACGTGTTCGTCGCCTTCTCGGTGGCCGGGGGCACCGGCGCCGGGATCTTCCTGGACTACCTGCACCTGATCAACCAGGCGTTCAAGATGCGCCGGTTCGACGGGGTGAAGATCTACCCGCTGGTCGTGATGCCGTCCTCGTTCTCCTCGGCCGCCGGCGGCGGGCGGGAGGCGGAACTCAACGCGGCCCGGGCGCTGGTCGACCTGTTCCGGCTGGTGGACGCGCAGAACGCGCCGACCGAGGGCGCGGAGATCGGCGACCTGGACCACGACTCCTCCGGCCTGGGCATCCGCTACCCCGGCACCACCCCGATCCGGCTGCGGACCGGCATCCTGCCCACCGCCTTCCTGTTCAGCCCGACCGCCGGCATCCGCCAGGACGACCTGCGCCGCTCCATCGTCTCCCTGGTGATGTCGCTGATCGGCACCGAGCTGGGCGACGGCCGGTCCCGGGGCCGCACGACCGCGGCCGACGACGACTACCAGACCTTCGCCGCGAGCTTCATCAACCGGGGCGTGCACCGCAGCGCGATGTCCCCCACCGGCATCGGCCGGCAGGGCGTCTCCACCAGCCTGGTGGCCTCCATGACCGCGCCGATGGACCAGCTGGCCGACCTGGTGGCGGGCCGGCTGCTGCGGGAGGCGGTCACCGATCTCGTCGAGCGGCCGCGCACCACGCTGCGGGACGGCGCGGTACCGATGATCCGGCAGCTGTTCGCCGACTCCGGCCTCGAACCGCTGTGGGAGCGGCAGCAGTTGCTGGTGTCCGACCCCGAGCCGCTGCCGCGCGGCAGCCGGGCCATCGAGCTGGCGCTGGGCGAGCGGCTCGCGGACATGCAGCGGCTGCTGGCCGACCTGCAGTCCGCCGCCGACCGCCAGGCCGCCTCGATGGCCGACCGGTTCTCGCCGCGCCCCGCCATCGACAAACTCCTGCAGACCGTCGACCCGTTCCTCGCCGAACGCGTCGTGCGCGGGGTCCCGGACAGCGACGAACCGATCGCCCGCCTGGGGTTCCTGGGCATGCTCAACAGCCGCGCGGTCGCCCCGCAGCGCCCGGCGGGGGTCACCGACCAGCCGCCCAAGACGCCGCACATCAAGGGCCGGCTGGCCGGTATGTCCCCGGCCCGCTGGGGCGACGACGATGTGCAGGCCGTCCTCCGGGCGCAGGACGCCTGGTACCAGTGGCGCAGCCGGATCGTCTGGCACGAGGCGTGGCGGGAGCAGCAGCAGCGCTGGCAGCCGCAGGCGGACGCGGCCGGCACCGACCTCGGCCGGCTGGTGAACGCCTTCCGCAAGCACTCCGAGCAGGAGCGGAAGGTCTCCGCGCAGAAGGGGCTCGAACTCTACGAGGACCGCACCGGCATCTCGTACCTGCTGCCGCCGCAGCGCACCCTCAACCACTTCTACGAGGACCTGGTCACCCGGCTGGTGCGCCGCGAGGGCCTGCGTGAGCACGACGACGAGGCCGCGCTGCTGCTCAAGATGATCGACGGGGACACCTGGCGCTCGGTGCACGCGCAGAGCCGGCGCAACCCGGACGGTGCGGTGGCGGCCGTCAAGGCCCAGCTGGAGGGCCGGATCACCCGGCTGTTCGCGGAGAGCGGCGAACACCTGGAGGAGCGGCCGCTGCTGCCGCCGATGAGCACCCTGCTGGCCGCCGCCGCGGGCGACGCGGACGCCACCGACCAGGTCAGCAAGGAGGCGCTGGAACTGTTCGGCCGCAAGCTGACCGGGCTGCTGCCGGTGGGCTTCACGCCGGAAGGCACCGGCCCGCTGCGGGTGCTGGTGACGTACCCGCGCGTCCAGGCCGTGGAGGAGGTGCAGGAGTTCCTCGGCAAGGCGCTGCGGCTGCCCTCCGACGCCAAGAACTCGGTGGAGTACCGCGGCGTGGAGAGCGACTCGATCACCGTGGTGCTGTTCCGCAGCGAGATGAGCCTCACCCAGGTCCCGGAGGCCCGCAAGGTGCTCCGCCAGTGGGCCCGGGCGAAGGACAACGAGCAGGCGCACGACGTGCTGCGGTGGCGGCAGCGGCTCGGGTACCGGGACAGCTGGATGGTGAGCGGCGAGGAGGACCGCCGCGCCATCCTGCACCGGCTGCTGTGCTGCATGTGGAACGGCCAGGTGGACGTGGTGGACGGCGATGTGTCCTCGCCCGAGCGGGTGCGGTTGCGGCTGTTCCCCGAGAAGGGCGAGAACGTGCCCGGCGTCCGGCTGCGGCTGGGGGACTTCCCCGGCGGGGTGTCGAGCTGGGCGGAGCTGCTCCGCTCGTACGAGCGCTGGACCGTCCTCGACGACGAGCGGATCGTCGAGGACTACTGCCGTGAGCTGATGGGGACCCAGCCGCTGGGACTGGCCCGCAGCGGCAGCGATCCGCATCCCCTGTTCGTCGAACTGGTCGAGAAGATCGCGCCGCAGCAGCTGAAGCTGCTGGCGGACCGCCGGGAGCGCGGCGGTGAGCGGGTCGAGGGCTGGGTGCGTCCGCTGTGGGAGTTCTGGGCGGAGACCCTGCCGGCCGCGCTGGACACCCAGTTCGGGGACCAGCGCGCCATTCAGCCGACCCTGCGCACCCTGCTGGAACACGTCCGCGGCGGCACGCCGGAGCCCCGGGCCCGCAAGGAGGCCCCGGAGCCCCGGCGCCGGGTGACCGAGGACGACGACTGGGGCACCGCGCCGCGGTCCTCGGGCGGGGCGTACCGGGACGACGACCCGTACGGGAACGACGCGGGTGGCGGTGACGCGCACGGGAGTGACGCGCGCGGCGACGACGCATACGGCGACGACTCGTACGGCAACGGCGCGTACGGCAACGACGCGTACGGCACCGGCGACCGGCGCTCGGCCGCGGACCGGGATCAGTACCGGGACCGGGACCGGGATCAGGACCTGGATCGGGACCGGGATCAGGACCTGGATCGGGACCGCGACCGCAACCGGGACCGCGACCGGGACCGCGACCGGGTCAACGGGCACGCCGCCGGTGACGGCCGGCCGTGGGCGCCCTGGGACGACGACGCCCGGGAGGACCGCTCGTACGGCGGTGCCGACGACAAGGGCCGGGACCGTGCGCGCCGCAACCCCTGGGACGGTGATGCGGAGTGAGCACGACGGAGGAGCCCACCGCCGTGGTCCACCTGGACCTGCGGACACAGGCGGGGCAGCTCGACACGGCCGCGGCCGTGCGGTCCGCGGTCGCCCGGCAGCTGGGCCGGGCCGGGCTGCCCGAGCCCGACCACCCGCTGTTCCTGGTGGTGGACACCCCGGCGGGACTGACCGAGCACCAGCGCCAGTACGAACTCCTCGCCGCCTACCGGGCGTTGGGCGAGGTCCGGATGCTGGTGCTGCTGGTGGGCAGTGCGCCCGGAGCGTACGCCGGTGACGAGGAAGTGCTGCCGCCGGACCGGCGGCTGGTGCGGCCCGCGGTGCTGCGCGGCTCCGGCACCGCGCTGCTGTGGGCGGGCGATCTGCGCTCCGCCCGGACCGCGCTGGAGCAGCCCGCCCCCGACGACCCGGCGGCGCTGGCGGTCGTGGTGGACCTGCTGTCGGTGCCGGACGTCTTCCAGCGGGTGCTCGACGACCTCGGGGCGCTGCCCGACACCGTCGCCGCGCCCGGCGTACGGCTGCTGGAGCAGGACCTGCCGCCCGAGGTGCGGGACCGGGCGTGGCGCGATGCGCTCACCCGGTTCGCCGGTGAGGACACCGACCACGCGCCGGAGTTGCCGGCCACCCGGTCCGGCGCCGATCTGCCCGAGCCGCTGCGCGGGCTGGTGGCCGGCCGGGGCGGCCGCGACCTGCGGCACCGCGAGACCGGCGGGGTGGCGGACGACGCGTACCGCGCGTGCGCGGAGGCGCTGGACGACGCGGAGGAGGAGCTGGCCGGGCTGCGGACCGTCTTCGGCCTGCTGCGGCCCGTCCACCGGGGGACGTTCGAGGCCGAGCTCGACCGGGCCCGGCAGGCGCTCGTCGACTACCGCGAACTGGTCGCGGGCGCCCTGCACGGCGGCGGCACTTCGGGCTCCTCCCCGTCCGCCGCCGAGACCGCCGACCGGCTCGCGGCACTCGGTCTGCGGGTGCCCTCGGCCGAGGGCGTGGGCGAGCGGATCGGTGAGGGGCTGCGGGAGTACGCCGGGAAGCTGCTGGGGCAGGGGCTGGCGCTGCGCGCGGTGGCCCGGCGGTTCACCGCGCTGGCCGGGCGGGTGGAGCCGGTGCCGGGTTCGGCACTGCTGCCGCGGCTCGCCGACCTCCCGATCGCCGACGCGGTGGCCCGGCGGTCCGGGGTGGCGGCGGACCCGCTGCCGGTGCCCCCGATCGCGGTGGCGGCGGCGGGCGGGGCGGGGCTCCTCGGCGCGCTGTGGCAGGGGCCGTTGATGGCCCTGGCGGTGCTCGTTCCGCTGGTCTTCGTGGGCCTGGCGGTGCTCGGCGCGACCCGGTTGCGGGGCGCGGAGCGGCCGGGCCGCTGGATCGTGGGGCCCCGGATCGCGGCGGTCGTCGGCGCGGCGGCCGGGGTGGTGCTGGCGTACGCGACCGCCCCGCCGCTGTGGCTGAGCACCGCCGCGGCGCTGGTGGGCGTCGGCACCGCGGTGGAGACCGCGCGCCGGCTCTGGCGGTCCGCGGCCGACGCCTGGGGCGCGGACCAGGGCACCCTCGCGCTGCGCCGGGCCCTGGCCGGGCTGGACGCACTGCTGGCCGAGGCGGTCCGGGAGCACTGGGCCGCCGACGAACGGCTGTACTGCGCCGACGCGGCCCGTTCCGTCGCCGGCATGCTCCGGGCGACCGCGGCCGCCGCGGACGCCGAGGCGGCCCCCGAGCCCGAACGGCCGGCCGGCACCGGGGCGTCCGGCACCGAGCCGCCGGCCGCGGACGACTGGCTGTCCAGCGCCTCGGCCCTGGAGACGGACACCTTCGCGGTGGTCGGCGACGACGCGGACAACGACTGGGCGAGCGCCTACGCCTGGGACGACGAGCCCTCCTGGGACGACACCGCCGGGCCGGCCGGGAAACAGGAGCCCTCCGGGCCCCTCGACCCGTGGGACGACCGCGCCGCCGGTGCTCCGCGCTGGCTGGACCGGGAGAGCGGCGAGGGCGGGCCGGAGCTGGTCGCCACCCTGGCCGGCGACCTGACGGACGCCGCCATGGTCGCGATGGCGCCGTACTGGGGCGCGGTCGAACGCGGCCAGGCCGGGGCGCTCGCCGTCCAGCGCACCGAGACACGGGTCCGCGAGCTGCTCTCGGCGGCCCGTCGGCACCTCCAGCGCAACGGGGTGCTGGCCGCACCGCCGTTCGCCGCCGGCCACCGCGTCCGCCCGTCCTCGGCGAACCTCCTGGGGACCGACCCGCAGCGGGTGGCCGAACTGGTCGGCGCGGAGGCCGACCGGCGGGCCGTGGTGCAGCTGTCCTCGCCCGAGCAGGGCACGCTGCTCAACCGCGACCCGGCGGCCGCGGTGTGGATCAGGTTCGCGCCCGAGGCGGTGCGCGGCGAGGTCGAGAAGACCTGGCGGACCGGCGGCACCGGCTTGTCGGCCGACGCGCTGTGGACGTCGTCGGGGCGGTACGCCGGGCTGATCCGGCTGACCCCGCTGCGGATGGGCGTGGTCGACACCGTCCGGCCCCGCGAGAGCCCCGGACCCGACGGCCCCGACGGCCCCGACGGCCGCCACGGCTTCGACGGGCTCGGCGGGTTCGCTGACTCCGACGGGTCCCCCCAGGTCGATGCGTACGAAGGAAGGGAGGGCGATGTCTGGTGACCAGCACCTCGCACCCCCATGTGGTGCAGCCGGACGGCACCCGGCGGGCCACGCTCGCCTTCACCGTCCCCTCGGGGCGGCGCCGGGTCGCCCCGGTCCGCTTCGGCCGCGAGTCCCGCCGCGATCCGCTGCTTCCGCAGCGCATCCGCAACGGCATGCTCGACGACGAGGGCCAGCAGTGCGTCCAGGTGCGGCTGACCGCCGCCGACGCGGCGAACCCGGCGGCCCGCGCCCTGCTGGACGCCGAGGCGGGCACCGCGCTGCAGCTGCACCGGCTGCTGGACGACCCGGAGCACGCGGCGCTCTTCCCGCAGATCATCGGCTACGAACTCGACACCGCCGAGCCGTTCCTGCTGTACGCCGCGCCGCGCGGCACCGCCGCCGCGCGCACCCATGTGATGTCCGCCAGCGACCAGCGGGTCTTCGCCCGTGACCTGCTGCGGGCGCTGTGCCTGCTGGACGGCCAGGGCCTGGTGCTGCGCGGCATCTCCCCGGCCACCGTGCTGTGGGACGGCACCTCCGTGCAGCTCTGGGGACTGGAGGGGGTGGCCCGCGTCGGGCGGCCGCGGACCCGCTGGGGGCGGGCCCCCTACTGCCCGCCCGAACAGCGCCGGGGCGAAGGGTCCGTGGACTCCCGGGACGCGGTGTGGAGCGCCGCGCAGGTGCTCTACCAGCTGGTGACCGGCCGGCCCGGGCCGCCCGACCGGGCGCCCGACGACCTCGCCGCGCACCGGGTGCTCGCCGAGACGCTGCGCGGCGCCTTCGCCCCGCGGGCCGCCGACCGCCCCACGCCGGCCGGGCTGCTCGACCTCCTGGCGCCGGGGGCCGCCCGGCAACTCGCGCTCGCCGCGCCCGCCGACGACGAGTCCCGCCCGGACCGGGAGGCGTTCGACCGGGCACTGCGCCTCAAACGGCAGGCCCCCGCCGCCGAACCCCGGGACGGCAGCGGCGGCGGGCGGGGCAACGGCGACGTCCTCTGCCCGTATTGCCTGGAACCCATCCAGCTCGACCTCACCGCGCTGTACGTCACCGACAGCCGGATGCAGTACCAGCAGCTGGACGTCAAAGGGATCACCAACGCCCTGCGGCGGCAGGACGTGATGCGGTCCGCCGTCCAGAAGTGCACCGCGGACCCGGACTTCCCCGAGCACTTCATCCCGGTGCCCTACCTCACCTACGGCCGCCCGCTGACCGTCGCGATGGTCGGCCAGTCCTCCACCGGCAAGAGCCATCTGCTGACCCAGATGATCGCCGAGATCACCGAAGGCGGCCTGAAGCCGTTCGGACTGGAGTGGCAGTCCGTCAACCCCGAGCAGCACGCCCGGTTCGTACGGGAAAGGGTGCAGCCGCTGCGCAACGGCAAGGTCCTCGACCACACCGGCGGGATCGGGCTGGACGGCTTCGCCCGCTTCGTGGAGTCGCTGCTGCTCACCGACGTCCGCGGGCAGGTCCGCCCGGTCGCCTTCTTCGACCTCGGCGGCGAGGACCTGGTACGGACCGATGCCGCGCTCCGCTTCCTGCTCGGGGTCGACGCCCTGGTCTTCGTCGTCGACCCGGCGCTGGCGCTCCCGCTGCCGCACCTGGACCACGCCAGGGAACGCTGGGGCCTGGAGGTGAACCGGGACGGCGATCTCGCCTTCGGCACGGTCCTGGACCGGCTGCCGAAGAACGGCCCGTATCTGGACGTGGCGGCCGCGATGGTGCTGGGCAAGGCCGACCTGCTGCGGTTCCAGCCGCCCGTCGACCGGTGGCTGGGCGAGGCGCCGCCCACCGCCCTCGACCCCGCGCGGGTGCGCGAGGAGAGCCGGGACGTCTACGGCCTGCTGCGCCGGCACGCCGGCCAGGCGTGGCTGCGCCCGTTCGACGCGATCCGCCGGTGCACCCTGCACGTCGCGTCGGCCACCGGCGGCCAGGAGGACCACGGCCGCTATCCGACCGGGGTGGGCCCCCGGCGGGTGCTGGCGCCGTTGGTGTCGCTGCTGGCGATGCACGGCGTCATCGAAGTGCCGGGCGGCGCCGAGGCGTTCGCCGTCGGAGCGGCGGCCGCGCGGCCATCGGCGCCGCCGGAAGCCAGCGGATCAGGGGGAGAGGAAGCGGAGTGAGCGACTTCACGGAGCGGAGACCGGCACACCGGCCACCGGCCGGTGACACCGGCGGGGACTCGGTGCACCAGGTGGTCTTCCGCTGGGACGGCAACCAGGGGCGCCAGGGCACCGGCATGAAGGCCGTCGCCTACTCCTGCCCGCCCGAGCGTGCCGAGGAACTGGGCCGGGAACTGGGCCCGTTGCTGTGGGTGTCCGGTGCGGCCGCGCCCCGGCCGAGCGTCGTCCGGACGGTCTCCCGCGACGGCGAGGTGATGCTCGTCCAGCGCTGGCCCACCACCGACCGGGGCGGCCGCCCCAGCACGGTCAGCCACGTCCTGATCGGCGAGCGGGGGACCCTGAAGACCCGTCAGTGCCTCGGCCTCGCGTACGGCGGGTGGGGGAGCCACCGGGAGTCCGTCGAACAGGCCGTCGGGCAGCTGCGCCCGGTGGCGTGCGAGGACCTGGACGCGCTGGCCCGACAGTCGCTGCCGGAGATGGTGGAGCGGCTGGCGACGGTCCAGCACTCGTTGGTCCTGGTCACCGCGGAGTGGCTGCGCGACCCGGCCCGGCGGATCTCGCTCCTCACGGAGGAGAAGGAACCGCCCGACCGGGACGCCGCGGCACTGGTCTACCTGGGCCTGTTCCTGCTCTTCGGCTCCTGGCTGGGGCACGAGTGGACGTTCGCCACGTACGACACCGTCGACAGCCATCCGCTGCGGCTGATGTGCGTACCGCGCTGGGAACCGGACACCGGCGGGCCGGGCCCGCTGGCCCGGATCATGGTCCGCACGCCGGCCCAGGCGGAGTTCGCGCACAAGGCCGCGCACCGGCTGGTGGAACACCTCCTGGCACACCCGCCGAACAGCCCCGGCCTGCCGCAGCTCGTCGACCGGCTGCCGAACGGCGCGACGCTGGACTGGCCGCGGCGGCAGGCCCTGCTCAACGACGTCCTCAGCGCCGACCGCCCGCCGACGTCTGCACCCGCGTCTACATCCGCGTCCACGCGCGTGCCGCCGCCCGCACAGGAGACGGCGGCGGTACGGGGAACGTCTCCGGTACGGGCCCGGGAAACCAGGGAGACACCGCCGCCGGCCCAAGAGACACGGCCGCCGCTCCGCGAAGCACCACCGGTCCGGGACACCCCGCCGCCGGTCCGGGAGGCGCCCCCTCACACGGCGCCCGAGCCGCCGCCCGCCGCCGCCGCTGCCGCTGCCGCCGCTGCCGCCCACGAGCCACCCGCCGTGCCCGCACCAGCCGTCGTGCCCGCACCACCCATCGTGCCCGGGCGGCCCGCCGACGACGCCCGGACGCCCACCGCCCGGCCGGTGCCCAGCGCCGTCGAAGTGGCCACGGTACGGGAGGAGTTACGTCGGCCGCTGCGCCGGAACGACCCGCGGTACGACCAGCTGAAGCAGCGGCTGCGCGACCTGCCCGACGAGGCGCTCCTGGACGTGCTGCGGTCCGGCGGGCTGCCGCCGGAGCCCCTGGGGCTGCTGCTGGAGGAGTTGGGGGACGCACGGCGGGTGCGGGAGCGCCGGCCCCAGGTGCAGCACGACCTGTGCCGGGTAGTGCTCGACAAGGGGCTGTACTTCGAGCCGCGCGGGCTGGACACGGACTCGATGTCCCGGCTGGCCATGGCGCGCCGGGCCGCCGAGCTCTACCTCTGGGCGGTCGCCCCGCTCACCAGGGACGCACGCTATCTGTCCGACCTGCGGGAGCTGCTGCACCGCATGTGCCGGGACCGTCACCCCGCCGCGGGCAACTGGCTCTGGGACAGCATCATCGTCCCGGCGAACGGCGTGGCCCCCGACCTGCCACCCGGCCTCTGGCAGCAGATCGTCCGGGACGTGCACCAGAAGACCCTGGCCCCCGCCACCACCACACCGGCAGCCGGCGACCGGTCGCCCGCCCCGGCTCCCACCTCGGCGGCACCGGATCCACCCGCCTTCGGCAGCCGGTTCAACGAGTTGACCTCCAGCCTGGGCTGCGTGGTGGGCACCGGCGTCGGCGTGATCCTGGTGCTGCTCACCATCGTGCTGATCTTCGCGTAGTCGGCAACGGGAGGGCCCCGGCCGGGAACCCGCCGGCCGGGGCCCTTCTCTGCTCGGTCAGTCGCTCAACAGCCGGGTCCGAAGGCCGGGTTGAACAACCCGATGACGTCGACGCTGTTGCCGCACAGGTTGATCGGCAGATGGATCGGGATCTGGATGGTGTTGCCGGAGATCACACCTGGCGAGCCCAGGGCCCCACCCCCCGCTCCCGAATCGGCGGCGGCGACACCGGCACCTCCCAGAACGGCGGTGGCGGCCAGGGCCGTGGCGGCAAGTGCGGTACGGATGCGCATGGTTCCTCCTGAAGGTGAGGTCACACTCGCCCGAAGCGTCTCCGCGCCCCGCACCGGAAAACACCCATAGCGCGAGCCAGGGAAGGAAACCCCCTATACGGGTGGGAGCGTCGCGTACCGTATGTCGCCGCGTACGCCGGCGCGCCACCGTAGCGAAGGCGCCTCGGCCTTGCCCCTGTCGCCTCTCCGGCCCACCCGAGCGAACGGGGCGGGCACCGGCGCCGCGCCTGGGTGCCCGCCCCGTTCCCTGGGTCCGGTGGGGACCCGGCGTCAGCCGAGCAGCTTCCGCATCGTGGCGATCTCCGCGTTCTGGGCGGTGATGATGTCAGCGGCGAGCTTCTTCGCCGGCCCGTACGCGCCCTGCTTCCGCTCGGTGCCGGCCATCGCGACCGCGCCCTGATGGTGCTTGACCATCAGCTTCAGGAACAGGGTGTCGAACGCCTTCCCGGTGGCGTTCTTCATCGTCGCCATCTCCTCGGCACTCATCATGCCGGGCATGGGCCGACCACCACCGTGGCCCATGCCCGGCATACCGTCCATGCCGTCCATGCCGTCCATGCCGTGTGTGCCGCCGTGCATCCCGGCCATGTCGTGATCCTGCGGGACCTTCTCGCCCCAGGACTTCAGCCAGCCGGACATCTTGGTGATCTCCGGGCCCTGGGCCTTCTTGACCGCGGCGGCGAGCGCCTTGACGTCTGCCGAACCGGCCCGGGTCGCGGCCAGGTCCGCCATGGCCACGGCCTGACGGTGGTGCGGGATCATCCCCTTCGCGAAGGTGACGTCGCCGGCGTTGTGCGTGCCCGTGGACGCGCCGGCGGTCGCGGACGGCTTGCCGCCCGGGGAGGCGTCGCCGGGCTTGCCGTCGTCGCTGCCGCAGGCGGACAGGGTGAGGGCCGCCGCGGTCACGGTGGCCGCCGCCAGCGCGGCGCGGCGGATCAGAACGGTTCGGGCATGACGGGTCGCGTGCATCACGCAGAGCTCCTGAGAGGTCGGTGGGTTGTGGGCGTGCTCGTGCGCGGCGCAGGCCTGCCGTGAGGGCGTACGGCGCTGCGCCGGGCGGGCGCGTCCTACAGCCGCAGGACCTGGAGCTGGGCGAGGGAGGGCGGGGAGCGGGCACCGGTCGTGCCGTCCGCCAGCCGGCCCGCGAGGGGCACCGCGTGGTCGGCGGCGCCCGTCAGGGAGGCCGGCAGCGCAGGCAGGACCACGGCGCCGGGCAGCGCGCCGGAGGCGCAGGTCGGGTCGGCGTGGTGGGTGTGCCCCTTGCCCCCGCCACTGTTCCGGGCGCCGTCGTCGGCGTGCTCGCCGTGGCCCTGCCAGGCGTGCTCGCCGTGGCCCGGGCAGGCGTGCCGCCCGGCGTGGTGGGCGACCGCGGCGGCCCTCACCATCGTCTGCCCGTGCTGGTGGGCGGCGTGCGGCCGGGACGGGGCGGTCGGCGGTGCACCGGTGTTCGCCAGTCCGTGCATGCCCAGCAGCCCCGCCAGCACGGTGAGGACGAGCAGCACCTTCAGCCGCAGCCGGGGCTGCGGGGCGGACGCGTGCTCGCGGATGCTCACGGGCCCATCGTAGGGAAGCCCGTACGGCGGGTCCGCGCCGGCACCGCGAGGGTCGTCCTGTGACCCGCGTCGCACAGCGCCGCCGCGAAGTCCCGCCTGCCCGTACCGGATTCATCAGGGCTTGTCGGTCATGCGGGGGCCGCCGCCCGGGAATCTGCACGGAAGCGTCACAACCTCTTCGTACCGCGTCCGGGGGGCGCCGTTAGCGTTGCTGGTCGCTCGATCCCGAGTGCGATGGTAATCCGGTCTCCGGCGCCCCTGGCGGCGCGACAGCACAGAAAGCTCGCAGATGGACTACTGCTCCTCGTGCCGCCGGAACCTCAACGGGGCCCTCGTCTGCCCGGGTTGTGGCGATTACGCCCCGGACATAGCCCCGCCCTCCCACCGCCAGGACCGTACGGGTGCCGAGGCGGCCGCGCTGTGGGAGTCCTGGCAGGCACCGGAGGCCACGGCCGCCGCCTCCTACGAGGACGTCATGACCCCGGCGCGGGCGGAAACGGCCGGCGGGACCGCACCGGAGGCGGGCCTCGCGGCCTCCGAGGGCGCGGACGTCCCGGCCGCCACCGGCACCGGACAAGGCCGCGCCGCCCGGCGCCGGCAGCTGGCGCGGTGGAAGAAGTACCGCCGCCGGGCGGTGGCCGCGACCGCGTTCGCGCTGGTCGGCGGCACGGTGACCGCGACGCTGCTGCAGAACAACCGGCCCGCCACCACCCACGCCCAGGCGTCCGCGGCACCGGACCCGGAGGCCGTGTCCGCACCTGGCACCCCGACCGCGTCGGAGGAGCCGGACGGGCGGGCCTCCCGGCACCCCGGCGACCGCGCTCCCCTGGGCCGCCACCGGAAGCCCGACGCGGGCGCCGGCCACTCCGCCGCCCCGGCGGCCCCGCAAGCGCACTCCGCCACCCCGACGCACCCCGCCGCGGCCCCGAGCACGGCACCCCACACCGCGGCCGCACCGGCGGCGGGCGGGCACTCCGGCCACACCGACACGGCACCCGCGGCCGCCCCGGCCTCCTCCGGGGGTTCCGACACGGGCTCGGGCGGCTCCTCGGCGCAGCAGCCCGCGGGCTCCGGCTCGGACTCGGGCACGTCCTCGACGACGTCGACGGCCCCGGATCAGCAGCCCTCGACGTCGCCGAGCTCGCCGTCCACCGAGCCGACCTCGCCGTCCCACCTCTGCGTGCTCGGCGTCGTCTGCCTCTGACCGGCCGGACCGTCGTTCAGCAGCCCCCGAGGTCCCGCCACGCCCCCTTCGCCGGTGGTGCCGGGCTCCTCGCCGGTCGTCCATGCGGATGCGGCGACGCTCCGGCCGGCCGGGGCCGGAGGGGCTGCGTCCCTGCCCGGCCGTCAGGCGGCGTCCTGGACCACTCGCCCACCCCGGACGAGGACGACGACGGCGAGCAGCCCGACGGCGACGAGCACGGCTCCCGCCACGGACAGCCCGGGCAGGGTGCCGAGGACGGCGACGCCGAGTGCGGAGCCCGCCTGACGGATGCCGTTCAGGGCCCCCTGGCCGGTCGCCGCGGACTCGGGTGGCGCGGCGACGGCCATCTCGGCCGCGGCACCGGGGATGGACAGGGTGCCGGTGGCGGCCAGCGCGAGTTCCGCCGCGATGAGGAGGGGCAGTGGCGGGTGCGGCCCGCTCACGCAGACCAGCAGCACTCCCGCCAGTGCGGCGGCGGACATGCCGGTCAGCAGGACCGGGCGCGCCCCGTACCGCGCCACCAGCCGCCCGGTGAAGAACGGCATCACACACACCGGGAAGGTGAGCGGCAGGACGGCCAGGCCGGCCCGGAACGGCGAGAGCGCGTACGCGTGCTGCAGCCACACGCTGAGCGTGTACAGCCCGCCGAAGTAGGCGAAGCAGGACACCGCCGCGGCCACCATGGCGACGCGGACCCGCGGCAGGGCGAACAGCGCGGGCGGGAGGACGGGGGCGGCGGCCCGGCGCTCCCACCGGGCCAGTACGGCGAAGGCGAGCAGCGCGGCGGCGATCGGGGCCCAGGCGGCGGGGGCGGCCCAGCCGTCGAGGCCCGACTCCACCAGGCCGAAGGTGAGCGCCCCGAGTGCGGCGGTGGAGAGCAGCAGACCGGTGCGGTCGACCGCCCGGCGGGCCCGGACCGGCGGGGCCGGCAGCCGACGGGCCAGCAGCAGGGCGGCCAGCGCGAGCGGCGGGTTGACCAGGAAGACCAGCTGCCAGCCGCCGAGTTCGACCAGGGAGCCGCCCAGGACCGGCCCGGCGGCCGCACCCAGTCCGCTCAGCGCCGCCCAGGCGCCGATGGCGCGGGTGCGGCGGGCGGGATCGGGGTGGAGCGCGATCAGCAGGGCGAGCGAGGCGGGCACCAGCCCGGCCCCGGCGGCACCGAGCAGTGCCCGGCCGGCGATGAGCAGACCGGCGTCGGGGGCGGCGGCGCAGAGCGCGGACAGCACGGCGAACGCGCAGAGCGCACCACGGTAGAGCCGCCGGGCGCCCCAGCGGTCGGCGAACACGCCGGCGGCGAGCAGCAGTCCGGCGAAGACGACGGTGTAGGCGTCGACGGTCCAGGGCAGCGCGGCGGGCGCCGGGTGGAGGTCGCGCTCCAGGTCGGGGACGGCGACGTTGAGGATGGAGGTGTCGAGGAGGACGAGCAGGTTCCCGGCCGCGATACCGGCGAAGGCGAGCCGCGAGCAGGGCGGGGCGGACGGCGGGGCGATCAGAGAAGTGTCTGCGGTCAGAGAACTGTCGGTGGACATGGGAGAACCGTCGCCCGGGGCCCGTTCGGCGCGCGACGACGCAATTCCGATGGGCCCATCGGGAATTCCGATGGCCGCCGTCACGGAGCCGGCCACCGCCCCCCAGCAGCGCCGGCGGCCGGTGGCATCCTGACCGCGTGGACACTCGCTATCTGCGTGCCTTCGTCGCCGTGGCCGACCACGGCGGAATCTCCGCAGCCGCCCAGCAGTTGGGCTACGCCCAGTCCAGCGTCAGCGCCCAACTCAAGCGACTGGAGTCGGAGTTGGGCACGACCGTGCTGACCCGCGGCGGATCCGCCGCGACGCTCACCGACGCCGGGCGGCGCCTGCTGCCGCATGCCCGCGAGGCGCTGGTGCTGGAGGACCGGATGCGCCGGGCCGCGCTCGGCGACCGCCCGCGGCTGCGGATCGGCGCCCAGGAGTCGCTGGCCCACGCCTGGCTGCCGGAGGTGCTGGCGGCGCTGGAGTACGGCGCGGGCGGGCCCGGCGCGAGCGCCGACATCGAGCTGACGGTGGCCAGCCGCAGCCGCCTCCACCCCGCCTTCGCCGCGGGCGAGCTGGACCTGGTGTTCCAGTACGACAACGGGGTGCGGGTGCTCGGCCCGCACGCCGTGGTGGGCCACGACCGCACCGTTCTCGCGGCCGCCCCCGGCCACCCGCTGGCCCGGCAGGACCCGGTGCCGCCCGCCGAGTTGCTCGGGTACGACTTCCTGGTCGCCGAGCGGAACTGCACCTCCGAGATGCTGGTGGACCGCTTCGGCCGGGATCTGCTCGCGGGGGCCCAGCTCACGATGGTCGTGGGCTCGCTGTCCGCACTGCTGCGGCTGATCGGGCACGGGCACGGCGTGGCACTGCTCCCGGAACTGGCGGTCGCCCGCGAACTGGCGGCCGGTGAACTGACCGCGCTGCGGCTGACCGAACGCCTCCAGCCGGTCGCCATCCTCGCCCAGTGGCACCCCCGCCTCGGCCTGGCCGAGCCCGCCGTACGGGCCCTGATCGACCTGGCCCGCCGGGCGGATCCGCTGCCCGGGGTCACCCACGGCGAGGACGACGCACGAACGGCCGGAGCGACCGGAGCGGCCGGAGCGACCGGAGCGGCCGGAGCGGCCGGAGCGACCGCGGCCTACTGAGCTGACGCGCCGCCGTGCCACAACTGCCCTTTCCAACACGGCAGTCACGCGAACAGCCCCCGACGGAGCGGGGGCCGTTCGATCGCTCACCCCCGGCTGCCGGGGGTACCGTTCTGGTGTCGAGCCAGAACGGAGTCGCGTATGCCCGAGCACGCCGACATGCACATCGGCGCCCGCGTCCGCACGATCCGGAAGCGCCGCGGACTGACGCAGCGAGAACTTGCAGATGCCTCCGGGGTGTCCGTGTCCCTCGTCCGGCAGTTGGAACAGGGCACGGCACCGGGCACACGCATGGAGACTGCCCACAAACTCGCGGCCGCTCTCCGTGTCACCACCACGACACTGCTGGAGCGCGACGACCAGCCCGGGGTCGAACCTGCCGAGCAGTGGCGTTCTCTCCAACTCGCCGTCCAGCTCGGCGCCGGCGGTCCCGCGGAACCGCCGACGGTGAAGGGCGTGGAAGCACTGTTGCCCAGCGTACGCAGTGCGTACTTCAGCAGCCGTCTCGCCGACCTCTCGGCGCTCCTGGCGCCGGCATTGCGCGATGCCGACGCGCTCGGGGACTCGGCCGTTGCCCGCGGGGTGCGCGCCCATCTGCTGCAGATTGCGGGGTCGGTGCTGACGCAGGTGCGCGAATTCGACGCCGCGGAGACCGCGCTGCAGCGCGCCTTGGACGACGCGCCTGACCGTTTGCGCGCAGCGGCGGTGGTCACTACCTGGAGCTGGCTTCTCGTCCGCCAAGGTCGACTGCAAGCAGCTCGGGAGCTGGCGACGCGTTGGGCCGACGACGTCGAGCCACGCATGTCGAGGGCGACGCCGGAGGAACTGGCAGCGTGGGGTTGGCTTCTGCTGCAGGCCTCGGCCGCGAACCTGCGGGACAACCGGCGTGGCGAGGCAGCCGACACCATGCGCCTCGCGCAGTCGGTGTCCGTCATGCTCGGCCGTGAGCTGCCGCGCGGTACCGAGCGGCTCACGACCTGGGGCCCCACGACCGTGCGCTACAAGGCGGCCGAGCGGCACATCGTCCTTGACGAGCCGGACAAGGTCCTGCGCGCGGCGAAGCGGCCCCGCCGCACGAGCGCTCGACAGCGGCCGGCGCTGGCGGTGTCGACGGAGTACCACCGGCACAGGCTGGACGTGGCGAAGGCGCACACGATGATGAGGCAGTACGGGGAAGCGGTCGACGTACTGGCCGACGTGCACGCGAACGCGCCCGAGTGGCTGGCCAGCCAGCGTTACGCGCAGGACATCTTGGGCGACGTGGTACAGAAGCGCCGGACGCTGACCCCGCGGATGCGGGAGTTGGCGGACGCCTTGTCAGTCCCGTTGTAGCAGCTGGCACTTCGGCTGCCGGGGCCGGGAAACTACCATTGAGGCGCTGGTCACACGCTCCTACCGTGACAGCATGGACACCGAGCGTGTACGGCTGGCGGCGTCTTCCGTCATCGGCGGCGACCCGGTCGACGTAGAGACCATCAGCGAGACGATCCGGCGCGCGCTGCGCCTCGGCAGCGGACGGCCGGATCGTGCCGAGCTGGCAGCGGCCCAGGAGGAGTTACGGGGGCACATCGCCCTCCTCGTCCCCCTCGCCCGGCAGGAGATCCGCCGTCTCAGCCGCCGCGGGGACGAGACCCGGGCGCGTGAGCTCGCGGCCCGACTCGACGGTACGGAGCACCGGGCCGGGCAGCAGCTCCGGCCCGACGTCCTCGCCGCGCACGTGCAGATCGGGCACCTCACACGGGACTGCCAGTACCTGCTGGCCACCCACACCGCGAGGGACTGGCGATGAGCCCGGCCCCGTTGGCGTTCGTCCGAACGGCGGACACGGCCCCCTGAGACGATCCGCCGCCGTGCCCAACCGCCCCTCCCTGCAGGGCAGTCACGCGAACGGCCCCCGACGGAGCAGGGGCCGTTCGCTCGCTCGTGCCCCGACTACCGGGGGTACCGTTCTGGTGTCGAGCCAGAACAGGAGCCAGTATGCCTGCCATCCCGTCTGAGCACACCGGCGCGCGCGTGGCGCGCCTCCGGCAGATCCACCACCTCACCCAAGCTGGGCTGGCCCAGCGTGCCCACATCTCAACGTCGCTGGTCAGCAAGGTCGAGCAGGGCAAGGCGCCGGCCAGTCCGGCATTCATCGGCGCCGTGGCCCGCGCCATGGGCCTGTCCACCGCGGACATCACCGGCCAGCCGTACATCGAGGAACTGCGCGCCGATCAGCTGGATCGACTGATCCAGCCCATCCGGGAGGCGCTCGACGTCTACGACCTCGGTGCCGACCCGGAGATCCAGCCGCGTTCACACCTCACCTTGCACGCCGAGGCCGACCAGTTGTGCGCGAAGGTCCGGGAGACCAACATCAAGGGCGCGGCCACCGAGTTGCCGGCGCTGATTCACGAGGCGACGACCGCGGCCTACCTCGCCCCGTCGGACGACGTGTGGCGCACGCTCGCGAGTCTGTACCGCACTGCTTACGACGTGGCGACGAAGCTGGGCTACACCGACCTCGCCACGCTCGCACTCGACCGGCTGGAGTGGGCGGCGACAAGGGCATCCGATGCGGTGCTGGGCACCCTGCGGCAGTACCTGCGGGGGCTGGCGTACCTGCGGGCCGCGCAGT
Source organism: Streptomyces sp. NPDC021749 (assembly GCF_040640655.1). Taxonomy (NCBI): domain Bacteria; kingdom Bacillati; phylum Actinomycetota; class Actinomycetes; order Kitasatosporales; family Streptomycetaceae; genus Streptomyces; species Streptomyces sp. NPDC021749. The sequence goes on along the minus strand of NZ_JBFACE010000002.1, from coordinate 340,347 downwards.
ACACCACCGGCAAGCGGCTGGTGGGCATAGGGCTGCGGACCGTCGAGCAGGCCGAGGCAGGCCTGTTGCGGGACGTGGTGACGGGGCAACTCCACCTGGGCGCCGCGATCCTGGCCGCTCGCGACGGGCGCGAAGACGATGTCACGGGCCACCTTGACGAGGCGCAACGGATCGCTGACCGTACGGGCCCTGTCGAGCAAGCCCTGTGGGTCAGCTTCGGCCCTGCGAACGTAACCCTTCACCGCGTGGCAGCTCTCTCCGAAATGGACAAGTACGCCGAGGCGGTGCAGGCCGCCGGCGGTGCGGACCTCAGCACGTTGCCGCCGTCCCGCGTCGGCCACCACCACGCGGACGTGGCGCGGGCGCAGATGTGGTCGGGCCGGCCGGACGATGCGTACGCGTCGCTGCGCCGGGCGCGGACGGTGGCTCCGCAGCAGACGCGCTACAGCCCGGTCGTGCGCCAGACGATGGAGGATCTGACGTCGCACTACCGCAGCGTGCCTGACAGCTTCTCGCACTTCGCGCACTGGATCGGCATGTGAAAAGTAACGTCGCGTAGAGGCTTGGCCCCGGCTGTCAAACACCTTTGATAGTTGGGGCCTTGGCAGGTCGGCACGCTGAGCGTGTGAGCCAGAACACTCCCGCTCAGGGGCCGATGATGCAGACGCAGCCAACACCGCAAGAAGTACGTGTCGACGCGTGTCCGGTCGACGTGGCGACGATCAGTGAGACGATCCGGCGCGCCCTGCGCCTCGGCAGCGGTCGGCCGACCACTGCCGAACTGGTAGCCACCCAGGAGGAGTTAAAGGGACACATCGCCCTGTTCATCCCCCTCGCCCGGCAGGAGGTCCGCCGTCTCCGCCGTCGTGGGGACGAGACCCAGGCCCGTGAGCTCGCGGCCCGCCTCGACGGTACGGAGCACCGGGCCGCGCAGGAGCTCCGGCCCGACGTCCTCGCCGCACACGTGCAGATCGGGCACCTCGCGCGGGACTGCCAGTACCTGCTGGCCACACACACCGCCGCGGACTGGCGATGAACCGGGCCCCGCTGGCGTTCCGTCTACGACCGGTGCACCAGCCGCGGCCGGCGCGCCCGCAGCGAGCTGGACAGGCGGCTGACCGGTTGTCACGTCTACGCGGACCGCATGGGGTGGGTGCTGGCCGGGCACTGGCTCGACCTCGGCGGCCACGCGATGGGCACCCACCGCCCGCAGCTCGGCGCCCTGCTGGACGTGATGCGGGCGGAGGCCGGCCGCCGGGAGGTGCTGTGCCTGATCCACACCTGGGGCCGGCTGGCGAACGACGACACCCACCGGCAGGTGCTCCAGCGGCGCATCGTGGAGGCCGGCGGCTGGACGATCACCAGCTTCGGTGAGACCGACCGGCACGGCGCCCGCGCCGCACTGGCGGAGAGACAGCGGTGACGCCGCAGCGGCGCCGCAGCGCCAGGTACACCGCTACGGGATGCGGGGGTACGTGTGTCGGTCCGGACATCACCCGCGGCAGGTCAGCTGGCCGCCCGCGTCCGGGACTTGAGGACCTGGGTGCCGACGGCGAGGGTGACGGCCAGGAGGAGGACGTAGAAGACGCCTATCTTGCGTAGGTCGTCGAGGAAGTACCAGATGGCGGTGAGGGCGGTGAACCAGAAGGCCACCAGCGCGAAGCCGCCGGCGTGGTCGTCCCGGTACCCGGCGACGAAGCACAGCGCGGCGACCACCGCCAGGAGCAGGGCGATGACGACGTAGTGGGTGTCCCAGTCCAGGTAGCCGCGGGCCAGTTCGGACCATACGGCCACGGCCTCGGCCACCGGGCCCCACACCACCGCGCAGGCGAGCCGCGCCGACCAGAGCAGCAGCACCGCACCGGCGACCGCGGCGAGCAGCGCGACCCGGGAGAACTGGCCCACCTCGATCACCTGCGAACGGGAGATGACCAGCGACAGCACACAGCCGAGCAGCGCGACCGCACCTTCGGGCGTGGGCCGGAAGACCACCCGGCCGGGCAGCCACCGGCGCCGCGGCCGCGGTGCGGGCTCCGGCGCGGCGGCCGGATCGGTCGACGGGGCTGCGCCCTTCGGCGGGGCCGGAGCGGGCGAGGGGGCCGGAGCGTGCGAGGGGGCCGGAGCGGGCGAGGGGGCCGGAGCGGGCGACGGGGGCGGGCCGGCCGGGGCCGCCGCCCGCGGATCGAACGTGGTGGGGGTCGGGACGGCGGCGGGTGCGGGGGATGCGGCCGCCGCGGTGAGGGCGGCGCGCATCGCGGCGGCGCTCGGGTGGCGGCCGTCGCGGTCCTTGTGGAGGGCCCGGACGATCACCTCGTCGAGCGCGGGCGGGAGTTCCGGCCGGAGCCGGGACGGCGGCACCGGGTCGGCCACCAGGTGCTGGTGCATGACCGAGAACGGCGAGTCCCCGGTGTACGGCGGGCGGCCGGTCAGCAGTTCGTGGAGCAGGCAGGCCACCGCGTAGAGGTCGGTGCGGTGGTCGGTCTCGGCGCCGTTGATCTGTTCCGGCGCGAGGTAGGCGGGCGTGCCGACCGCGACCCCCGTCCCGGTCAGCCGGGTGGCCATCTCACTGACCGCCTTGGCGATGCCGAAGTCGACGACCTTGGCGGTGCCGGCGTCGGTGAGCATCACGTTGGCGGGCTTGATGTCGCGGTGGACGATGGCGTGCCGGTGGCTGTGGTCGAGCGCGTCCAGCACCTGGCAGGTGAGGTCGACGGCCTGCGCCAGGGGCAGCGGGCCCGCGTCGAGGACCCGGCTCAGGGTGCGGCCCTCGACGTACTCCATCACCAGGAAGGGCTCGGTGGACCCGTCGGCGGTGTCCTCGCCGACGTCGTGCACGGTGGCCACGCCTGGGTGGTTGAGCGCGGCGGCGGCCCGCGCCTCGCGCTGGAACCGGCTGCGGAACTCGGGCTGCCGGGCCAGCTCGGCGGAGAGCGTCTTGACCGCGACGGTGCGGCGCAGCCGGTGGTCGACGGCGCGGTGCACCGTCCCCATCCCGCCCTGACCGAGCTGTTCCACCAGCTCGTAACGCTGCCCCAACATCCTGCGCTCCACCGGGTTCCTCCACGGACCGTCACCGTTTGCACCACGGCCGAAGACGCCGCCGTGCGGGGGCGGGTTCCGTGTGGGGAGGGCGTGTGGGATCTCCCACTGCGCCGGCCGCGGCGGTCCCGAGGCGGTCCGGACCGTCAATCCCCGACGCCGATGAGCGCCAGCGTGATGTTGTCGGGGCCGCCGGCCTCGATGGCGGTCTTCCACAGTTCGAAGGCGGCCCGGCCGGTGTCGTGGGCGCGCAGCAGGTCGTCGAGGGCGGGTTCGGGGACCGGGTCGGTCAGGCCGTCGGTGCACACGAGGTAGCGGTTGCGGGGGGTGAGCGGGGCGGTGGTGACGTGCGGGGTGATCTCGTTGTACGTCCGGGTGCCGCCGAGCGCCTGGGTGACCAGGGACGTGGTGCGGCGGCCCGGGGCGAGCGGCGGGCTGTCGTCCACGCTCATCCGGTGCAGGCCCTCCTCCGTCACGGACAGCACCCGGCTGTCGCCGACGTTGAACACCAGCAGGGATTCGGACAGCACGACCGCGCCGGCGACCGTCGTGCCCATGGTGCTCAGTTCCGGGTCCCGGCCTGCGGCCGCGTACACCGCCCGGTTGCAGACGTCCAGGGCCTCCCGGACCGCCTCTTCGCTGCCGAGCCCGGGGCCGACCGCGGCCAGCTGCCGGACGGTCAGCGCACTGGCCACCTCGCCGGCCGGCTGTCCGCCGATGCCGTCGGCGACCGCGACCACCAGCGGGGTACCGAGCGGGAAGACCAGCGTCTGCGGGTTCTCGGTCACCGTGCCGCACAGCGTCCACGGCCCGGCCACCAGGCTGTCCTCGTTGTGGTCGCGCATCAGCCCGGGATGGCTGAGGGCGGTGACGGTGATGTACGGCATGGCGGGTCCCGTCTCTCGTCGGCCGGCGCGGGCCGGCCGTGGTCAGCCCTGGCCCCCGCTGCCGCCCAGGGTGCGGCGCCGCAGGAGCCGGGTGATGTCCTTGGCGGTGACGATCCCGACGAGGTGGCCGCCGTCGACGACCAGGATGCGCGGGCCGGTGCGCAGCCCGATCCGGTCGATCGCCTCGCTCAGCTCCTCCTCCGGGGCGGCGACCGCGCACTGGGACAGCGGCACCGCCACCTCGCGCACCCGCAGCGTCTCCCGTTCGGCCACCGGTACGGCCGCCAGCCGGCGCAGCTGGACGAGCCCGCTGGGGCGGCCCTCGAAGTCCAGCAGCGGCACGGCGGAGTGGTGCGAGGGCACGGCGACGTCGTCGATGAAGTGCTGGACGCTCAGCCAGTCGGCGCCGGTGGTCACCGGGGTGGTCATGGCGTCGGCGACCCGTACGCCGCGCAGCTCGGTGTGGAGCGCGGCGCGGCGGCGTTCCGCACCGGCCACGACCATCACGAAGAGCCCGATGAAGACGATCCACAGTCCGCCGGGCGCCCCGCGCAGCACGGAGATCCAGCCGGCGGCCACCAGCAGGACGGCGAGCACCTGACCGCTGCGGGAGGCCGCCAGGTCGGCCCGGTCGCGGTCCCCGGTCCGCCACCACAGGACGGCCTGGACCACCCGCCCGCCGTCGAGCGGTACGGCCGGCAGCAGGTTGAAGACGCCGAGGAAGAGGTTGGCCCAGCCGAGCCACATCAGCACCACCGCGGGCACCTCGGCCCAGCCGGTGAGCTGGTGCAGCCCGATGCCCGCGCCGAGCGCGGCGCCGCCGATGAGCAGGCTGGTGAGCGGGCCGCTGACGGCGACCGCGAAGGCCGCGGCGGCGCTCTGCGGCCGGCCCATCCGGGTCATCCCGCCCAGCGCCCACAGCGTCACGTCCTCGACGGAGATCTGCCTGCGGCGCGCGGTTGCGGCATGGGCGGTCTCGTGCAGCAGCAGGCTGCCGGTGAGCAGCGCGGCACCGACGACGCCGGCCAGGGCGTAGACCGCGTCCGGCCGGCCCGGGGTCCAGGCGGGCAGCGCCTGCCGGCCGAGCCCGTAGGCGAACATCACCACCAGCAGGGGCACGCTCCAGTGCATCCGCAGCGGTACCCCGGCAACCTGTCCGACACGCACTGAGCCGTTCATCGCCGTCTCCCACGCCCATTGTCGCTCGCCGACCGGGGTCTACGCTGGACAGACGTCCTACGCTGGTCGTACGGGCGCGATCGCCTCGCGCCGTCCGTACCGGGCTCAGCCGGAGGTGCGCCATGGGGCACAGCCACCACTTCCACCTTGATCAGGGGGGCCACTCGATCACCGTGAACGTCGGGCCGGGCCGGGACGGGGAGCTGGAGCTCCTCGTCGACGGCAAGGTCGTCGCGTACCGGAAGCACCACGCGCCGGGGATGAACGTGCTGACCGGTGAGCTGCCCGACGAGCCCGCCCACCCCTTCCGGGTCCTGCTGCGGCAACCGCACCTGGTCCCGTCCGTGCCGCGCTGCACGCTGGAGCTGGACGGGGTCAAGCAGCCGATGCCGGAGCGGATGGTGCTCTGAAGCCGGGGCCGCGGTTCCGGGGCGTCGCCCCGGGGCCGCCCCGGCGCGCGTCCGGGGGCGGGCCCGGGGGCCGCGGGCCGCGGGGCCGTCCGGGGGAGGCGCCGGGCCCGTCCCTAACGGCAGCACACCGACCCGAGTTGTTGGGCCACCCGGCTGATTCTGGCCGACGAGCGTTTTACCTCCTGCGGGTTGAAGGGGGATGCGGACCGGCGGGCGCAGCACGATACGTCTGGCATCGGAACGATGAACAGGCGAGGGAGCATCGTGAGAAGACTTGCGCAGGCGGGCACCGTCATCGGGGCGTGCGGGCTGGTGCTGCTCAGCACCAACCCCGCCCAGGCCGTGACCATTCCGGGCGAATCACTGCTGTCGGCGGTGGCCGGGGCCGACCTCGGCACCGTCACCGGCATGGTGTCGGGCGTGGTGTGCAACAACCGCCTGGCCGATTTCCACTACAAGTCCCCGAGGATCAATTCGCCGTCGCCGCAGCCCTGCATCAACGGGCCGGTCAAGAGCGGCAACAGCCTGCACAGCGGAAACTTCATCAACCACGGAAACCCGAACCACAGCGGCAACTTCGCGAACACCAACGGCTCGACCAACAGCTCCAACCTGGTCAGCGGCGCCCAGCAGGGCAGCGGCAACACCGTCCAGAAGATCCTCAAGCTGCATCCCTGACCGTCCACACCTCACACAGCGGCCCCGCTTCCCGGTACGTACCGGGAAGCGGGGCCGCCTCAGTTGGCCGTCAGATCTTGGTCGATCCGGGGCCGTTGTGCTGGATGTCGTTGCCGGTGTGGTTCTCGGCACCCGTCGTGCCGCCGCTGTCGACGTTCGTGTTGCCGTTGCTGTTGGTCGGGCTGCCGCTGTCGCTGTTGTTGCCGGACATGTGGACGTTCTGCGAGTTCTTCGTATTACCGGAGTTGACCGGTCCGTTGACGCAGATCCGGGCTCGCGGCGAGCAGCGGATGATGGAGTGGAAGGAGGCCCAGACGTCGCTGTCGATCACGTTGCCGCCCGTTCCGAATCCCCCGTAGCCGCCGTCCCAGGCCAGGGCGGGGCTGACCCCGCCGGCGGCCAGGAGCATGCCGCAAGCTCCTGCGATCACGATGCTGACGCGTGTTCTCTTCTTCACTGTGCGCTCCTGCACTTCGCGGTGGATGAACCCGCGGTCTTGCTACCGGGCGGGCCCGCCTGCACCAAGCCTGAGCAACGGCCCGTCCCTCGCATTCACCCTCTCCGACCACTGGATTCACCGTGACGGCCCTCGCTTCCCGGCCCCCCGCGGCGGAGCGCGGCGTCCCGCCGCCACCCGCCCGCGACACCCGCGCGCCGGCCGGATCCGTCTCCCCGCCGCCGGGCGCCGGGGCCCGCTACGCCCGGAGGCGCAGCCGCTGGCCCGGGTAGATGTGGTCCGGCCCGTGCGGGAGCCGGTGCCTGTTGAGCTCGTAGAGGGCCTGGGTGCCACCGGGGACGTGGTGCCGCTCGGCGATGGCGGAGAGGCAGTCCCCGGTGCGGACGACGTAGGTCGCGCGGTTGGGGTGGTGGTACGCCGCGGTACGGACCGGGGCATGGGACCGGTCCGACGGCGTCTGCCGGGCCAACTGATCGAGGTCGTCGGGCACTTGTTGCTCCGGTTCCGTCGTCGGCGGGGTCTCCTGCGAGGCCGGGGAGGCGGCGGTCGGCGGGGCGTGCCGGCCCGAGGTGGTGGCCCTGGGGGACTGCTGGGTGTAGGCGCAGCGCGGCCAGGCGGAGAGGCCGCGGTCGCGGACGATGCGCCGGCCGACGGCGATCTGCTCGGAGCGGGTGGCGAGGTCGGCCCGCGGGGCGTACCGGCCGCCGCCGTAGGCGCGCCAGGTGGCGGGGTCGATCTGCAGTCCGCCGTGGTAGCCGTTGCCGCTGTTGATGTGCCAGCGGCCGTTGCTCTCGCAGTCGGCGATCCGCTCCCAGTCGGGCACCGGCCCGGACGGCGCGCCCGCGGCGGCCCGGTGGACGGCGAGGCCGACGACGGCAAGCACCGCCAGCAGCACGGGCAGGACCGTACGGACGGATCGCTCGGCGAGGGGCGACGGCATCACGGGAATCCTCCGCTGTGCTTGCTCCGGCGGCGCCGTGACGCGCTACTCGCCACGACCGGTGGGCAGGCACCAAGTAACCCGGCAATATGGTTTTCGGCATGTCCGGGGCGTGCGACATGCGCGAGTTTCACCCGGGTGGTCCTTTGCCCGTCCGGCACCGGTGCCGTAGCGGTCCTTACCGCTGCCGTCGCCCTCGCTCGCCCGCCTTACGGCCCGAATTCCGGCCAATGGCGGGAATTCCCCGCCGCCCGCATTCCCCGGCCGGATGTGGGAACGGGCATTCAGCTGACCGAATAGGCGAAGGAAGGGGCGAGCGGCAGCGGTTCCGGGGTGGCCACCGCGAACTCGTAGGACGGCGAGAAGGTGAAGTTCCGTACCGAGACCGGCACTTCGCAGCCGTAGGGGCCGGGCACGGTGACCGTGCCGTGATCCGCCGGGAAGCCGGCCTCGATGCGCTCCGGAGCGATGGACAGCCCCCCGCCGGCGGCCTGCATGGCGGCGTCCTTGCGGACCCAGAAGCGGGTGATCATCCGCTCCCGCTCGGTCTCCGGGAAACGGTCCGCGGCATGCAGTTCCCGGGCGGTCAGCACCTCGCACGGGGTGTGCGGCGGCGGGCTCCCGCGGCGCACCGACTCCACCGAGAAGCCCATCTGCCGGGCGTCCTCCCCGCAGGCCACGACCAGCAGGCCGCGGGTCCCGCACAGCTCCCAGTGGGTGGCCCCGGCCATCGCGGTGCTCACCCGGGCGGGGAGCCCGGCCAGCAGCCAGCGGCGCGAGGCGTCGTCGAGGGTGGCCGCGGAATGGCCGTTGAGCCCCAGACAGCTGTCCGGGGACAGCGCACTGCCCGAGCCGCGGAGGGAGGAGGGCGAGCCGGCGGAGGAGGGGGCGGACGGCAGGTACGACAGGGAGGGGGAGGGGACGAGAGCGGACGGGGACGACGGGGAGGGGCCGTCCTCGCCGATCGGGACGATGAATATGGGGACGGGGGCGAGGGGTGCCAGGCGGGGCCGGGCGGGCTGGTGCGGGTGACCGGGGACGTCCTGGTCAAGGGGTCCCGGACAGAGTTCGAGAAGAGCGGCGTTCGTTTCCACGTACTTTCCGTCCTCCACTGGTGAGCGGTGCCGAGGCTGCCCTGGGTGAGTGGCAGCCCGTCAAACAGTTGGAGTCTCCCCCTATTCCACCTACATCGATCGATACAGACAGCCCAAGGTTTGCAGATCCTCTGGATCCTTCGAGTCATCCCTCCTGCTGATGTCCGGCTACATACTTCGATGTACGGGAGACCTCACCAAATTCGGGCGCCAGGGCCAAGAGAACGGGCAACGCCCGGAAGTACTGTCCTCGTGTGTGGTTACGTCTTTTCAGAGGTACGAACGCGCGCCGCCCTCCCCTGCCGCTCCGTGACCTCAGACTGGCCGTGGGCTTCTTCGCCGCCTGTCTGATTCTCTACGTCCTGGGCGGTTCCCGGGTCATGGGCGACATCCCCGTCTGGCAGGCCGTGCTGCCGGTCGTGGTGCTGTGCACCGCGAGCGCCTTCCGCAGCACCCTGCCGACGGCCGCGGTCTCGGTCGGCACCGTCACCGTCCTCGTGGAAATGACGTCGAGCGGCGGCCTCGGCCCGGTCCTGGTCTACACCGACCTGCTCTACGCCGCGGCGCTGTACGGCGCGCCCTGGCTGTGCCGGGTGCTGCAGTTCGGGACGGTCGCGGTCACCGTCGCCACCACCATCACCCTGATCGCCCTCAGCGACCGTTCCGAGGGCGTGACGACCGGCGTCATCGTCGCGATGCTGCTCATCTCCCCCGTATGGACCGGCATCCTGATACGCAACCACAAAGAGCGCGCCGACGCCGAGCGGGAGCGCGCCGCACAGATCAACCGGCTCGCGGAGCTCGACCGCAAGACCGTCCTGCAGACCGAACGCACCCGGATGGCCCGCGAACTGCACGACCTGGTGGCCAACCACCTCAGCGCCATCGCCATCCACTCCAGCGCGGTGCTCTCCCTGACCGAGGCCCGGCGGGCACCGAACGGCGAAGCCGGATCCGCCGGATCGTCCGGACCCGCCGGACCCGCCGGATCCGGCGATTCCGTGGCGGACGACCCGGTCCTACGGGCGCTGGCCGTCATCCGGGAGAACAGCGTGCAGGGGCTGGCCGAGATGCGCCGCATGGTGGTGCTGCTCCGCTCCGACCGGGGCGTCGACGACGACTGGGACCGGCCGCAGCTCAACGCCCTGGGCGCCCTGGTCGAACAGGCCCGCCCCGCCGCCGACGCCGCGGCACTGACCCTCCACACCGAATTCCCCGAGACCTTCCCCGAGGTCTCGTCGGTGATCGAGGTGACCGCGTACCGCATCGTCCAGGAGGCGCTGACCAACGTCCTCAAGCACGCCTCGTCGGGCCGGGTGCGGATCCGCTGCGAGGCCGGCGCCGAGCAGCTGACCATCTCGGTCGACAGCCCACTGGCCCGGCCCGACGCCCCGCCCGACGCCCGTACCCGGCAGCGCCCGGTGGCCCCGCTGACCAACGGCGCGGGCGCCGGGCTCACCGGGATGTCGGAACGGGCCGCCCTGGTCGGCGGCATCTTCGACGCGGGCCCCGACCGCACCGCCCCCGGACGCTGGCGGGTACGTGCGGTGCTCCCCCTCACCCAGAACACCTGACGAACCGGAACGGGGGCGATGACGAGAGACCGAGAGGCCCCACGGCCGAAAGGCGGACCCACATGAACGAGTCGGTTACGGCATTACAGGCATCGCGAGCACTGCAGGAGGACTTGGTGCGTGACACGGCGGCGGGCGGACGGACGGACGAGCCGGCGGAGCAAGCGTCCGAGCGGCCCCCGCACATCCGCGTCCTGGTGGCCGACGACCAGGCCGCCGTCCGGTCCGGGCTCGTCCTCGTCCTCCAGACCGACCCCGGCATCGTCGTCGTCGGCGAGGCCGGGGACGGCGAGGCGGCGGTCCGCCTGGCCGCCGAGCTACGCCCCGACGTCGTCCTCATGGACATCCAGATGCCCCTGCTCAACGGCGTCGCCGCGACCCGCCGGATCGTCGAACGGCAACTCGCCGAGGTCCTCGTCCTGACCACCTTCGACATCGACGAGTACATCTTCGGCGCCCTGCGTGCCGGCGCCGGCGGCTTCATCCTCAAGAACGCCGAACCGACCGTCCTGGTCGGCGCCGTGCGCGAGGTCGCCCACGGCGAGGGCTTCCTCACCCCCGCCATCGCCCGCCGCCTGATCACCGAATTCGCCCACCGCCCCCCATCGGCCCGCCCGCCCCTGCCGCACGGCACCCCCCAGGCCCTCGACACCCTCACCAAACGCGAACGCGAAGTCCTCGCCTGCATAGCCCGCGGCCTCCCCAACAGCGCCATCGCCGAATCCCTCAACCTCGCCGAGGGCACGGTGAAGACCCACACCAGCCGCATCCTCTCGAAGCTGAACCTCCGCAGCCGGGTGCAGGCGGCGATCCTGGCGCAACAACAGGGCATCTAGCCTCCGGCCCCCCGCCCGCGGCCGCCCCGCCGCGATCCGCCCCGCCGTTGCTCCCCCAGCCCGAAGGGCGGTGGGAGGGGCCCCAGCGGCGGGCGGGGCGTCTTCGGGTGCGGCGACAGCCCCCCGGACTCCGTCCTCCGGTCCGTCCCCTCCCGTGGGTGGGTGAAGAACGGTGGGTGGGGCTGGGGCGCGTCCTACCCGGCCCTCGCTCCCTGCTCGACCGGTTTCACCACCTCGGTACGCACCCTCACCCAGACGCGTTCGCCGGCCGTGGTGACCGTCAGCCCCATCTCGGCATCGGCCGGACGCCCCCGGTCGTCCCACTCCTGCCAGGCAGACTCCACGTCCCTCCACAGACTGCGGCCCCCGAACTCGGTGACGGTGCCCTCGGCATCCGCAATCGCTCCCGAGCCCCGCCCGTCCTGCACCCACACCCTCAGCTGGGCGCCCTCCCGCCCTTCGACGAGGGTGACGCCGGGCAGGCGGGCGCCCGCGTACAGCGCGAACCCGGGCGTGAGCGTCTCCTGCGGCGGTACCTGTGTGGTGCGCGAGCGAGGTGCTGACGTGTCGGGAGCGATGCCGCCGGTGCCCCGGTGCGAGCGCATCGGCATGTAGGTGGCCGTCCCCGCGAACGGGCCGGACGCCGTCCCGTCGTCGTCCCGAGTGAGGCGCACCAGAGCCCCGCACCAGAAGTCCCCCACCCAGGGCGCCACCAGCACCCCGCCCGGCCGCAGCTGGGTCACGAGCTCGTACGGAACCCGTCGCACGGCACAGGTGACGATGATCCGGTCGTACGGCGCCCCCGCCCGCCAGCCGTGCTCACCCTCACCGACGACGAGTCGCGGCCGGTGCCGGCGGCCGACAGATACCGCTCCGCCTGCACCGACAGAGAGGCGTCGATCTCCACGCTCGTCACGTACCGATCGCCCAGCCAGCCCGACAGCAGTGCCGCGACGTACCCGGTGGCGGTACCGATCTCCAACACGTTCTGGCCGTCGTGCACGTCGAGCAGCCCCAGCATCCGCGCGACCATGGACGGCATGCTGTTGGACGAGGTGGCGACGCCGGGGCCGTCCTCCCTCCCGTCGTCCACCTGCGTGATCACGGGTTCGTCAGCGGCGACCAGGGCGGCCCGTTCTCCGGGTTCGGTGAGCGGCCGGCACCGGTCAGGGTCCTGCCGCCAGATCCGCTCGGGCAGGTATGCCGCACGGGGGGTGCGCTCCCACACAGCCCGCCACTCCGGGGTCAACAGGCCGCGCTCATCCAGAGCCCGGACGAGCGCGGCATGCCCCTGTTGAGGGTCGGTCATCGGCTCACGCCGCCTTGGGGCGGTCGCCGTGCCCGAGCGTGCTGCCGCAGCCGCAGCGCGTGGAAGCAGTCATCGGCTCCCTGGTGCTGATCGAGCCGGCGTAACGACAAGGGCACGCGGATCTCGCCCGTGTCGCCGGTGCTTGACGTGGAAGCTCCCCGACGGGGTGAGGCGTGCCAGCCGCTCACAGATGCCATCCCGAACCCTCCGGTGCGTTGTGCTGACGGCCCGCAACCGTAAGAGCTGGCAGAGGAGTTGAGAGGGACACTTCGTCCCCCTGAGGCAGAACGCCCCTAGGCTGTGGCGACGCCCACCGCCTCGGCCAACCGGGCAGCCTCATCTCGGAATGCCCGCGGTGACTTCCGCCAGAGATCAGCGGCCACGGCCCGCGCCGACGGCGTGTAAGCCACGGTCTCGCTGCTGATCTCCTGCGCCTTACCCATCACGTGCAGGGCGGCCGTCCGGTCGCCCCGTTGAAGGTGTCCACGGGCCACCTCAACCCAGAGCCGGGCCCGCCGCTCCGTCGACGGCATGACGTCGGGATCAATGTCGTCGGCCAACGTCAGTGCCTGGCCCGACTTCTTGAGATCCGTGGCCACGGAAACCCCGTGGAACTCAACGTTGGCGCGACCGAAAACCGTGCTTGGGTGCACGTACGAAGCCGGCAAAGACTTCGCGACCTGGTCGCCAGCGTCCCAATAGTGCCAAGCATCCCCGTCCCGGCCCTCCCGGGCTGCGGTCACCGCGGCGTGCAGTTGTAGCGCACCGTAGATCCCTCGCCAGTCGTCGGGTGCGTCATCGAGATGGGGGCGAATGAGGGCAGCGGCCTCGGTCACGACCCGCAAGGATTCATCCGGATACGCGGTCTCCCTCAAGATGTTGCCCATGTTCCAGGCTGCCGCCGCAATCGCGTCCGGGGCATCTGCCTGTTGGGCCGCGGTCAGGGCCCGGTCGGCCACCACCCAGGCCAGCTCCGCCGGAGCGACATAGGCAGTGGCCTGGCCTGTGAGCCGGTACACGTCCGACAGCACAACGAGCGCGCGCCGTCGCGCCGGGCCGTCCAGGCTCTGTGTGGCAGCCTCCGCCCGCCGGATCAACCCGGGGAGCAGGCCGCCCACTTCGGTGCGCTGACGCTTCGACTCGTGCCAGAGGCGCCAGGTCTGGTCGACCTCCCCTTGCAGCATCGCAACGTCGCTCGGCTCAGCGTCGGTGTGGGCAGCAAGGCTCTTCCCCGTCACGGCTGCCCAGATGGCGGGCATGGCCGGGTGCGACAACCGGCCCAACGGTACGGGCTGGCTCACTTCGGTCGAGCTGCCGGTGATCGCGGAAAGATCCGATACCTGCAGGGCGGCAGCGAGCCGGAGCAACAACGTGTGCGAACGCAGTTCACGTTCACCGTTCTCGATCTTCTTGAGCCAGTCTTGGCCGCGCCCGCACAGTCCGGCAAGGACCGGTCGGGTCATGCCGCGGGACTCTCGGAGGAGCCGGATACGCTCACCGACGGCAAGGCCGGTGGGCAGGGCGTCAGGGTGGGTCATACTGAAACTCCGTTCTGACCTAGGCACTTAGAACGGTACGCCCGGCAGGGCCGCGCGCGTAGTGCGAACGGTCCTCGCTCACCTGACAGGGCCTCCGTGGAAGGCGGGCCCTCCGCCCACGAACCGTGAAGAGCCGGGCGGTCGCGTGTGGCGGGATGGCTCGCATGACGCGCCCGGTTCTGTACTTGTTCGTTTCCGCAGCACCACCCGTCCACGAGTTTTCCCCGACATGGTGCGACGCGCGCTCGGCGAGGGATACGACGTCTGCGTGGGATTGACCCCCACCGCGGCCCGCTGGCTCGCCGATGCCCATTCCGCGTTGGAGGACCTGACAGACCGGCCCGTACGGTCCACGTACAAGAACCCCGGCGAGCCCGACGTAGGGCCGCCGGCCGACGTCATCCTGTTCGCCCCGGCCACGTTCAACTCGGTGAATCAGTGGGCGCTCGGGCTTACCGGCCACTTCGTCGTCGGGGTGGTGGCCGAGGGCATCGGCAAACGGATCCCCTCCCCCTGGGACGCGGCCTTCAGCGAGGTCTCGGGGATGGTCGGCAGCCAGCCGTAATCTGCCCGCGGTTATCCGTCCTGGCCCGGGCCGGATTCCGCGCGTGCCAGGGGCGTCGTGGCCCAGCCCCGTTCCAGCAGGGCGAACAGGTCGCTGATGGCGCGGGCCGGGTCGTCCGTGGTGCGGGCGAGGCTCGGGATCTCCAGGGCGAAGCGGGCCAGGGCGGTGAGGGCGAGGTCGTCCGGGGGCAGGCCGGTGGCGTCGGCGAGCGTGGCGGCCAGGGCCTTCTCGTGGCGGGACCACATGCGGCGGGCGTAGTCCCGCAACGCGGGGGTGGCTTCGACGAGGGCGAACATGGGGTCGTCGGCGGGCACGGCCGTACGGGTCCGCATCAGGTGGTCGCGCAGGGCGTGCAGGACCGGCTGGCCGGGGGCCCGGTCGCGAACGGCGGCGATCAGGGCGCTCTCGATGTCCGCGTCCAGGTCGAAGACCAGGGCTTCCTTGCTGGGGAAGTGCTTGAAGAGCGTGCTCAGCGAGACGTCGGCCGCCTCCGCCACTTCGCGGACGCCGACGTTGTCGAAGCCGCGCTCGGTGAACAGCCGCATCGCGGCATCCGCCAGCGCCTGCCTGGTCCGGGCCTTCTTGCGCTCGCGGCGTCCGGTCGTCGTCTCGGCCATGGGCCCACCCTACCCCACTTGAGGGAACTCGATCGGAATGGCGATCGGGTAGAAAGTCGAATCAGTTGTACTTTCGTAGTCGCTTGTGCTTCCGTGAGGGGGCACCCCTTCGGCCCTTCGAACGGAGCGTGACGCTCATGTCCACCACCCCTCGTATCGCGGTCATCGGCGCCGGCCCCGGCGGCCTCGTCTGCGCCAGCGTCCTGCAGCAACACGGCGTGCCGGTCACGGTCTTCGAGCGGGAGAGCGACCCCCACTCCCGCTCGCAGGGCGGCACCCTCGACATCCACG
Organism: Streptomyces sp. NPDC021749; assembly: GCF_040640655.1. Classification (NCBI taxonomy): domain Bacteria; kingdom Bacillati; phylum Actinomycetota; class Actinomycetes; order Kitasatosporales; family Streptomycetaceae; genus Streptomyces; species Streptomyces sp. NPDC021749. The sequence continues at coordinate 324,933 of NZ_JBFACE010000002.1, read as the reverse complement.
AGGACACCGGTCAGGTCGCCCTGCGGGCAGCCGGACTGTTCGACCGGTTCCTCGCGCTGTCCCGGCCCGAAGGCCAGCAGTGGCGGCTGTACGACCGACACGCGACCCTGATACGTCACGACCGGGCCGGCCAGGGCGATCTGAGCCGGCCCGAGATCGACCGCGGCCAACTGCGCACCCTCCTGTTGGACTCCCTCGCCCCCGGCACGGTCCGCTGGGGCCACGGCGCCAAGGCCGTCACCCCGCTGCCCGACGGCACGGCCCTCCTGCACCAACAGGACGGCCGCGTCGAGGAGTTCGACCTGGTCATCGGCGCCGACGGGGCCTGGTCCCGGGTACGCCCCGCGCTCTCCGACGCCGTACCGACCTACGCCGGGGTCTCGATGGTGGAGATCCACTTCGACGACGTCGACCGCCGTCATCCCGGCATCGCCCGCCTGGTCGGCGCCGGGACCATGTCCGCCAAGGCGGGCCGCCGCAGCCTGGTGCTGCAGCGCAACAGCAACGGGCACGTCCGCGGCTACGCCTTCTTCCGCGGGCCCCAGGACTGGCACGCCGGTCTCGACCTGGCCGACACCGAAGCCGTACGCGCCCGCCTCCTCGCCCAGTACGAGGGCTGGGACGAGGGGCTGCTGGACATCCTGCGCGACAACGAGGGCGGCTTCATCAACCGCCCGATGGTCGTCCTTCCCGTCCCCCACACGTGGCGGCGCGTCCCCGGCATCACCCTGCTCGGCGACGCCGCCCATCTGATGCCGCCGGTCGGCGTCGGCGCCAACCTCGCCCTGCTCGACGGCGCCGAGCTCGCCCAGGCCGTGATCGGCCACTCCACCCTCGGCGAGGCCCTCGACGCCTACGAAAGCGTCATGCTGCCGCGCGCCGCCGAGAACGCGAAGACCGCCCAGCAGATGCTCACCAGCCTCATGCCGGACACCGACTCCGACGTCGCCGCCTTCCCCGACGCCCAGTGGCCGGCGCACGCGAGGTAGTCACCCCACGCACAAGGGGAGCACCGGCGAGGCACCACCGCGGCGTTGCCGCCGCGGACGTACGAAGGTCAGTCCGCCGCCAGCAACCGCCGCGCGATCCCGTCGTTCTGACGGAAGAAGACCGCGTCCGTCCCCGGGCGGGGGAACTGGGCCGGGCCGACGATGACGCGGTCGTGGTGGACGGCGCCGTGGGCGTCGACGGGGTGCAGGTCGGGGCCGGACAGGCGCAGTTCGCCGGCCGGGGTGCCGTCCTCCGCCCGGGCCTCGGTGAGTTCGCCGCGGGCGAGGAGGGCACGGAGCAGGGGGTCCGCGAGGCGGTCGGGGGCGGGGGCCGACAACCGGGCGTCCAGGAGGATGGCGGCCTCGTGGACGGCGCCGGGCACGGCGGGGCTGGTGGCGCGGAAGACGGGACCGGTCGACGGGTCCGATGTCGCGGACTCCACTGTCTCCACCCGCATCTCCGGGCCCACGAACACCACCACCCCCGCCTCGGCCAGTGCGAGCAGTTGCTCGGCGCGCAGGGGCGGGGGGCCGGAGCTCAGGTACGTGCCGAGGGAGAAGCGGGTGAGGGCGTCCGTCAGCTGGGCACCGGTCAGATCGCCGGAGCGCCACAGGTCCTCGATGACCGCGCCGGTGCGCTGGAGGCCGTCCACCAGGGCGGTGGTGACGGCCCGGGCCGGGCCGGTGCGACGGTGGTGGACCTCGGCGAGGTGCGCACGCAGCCAGCTTTGGAGGCCGTCCGCGTCGGCGAAGCGGCGGCCGGCGAGCGGGGCGGCCAGGCGGTCGAGGTCGAGGCGGTCGGCGGGGTCCGGGACGGCCTCGCGGGCGAGCTTGGCGAGCCGGTCGGCGTCGGTGAGCAGGAGCGCGTACTGGGCGTCGAAGTCGTCCCACGTCATACGGGTGCGGGCGGGCTGTTCGGCGAAGAGCGCGCGGTAGTGGCGCCAGCCCAGCTCGGCCAGGACCAGCGGCCAGACGTCACGCCCGAAGGTGGCGCCGGGGCGGGCCAGCCGGGTGCGGCAGGCCTCGGCGGTGGCGAAGCGGAGGGCGGCGGCCGGCGGTGACGCGGCCGGTGACGCGGCGGAGTACGTCGGCTTCGGCGGGAGGGGGACGCCGCGGCGGGACCCCGCGTACAGGCGGGGTTCGCGGCCAGAGGGCAGGTAGCGCAGACGGCCGTCCCGGGTGCGGTCGAAGCGGCCGCCGCGGCCCTCCGTCAGCAGGGCCAGGCAGTCGATGAAGACCAGGCCCAGACCGCGGACGACGACCGGCGCGCCGGGTGGGACGGCCTCCAGCGCGGCGGGGTCGGCGGGGCCCGGGCCGATGCGGGTCAGGCCGGCCGGTGCGGGCTCGGCCAGAACGTCCGGATGCCCTTGCGCCAGGACCACCCGGTCGGCGAGGAACGGGGGTTCGGCGGAGTCGAGGACCACCTGTTGGCGGGGGGCCGGTGCCGCACTGCCCGCGGACGTCCGGCGCAGGTCGACGGCGCGCGCCCGGTGGACGTACAGGCGGACCGAGGGCGGTCGTCCGGCCGTCACCGTCTCGAAGAAGTGGCGCAGGTAGCGGCCCTGGTCGCGGCGGGCCGCGTAGCCGCCGTCGTGCAGCGGGCCGGTCAGCCAGTCGGCGGTGGTGGGGCCGGGGCGCGGCGGGCCGGCGCAGGAGACGCTCGCGTCGGGGTAGAGGGTGACCTGCTCGGCGGCGGAGTTCATCCACAGCAGGCCGGGCTGGTCGGTGCGCCAGGTGCGGCCGGCGCCCGGCGGGTACGGGTCGACGAGGTGCAGGTCCAAGGGCCGGTCGCCGTACAGGGCGGGGACGTTGGCGAGGATCCGCTCGACGAGGGAGGTGCCGCGGGGGCCGCAGCCGATGATGCAGAGGGAGCGGGCCGCCGGTCCCGTACGGTCGTTCAACTCGGCTCTCCCCCCGAGGAGTTGGGCTACGCGGAAAAGGGAACCCGGTGGCCCCGCGCCGGGAGCACGGGACCACCGGGTACCGGGTCAGCAGCCGGTGCTGACGGTGGAGCCGAGCGCCTGGGCCTCACGCTCGCCCGGCACCTCCAGGCCCTGAAGATCCATGATGGTCATTTACGACACCTCCCTTCCGTTGTCCGTTCCGGATGCGTACAGTGCGTAGGACGACACCGAACTCGGTGTCAGCAGCCGCCGCTGACGGTGGAGCCGAGCGCCTGAGCGTCACGCTCGCCCGGCACCTCCAGACCCTGAAGATCCATGACCGACATGTGAACCTCCCTCCGGGGGGTGAGCAGGAACGGTGGACAGCGGTACTGACGTGTCAGGTGCCCTCGCGGGACACCTGGACCCGACGGGCCGTGCAATGACGGTGCACGGCCCGTCGGCGTCATTCAGCAGCCGGTGCTGACGGTGGAGCCGAGCGCCTGGGCCTCACGCTCGCCCGGCACCTCCAGACCCTGAAGATCCATGATGGTCATTTACGACACCTCCCTTCCGTTGTCCGCAGTGCCCGCCGACCCGGTCGGGACGGTGGGGGTCGTGGCGCCGTGGGCACCACGGGCGCGCTCCGGGACGGCCGGTGAACCGGCCGCGGCGGACCGCGGGTCGGGGAGGAACGGCAGCAGCGGGGTGCCCCGTTCGGCGGCGGAGAGCGCCAGCAGTACGCCGGCCCCGCCGGTGGCCACGTCCATGGAGATCCGGGCCCGGCCGTCACAGGGGAAGACCGTTGCGCCGTTCAGCGTCATGGCGTGGTGGTGGAGGTTGGTCAGATGGCGGCGCAGGTACCGCTCGGCGGTCTCCGGTGGCCAGGGGGCCTGCGCGCGCAGGGTGGCGAGGGTGCCGATGAGACCGGCGCGGCCGCCCCACAGTCCCGACTCGATGACGAAGTCGGAGGAGCAGGCCCGGAGCAGACCCGGCAGCGCCTCGCGGAGGCGGGCGTCGTCGCGGTGCCGGAGGAGTTCGGCCGCCACGAGGGCGATGCCCGCGCTGCCGTTGTCGAGGTAGGGCAGCAGCCGGAACCCCTCGTCGACCTGGAGGGTGTCCTGCGGTCCGGGGCTGCAGCGGTCGAGGTCGCGGTGGACGGCGCGGACCGCCTCGTCGAGCAGGCCGGGGTCGCCGGTGGCCAGGTGGGCGCGGAGCAGGAAGAGCGCGGGGCCCGACCAGCCGTACATCAGGCCGGCGGCGTGGCTGGAGCCGCGCCGGCGCTTGCGCTCGACGGGTTCGGTGCGGGCCGTGGCGAGCCGCGCGGTGACGCGGTCGGCGAGGCCGAGGGCCTGCTGCCGCAGGGCGTCGTCGGCCAGCGCGTCGGCGAAGTGCAGGAGGTTCAGGCCGACGCCGGACAGGCCGCGGTAGAGGCTCGGGCAGCGGCGTTCGGAGAGCCGGTCGGCGGCCCGGTCGAGGGCCTTGAGGGCGCCTTCGTCGTCGCCCAACTCCCGTAGGACGTAGGCGATTCCGTGCAGCCCGTCGTAGAAGCCGGTGCGTTCGGCGGGGACCCGGTCGACGGCGGCGCGCAGCCAGGCCGTGCCCTCCTCGTCGCGTTCCCCCAGGGCGGTGTGGCAGGCCCACAGGACGCCGGCGGCGCCGTGTCCGAAGCCCGCGCCGCCCTCGGCGAACTGCGCGAAGTCGCCGGGGTGGAGCCGGTCGGTGCGGTGCGGGGTGGCGCTGTCGCGCAGGCCGCGGCCGATCGAGGCCAGGATGTCGGAGGGTGGGAAGGTCTCCGGGACGCTGCGCAGCGGCGACGTGGTGTTGTCGTTCGGGGCGAGCTGGGGCGCGAGCCGGGACACCAGGTGGCCGGGGAGGCCGAACCGGCGGGTCGCGGTGTCGAGCAGCGCCGACGCCTTGTCGGGGGCCAGCCCGCCGAGCGCGGCCAGCGGCAGGAACATCCACAGGGCGATCGCGGCGAGTGCGTAGTGGTCGCCGTCCGCGCCGGTGGCGTCGGCCCGGTGGAAGCCGGGGGCGCCGAGGCTGCTGGGGGTGGCCAGGTCGATCGCGTCGGCCACCTCGAAGTCCAGGAGGACGGGGACGTCGCCGGGCTGGATGATGAAGTTGCCGGGGTGCAGGTCGCCGATGCGTATGCCGCGGTCGTGCACGGAGGCGATCAGCTTCTCGATCCGGCCGAACAGGGCGAGGGCGCGGTCCCGGTGGGCGGCCACCGCCGACTCGTCGGGTTCGGGCACGGTCAGCGGGTAGACCCCGGCGAGCCAGGACTGGAAGTCCTGTCCCTCGATGTCCTCCAGGACGAGGAAGAGGTGCTCGCCGGCCTGGAAGGTGCCGAAGGTGCGGGGGATGCCGGGCAGTCCGGCCAGCTGGGTCAGGATCCGGTGCTCGTGGGCGAGCCGGGCGACCGCGTCCCGGCCGACGCCGTCGGTGCCGGAGTACGGCCGGCCCTCCTTGAGGACGACGCTGCGCTGTCCGGCGCCGAGGGCCTGTTCGGTGGCCGGTTCGGCGCGGTACACGCCGCCGCCGTGCGAGAAGTGCAGCGCGCCGGTGATCCGGTACGGGAAGTCGTCCACGGCCTGCCGGGCGGCCAGCGAGTCCTTGAGGACGTCGGGGAGGGCGACCCAGTCGGGGGTGTGGAAGACCGGGGTGCGGCGGTCCGGTTCGAGCGTCCCGTCGGGGCGCCGGAAGGCCGTGACCAGCTCGCCGTCGGCGTCCTCCATGTAGTGGGTGCGGAATCCGCCGTAGCGGACGTACAGCGGGCCCTGACGGAAGCGCAGGTCGGTCAGGACGTACGGGCCGGGGCGGCCGCCGACCAGCGCGTCCAGCCCTTCGAGGGTGCGGGCCAGTTCGGCGTCGTCGGCGGGGTAGACGGTCAGCAGCTTGCCGGCGGAGGAGCGCTGGGCGTACTTGCGGCTCAGGGCACGCAGGACGTTGGCGCTCTTGAGGTACTTGAAGGCGATGCCGTGCCGGGTGCAGTAGCCGGCGACGTCGGCGAGGGTGCGCGGGGCGTCGTCGGGGGCCGCGCTGACGTGGATCTTCCAGCCCTGGTCGGGCAGCCGGTCCTCGGGCGGGCGGCAGAAGGTCCAGGCCTCGTTGTCGTCGCGGGTCCAGCCGTCGGGCAGCGGCGGGGCGGGGAAGCGGGTGGCCTCCAGGTCCCAGTTGCCGGGCCAGTCGAAGAAGGTACGGTCGGCCAGGGCGAAGCTCTCGGCGCCGTCTCTCATGCGGCACCCCGCTCGGCCGGCCCGATCGTGCTCGGGGGTGCGGCGTCCTGCTCCAGGTAGGGCGTGAGCGCGGTGCGGTCGGCGGTGGCGAGGTGCTCGGCGAGGACCGCACGGGCCTGCACCTTGTCGTCCTCGGACACGAAGTCCTCCAGCCCGACGGCCAGTACGCGGTTGTCCTCGCTGGGCTTGAGCGAGGCGTAGTGCTCGTCGCGCAGCAGGCCCCACACGATCGCGTCGTGGTACTCGCCGTCGAGGTAGCAGTGGTCCCGCAGGATGCCCTCGACCACGACGGGGTCTTGGTCATCAGCCGGATGATGCCCTTGTTGTAGCCGGCGGTGGTGACCTGCACCCGGTGGGCGTCGAGCTGGTGGAAGAGGTAGTCGACGAGCAGGACGACGGCCTCCGCGCCGTAGCCGCGGCGCCAGAGTTCGGGCGAGCCGATCGCGCCGCCGACGGTGTAGCCGCCGATCCGGCCGGAGCGCTGGTAGCTGACGGTGCCGATGCGGGTGCCGTCCTTGGTGCGGATCACCAGGTGGTGGACCCGGCCGGAGCGGTTGGCCTGCTCGACATCGGCGGCGCCCAGCAGCTCCCAGTCACCGCTGAGCACGGCCGCCGGCGAGCCGGGCCGCAGCCAGGAGGCGATCGCCGCCCAGTCGTCGTCGCCGGGCCATTCCAAGGTCACCAGTCGTCCCTGCATGGTGCGTCTCCTCCTTCAGTGGTCTCGTGGGTCGGCGGGTGGGGTCGTACCGGGTGTGGTCGTATCGGGGTGCGGCGCCCGGGGCGCGTACGGGGTCATGTGCCGTAGCGCTTCAGGACGAGGACGGCGTTGTGGCCGCCGAAGCCGAACGAGTTGCTCAGCACCACGTCGCCGTCCCAGTCGCGGGCGCCCTTGACGACCAGGTCGAGGTCATCGTCCTCGGGGTGGTCGCAGTTGCGGATCGGTGGGATCCGGCGGTCCCGCAGTGAGAGCACCGCGGCGGCGGCCTCGGCGGCCCCGGACGCGCCGAGCATGTGCCCGGTCATGCTCTTGACCGCGGTGACCGGGGTGCGGCGCAGCTGGTCGGGGCCGAGCACCTCGCGCAGGGCGGCCGCCTCGATGCGGTCGTTGAGGACGGTGCCGGTGCCGTGAGCGCTGACCTGGTCGACGTCGTCGGGGCTCAGGCCCGCGTCGGCGAGCGCACCGCGCATCGCCCGGACCGCGCCGGCGCCGGTCGGGTCGGGGGCGGTGGCGTGGTGGGCGTCGGTGGTGGCGGCGTAACCGGCGACCTCGGCGAGGATCGTGGCACCGCGGCGTTCCGCGTGGCCGGCCTCCTCCAGGGTCAGGACGGTGGCGCCGACCGCCATCACGAAGCCGTCGCGGTCCCGGTCGAAGGGCCGGCTGGCGCCTTCGGGGTCGTCGTTGCGGCGGGAGAGCGCCCGGGCGTTGGCGGTGCCGGCCAGGTCGGCGGCGGTGAGCGCATCGTCCGCGCCGCCGGCCAGGACCACGTCGGCCCGGCCGTGGCGGATCAGTTCGGCGGCCTCGCCGAGGGCCACCGCACCGGTCGCGCAGGCCGCGGAGACCGCGCAACTGGGGCCGCTGATGCCGTACTTGATGGACAGCAGACCGGCCGGGTGGTCGATGGCGGTGAGCACCGAGTGGTACGGGGAGACCCGCCGCGCGCCCTGGTTCTTGAGCACGTCGTACTGCTGCTGGATGGCGTGGGCGGCGCCGTAGCCGGAGCCGATCACCGCGGCGAAGCGGTACGGGTCGACGTCGGCCCTGGGTTCGAGGCCGGCGGCGCGCATCGCCTGGCCGGCGGCGACCACCGCGTACTGCGTGAAGAGGTCGGTGCGCCGGACCTCCTGCGGGGTGAGGAAGCCGGAGCCGGCCGGGTCGAAACCGGTGAGGTCCCCGCCGATCCGGACCGGGAGGCCGGAGGTGTCGAAGCGGGTGAGCGCGGTGACGCCGCTGCGGCCGGCGAGGAGGGCGGCCCAGAAGTCTTCGGTGGTGTTTCCCACGGGGGACACCACGCCGCAGCCGGTGACGACGACGCGCCGCCGATCCGTGCGTAACTCCATGAAACGCCTCCTGATTTTCTGCCCCGTTGTCACGCTCGGGGCGTCCTCATGACCAGAAACATGACAGCTGAGTCATTGGCTTGTCAACAGGTTGCCGAGGAGTCGGTACGTCGAGGTCCCGTGCGGCCGCATGTCATCAGGCCTCGCACCAGCGGAAACGCTCTCAGGACGATGACTGGAGGAGTCAGGAAAATTGACTACGGGGGCGGTTTCAGGGGAACAGGAGGGGCCGAGCGGGGGACGGAAGGGGGGCCGAGCGAGGGGGCGGAAGGGGGTCGAGCGAGGGGCCGGGAGGCGGCCGAGAGGGGGCCGGGAGAGGGCCGGGAGGGGGCTGGGTCCCTGCGAGCGGGCTCCGGGGGCGCACGCCCCTCACGGCCTCCTGGTAGGGCCCGGCGTACATAGAAAGTGACAGACCGCGGGGCGGAAAGTGCCTACCTGCGGACGATCCGGAGGCCCTGCCGCGACGGGACGCTGGTGACTACCACCGCCCCGCGCCGGCCGGCCGGGGCGCCATCACCGGGACCATCACCGGGCGAGGAGACAAGGGAACCGATGAAGGGTATTGCGGTAGGCATTGTTCTGGCGGTCGTCGGGCTGGCCCTGTGGCTGACCACAAAGGAAGTCGAGACACCGATCATCTCGCTGAGCAAGGCGGGTCTCATCCTGGCGATCGTGGGCGGCGCGGAGGCACTGTTCGCGCTCCTCGGATTGGGAAAGAAAGCTAATAAATGAATGCGCCAATTACCCGCAATAACGACATAAGGGCATAACACCCCACGGCCCATAGCGCCGCCGCGGCGTCTTTCCGTCCCGGCGGTCGCCGGCCCACTTTTGCGAACGGTCGCGCCGCAAATCCGTTTCATCGGCCAGGTATATGCGGACCGCGGCCTTGATTTTGTGCTCAACCATCATGGTGCCGGCGGCCGTTTCGGCGCCGGTGCGGCCGTCCGCCGGCCTTTCCGCCGCGGCGCTTTGCACCGCCGGCCGCGCAGGAGAGATTGCCGGGTTTGCTTTTGCCGGTTTGCTTTCGCGGCCGCCGGGCGCCCGCGACCCGCGCGCCTCCGCACCCGTCGGGCGCCTTCGGCAGGCTCGCTCACGCGCCCGTCACGAGCGGGTTCCGAGCCGCCGCGGAACCGCTTCCCAGCCGCTTCCCAGCCGCCTTGCAAGCTGGTGCCCAGCTGCTGCACAGCACTTCTAAGGTGCTGCTTCCGAGCCGCTGCTTCCGAGCCGCTGCAGAGCGCTTCAGCGCTGCTGCTTCAGAGCTGCCCCTGCGGCTGTCGGGCCGGGCCTTCGGCGAGCCGTACGAGCCGGTCCCGGGCCCGCTCGGCGTGCCGGTACGCCTGGGCCCGCCGGAACAGGTCGGCGGACTGCCGGTAGAGCCGGGCCGCCCGCTCCCGGTCCCCCACCCGCTCGCACGCCGCCGCGATCTCCAGGAGCGCGGCGGCCTTCTCATGGCTGCGGCCCGTCTCGGGCAGCGCGGCCAGCTCCTCGCCCAGCGCGGCCAGCCGGTCCCGGTCGCCGGCCGCCTCCGCGCAGACCGCGTCGGCCGTGGTGAGCCAGAGCGGGAATTCCGGCTCCTGCGCCACCGAGGCGACCACCAGCCCGCGCTCGACGATGCTGCGCGCCGCCGCCGACTCACCGCGGTACAGCAACAGCAGCGCGTACTGGCCGTTGACCTTCTCCCACAGGGGGAACCCGGCGGCCGGCGTGACCCGGCGCGCGCACTCGCCCAGCAGCTCGGCGGCCCGCTCCCCTTCGCCCTGGTCGCGCAGTGCGAGCGCCCGGTGCAGGTCGATGTTCGCGCGCGGCCCGGGGAGGACGCCGTCGGCCGGCGGGCGGGGCTGCTCGGGCTCGGGGACCCAGTCCGGGCACCCGCTCCAGTAGGCGCAGCGGGTGAGCACATCGAGGACGAGCAGCAGGTGGAAGCCGGTGCCGGGGCCGGTGGCCGGGCCGCCGCCGGGGCCCTGACCGGTCCGGCGGTCGGTGCATTCGAGGTAGCCGGTGTGGGCGTAGCGCAGCCCGTCCTGCACCCGGCCGGCGGATTCCAGCAGGTCGGCGAGGGCGATCAGGGCGCGCAGCCGGGCCTCGGCGTACGGCGCGGGGGCGAGCACGTCCAGCATCCGCAGCAGGACGTCCGCGCCCTCGTCGGCGCGGCCCAGCGAGCCCAGTATTTCGGCAATGGCGAGCTGCGCCTCGGTAAATACGTCGTCCTGCCGGCCGGCCGGCTCCATCGAGGCCAGTGCGCGGAATTCTGAGAGCGCTCCCTCGGCGTCGCCGCCCTCCCATTGCCGGCGGGCCGCGACCAATCGTCCGACCAGGTCCAGCCGGCGCGCCAGGCCCGGGCTTTCGGCCGGCTGGGGGCTGCTGGAGATTTCGTCCACGCCCACGCCGAGGCGGGCCGCGAGGATCTTGAGCGCCCGGCCACTGGGAATGCGCTTCCCGCGCTCGACCAGCGAGATGTAGCTGGACGACATTTCGGACCCGGCAAGGTCGTGCTGTGTCATTCCCGCGCTGACCCGAAGCTCTTTGATTCGCCGCCCGGTGTCCGCCAGCTCAGGCATTCGACAAACCCTCCGGATTTCGAACGGTGGATGACTCCGGCCGGTCGGATCAAATCGCCGAGTCACAATGAGTGCTGGGCACTTTACCAAGTAGTCAAGAAGAAGTCGACCGATATTCGGATTCCTTCACCGGTCTTCACCGGGGGTCACCGAGATCATTTCCCGCGTGACTACCGGACCGGAAAAACCGGCCGCCGAGTACACCAAAGCCCGGCGTAGTCCCCCGGACCGTTAAGCACCACCGGCAAGCCGGCCCGCACCCGCCCGCCTCCCCCGGCGGAGCCCGTACCCTGCCCGCCTCCCCGGCGGAGCCCGTACCCCGCCCGCCTCCCCCGGCGGAGCCCGTACGCTGCGTACGCCGAACTGCGTGGCCGGGGCCGCGGGTCAACCTTTCGATGTAGTACCCCGCGCCGATGCCCGCGCCCGGCGCGACGTGGTGCGATGAGCACGCAGACGCCCCACCACCGCCGGACCCGCGGAGGCACCACCCATGACCCAGCCCCATCGTCCCGACCTGACCAAGGACGCGGCGCCCGCGTCCCCCGCCGCCTCCGCAGCCGCGCGCTCGGTGCTGGCGTCGGACGCCGAGCGGGAGGCCATGGTCGAGCGGCTCAGGGAAGCCACCGCGGAAGGCCGGTTAACCCTCGAAGAGCTCGCCGAGCGCTCCGAGGCGGCGTATCTCGCGCGGACGCGCGAGGAGTTGGCGTCCGTGGGCGAGGACCTCCCCCATGTCACGGCCCCCGCCACCGCCGGCTCCGGCCAGCGTTCCTTCCGCGCCCTCTTCGGTGACCTCGTCCACCACGGCCCCGCGCTGGACCACGGCATCGAGGCCACCGCGGTCCTCGGTGACATCACCCTCGACCTGTGCTCCTCCCCCGCACCGCCGACCGGTGAACTCACCATCGCGGCCAAGGCGATCGTCGGTGATGTGCATCTGCTGCTCCCCGAGGGCGTCCGGGTGGAGATGAACTGCAGCAACGTCTTCGGCGACCTGCGCGACCTGACCCGGGCGCACTCCGGTCCCGAGTCCGTCACCCCGCTCATCCGCGTGACCGGCTCCGCCGTCTTCGGCGACATCATCGTCGCGCACCCCAGCAGCGACCGCCGCTCGTACTGGCAGAGGTGGCTGGACGAACGCCGCGGCCGGGCCTGACGGGAGGACCAGCCGTGACGACCCTTCAGGCCCCGCCCGCCCCCGAGGCGCCCGCTCCGCTCCTCGACGAGGGCCGGATCGGGCTGCGCGCGACCGCCCGGCACACCGGCGCGCTGGTCCGCCGCAACCTCCTCCGGATCCGGCAGAACCCGGAGTCGATGATCGACGCGCTGCTGATGCCGGTCGTGCTGACGCTGCTGTTCGTCTTCGTCTTCGGCGGCGTGATCGGCCGCGGCGGCAGCCGCGCCCAGTACACCGCCTTCCTGGTGCCGGGCCTGATGGTCATCCTCGGCATGACCATCGCCATGGCCGTCGGCACCGGAGTCAACGACGACTTCCGTACCGGCGTGATGGACCGCTTCCGCACGATGCCGATCGCCCGCTCCTCGATACTCCTCGCCAAGGTCGTCGTCGAGACGGGCCGGATGCTGGTCGCCATCACGGTCCTGCTCATCGTCGCCGCCCTGCTCGGCTTCGACTTCTCCGGCCGCTGGCCCGGTATAGCCGCGGCCGTCGGCCTGACCACCCTCTTCGGCACGTCGCTGATCTGGATATTCATGCTCCTCGGCCTGACCCTGCGCACCGCGCAGGCCATCCAGGGGCTCTCCGTCGTCGTGCTGACCCCGCTGCAGTTCGCCTCCTCGATCTTCGTCTCGCCCACGACGATGCCGGACTGGCTGGCCGCCTTCACCCGCCTCAACCCCCTGACCCATATGGCCGACGCGGCCCGCGGCCTCGCCCTGGGCGAGGGGCCGGTGGCCGGCCCGGTGCTCTGGACGGTGGTGTGGTCGGTGGGCCTGACCGCGCTCACCGCCCCGCTGGCCGTCGCCAAGTTCCGCCGCAAGACCACGAGCTGACACCGATCCGTACGGAACGGAGCGCATCCCCCGGCACGCCTCGGCGTGGCTCCCCGTACGAAGAAGACGTGGACCGGCCCTTCCCCGGCTACCCCCGGGCCGGGGAAGGGGCCGGTCCACGCGCATCCTGCAGGCCGTGGGGCCGTAGCCGCCCGGGCGCCCCGAGCAGCCGCCCCGCCCCGGGCAGCCGCCCCCGTACGCACGCGGGGGCCGCGCCGCCCCTGGCAGCACGGCCCCCGGAAGGCCGGGTTCCGGCCGGTGGCTAGACGTCCTCCTCCGCCCGCTCCGGGAAGTCGCCCGCGGCGCCCGTCATCCCCGGCGGGGTGTCCGCCAGCGCCACCGCCACCTCGACGACGGACGTGGTGCCGGCGGCGACCTCGCGCCAGGCGGCGGCCAGTGCGTCGGCCAGCCGGTCGGGGTCCGTCACCCGGCGGTGCCCCAGGCCGTAGGCGCTGGTCAGGCCGTCGGTGCCGGTGGGCCGGGGGCGGGTGAAGGCGAAGCGGGAGTCCGGGCCGCAGACCCGGTCGAGGTTGGACTGCAGCCATCCGTAGCCGCCGTTGTCCAGCACGACGTAGAGGACGGCCGCGCCGGTGTCCGCGACCGTCGGCAGCTCGGCGCGGAAGAGGTGGAAGGCGCCGTCGCCCACCACCGCGACCACGGGCCGCCCGGCCGGCTCGGCCAGCCGTACGCCCACCGCGGCCGCCGCGCCGAAGCCCAGCGGCGTCTGCTCGCTGGGGACGACGGAGCCGCCGCCGGTGCCGAGCGCGTAGTGCGGGAAGTAGTACGACCACATGTCCTGCAGGCCGTTCTCCTGGACCAGGACCCGGTCGGCGGGGACGGCCCGCTCCAGCTCGGCCAGCACCCGGGCGACCGGAACGGTGCCCTCCGGCGCCCGCTTCCCGGCCTCCTCAGCCCGGTCCGCGGCGCGCTGCGCCAGCGCGGCCCGTACGGAACGGACCCGCCCGGCCCAGGCCCCGTCCGGCCGGTGCCCGTCGAGCAGACCGGCCCAGCCGTCCACGGTGGCCGCCACGTCCGCCAGGACGTACGCCCCCGGCCGGTCCAGGACCAGGCTCTCCTCGCCCAACACCACCTGTACGACGGGGAGTTGGTCGGCCCCCTCCGGCCAGCCGAAGGTGGCCGTCTCCTCCAGGCGGCTGCCCAGCGCGACGACCAGGTCCGCCTCGCGCCACAGGGCGTCCGCGGGCGCGACGGTGTAGAGGCCGCTGACCCCGCAGTGCAGCGGGTGGTCCTCGGCGACGGTGCCGCGGCCGGAGGCGGTGGTGAAGATCCCGGCGCCCAGCCGCTCGGCGAACCGCTCGATCCCGCGGTCCTCGTTACGGTGCCGGGCACCCCCGCCGACCAGCAGCAACGGCCGTTCCGCAGCGGTGATCCGGGCGGCGGTCGCGGCCAGCGCGGCGGGATCGGGGGCCGGCCGCTGGGGCACGGCCGGCCGCCAGGCACCGGTACGGGGGACGGGTGCGCCGGCGATCTGCTCGGCGAGTTCGATGTAGACCGGGCCGGGCGTGCCGTTGACGGCGAGCGCGGCGGCCTTCTCCAGGGCGCCCGGCAGCCGCTCGGCGTGGTCGACGCGGACCGCCCACTTCACGTACGGGCGGACCGCGGCCAGCTGGTCCAGCTCCTGGAAGGCGCCGGTGCCGACCCGGTCCAGCCGGGTGCCGTCGGCGATCAGGAGCAGCGGTACGGCGGCGGAGCGCGCCTCCAGCAGGCCGGTGAGCGCGTTGGTCACCGCCGGGCCCTTGCCGATCACGCAGACCCCGGGGCGGCCGGCGGCGAGCGCGTAACCGGCCGCCATGAAGACGGCGTTGCGCTGGTCGCGGCAGAGCACCACCTGGACGTCGGAGTCTTCCAATGCGCCGAGCGGGGCCATGTCATCGCCGGGCAGCCCGAAGACCGCGGTGGTGCCCAGGTGGTGGAGGTGGTCGGCGATCGCCGCCCAGGCGGACGGGTGGGCCGCGGTGTCCTGGCTCATCGGCCGCCTCCCGGGCGGTACTCGGTGACGGCCTTGGAGATCAGTACGGGCTCGGCGCGCACGTCCCGGCCGTCGGAGATGTAGTTGGCCATCCGGCCGTAGCCGCCGAAGGGGGCGTTGCCGTCGTCGATGGACAGCAAGGTGGTGTCCAGGGTGACGGTGGTGCGCCGGCGGAGCGCCTCGACGAGCGCGGGGGCGTGGCCGTAGACGCTGGAGCCGAGGGCGCGTTCGGTGAAGTGGCCGGTGGTGAGGGTCGCGGCGAGCGCGTCCTCGTCGCGGTACGGGGCGACGTTGAAGATCGGGGCGAAGAACTCCGGCACGCTGGTGCGCGGGGTGACCTCCTCGCCGACGACGACGGTGGGGTCGAGGCGGCGGGCCCGGAAGTCGACGTGCCCGCCGTGCACGATGCCGCCGCGGTTGCGGGCCAGGAATTGTGCGCCGTCCTCCAGCGCGCTCTCGTAGAAGATCGGCCCGAAGTCGGCGTCCGGGTCGGTGTACGGGCCGTAGCGCAGCCCCTTCAACTCGCTGACCAGGGCGTCCACGAACGGGTCGAGCAGCGACTGGTGGACGCTGAAGAGGTCCGGGCCCAGGCAGTCCTGGCCGGTGTTGAGGACGCGGATGGCGAGGGCGTCCCGGGCGGCCTTCTCGACGTCGGCGCCGGGGGCGACCACGAACGGGTTGACGCCGGAGCCGAGGAAGAGGAACAGCTGCCCGGGGGTGAGCCGGGCGCGGATCTGCTCGGCGTTGGCGTAGGCACCGGTGAAGACGACGACGTCGGCCGGGCCGACGTGGTCCTGGAGGAACTCGCGCTGGCTGGCGGTGGTGAGGGTGATGGGCAGGCGGTGCTGCTCGGCGAGCAGGGCGTGCAGCCGGCACATCTGGTCCTTGACGCGGCTGGAGGGGCGGAAGACCAGCCGTTCGGTGTAGAGGGCGGGGACCAGGAGGTAGAGGGCGTAGGAGTAGAGGATGACGTTCGACGGCATGAAGGCGGCCAGCCGGGGGACGCGGCCGGGCCGGTGGGTGGCCACCTCGTCCAGGGCCCCGTCGAGGGTGGCGACGGTGGACTCGATCTCGTAGCGCGCGGCGCGGTGGGTGGAGATCTCGCACAGCAGCGCGTGCACGGTGTCGGCGTTGTCCACCAGAAAGTCCCGGACCCGGTGCACGGCCGCCGCGCGTCGTCCGTCGATACGGTCCTCCGGCTCGGCGGCCACGGTCGGCCATGCGGGAGCGGAGCTCATATGTCCCTCCTCGGGGCGTAGTCCATGGAGGGTCAGCGTCAGCCAATTGTCATTTATTGTCAAGTAAAGTCATTGCATGCGACTGGCCGTTGTGACAAGCGGCCCCCACCGCACCCCCTCCGCAACCCCCGCCGCGGGCCCGCCGATCCCTGCCCCACGGGCCCGAACACGCCTCCGAACTGTCGCAACACCGGTCGCACCGGCAAGAGGAATAGCGACCTCCGTAAGTGACAAAAAATGACTCCCCGGCGGAGCGAAGGTCGTCCACAGGCGCCCCCGAGCCGGTCTCCGATGAGTAGACTCCCCGTCATCACGTTCCACCGGTCCGGAGCTGTCCGTACCCCGTCACTGTCCGTCCGCCCAACTCAACTGCGAGCGATTCCTTGGTGATTGAGCAGCCTGCTTTCGGGAAGCGAGTGCGGGAGGTCCGCCGCGCGCAGGGCCTGTCCCAGGGGGACCTCGCCGGGGACGACCTCTCGCCCAGCTACGTCTCGCTGGTCGAGAACGGCCGCCGGATCCCGAGCGCCAAGATCGCCCGCTCGATCGCCGAACGGCTCGGCACGACCGTCGAGGCCCTGAGCGCCACCGAGGAGCCCGGCGCCCGGCTGACCCAGCGCCTGGGCCTGGTCGGCCAGTTGGTGGCGGCCCGCGCCAGCCAGCTGGCCGGCGACTGGGTGGCGGCGCGGCGCCAGCTGGAGGCCGTGGTGGAGCAGGCCGGCGGCGCCGACCAGGACGAGGTGCGCTGGGAGGCGCACTGGGAGCTGGCCACCGTCCTGGGCCGGCTGGACGACCCGGACCGCCATGAGGCCGCGCTGCGCCGGCTGCTCGA
Source organism: Streptomyces sp. NPDC021749 (assembly GCF_040640655.1). Taxonomy (NCBI): domain Bacteria; kingdom Bacillati; phylum Actinomycetota; class Actinomycetes; order Kitasatosporales; family Streptomycetaceae; genus Streptomyces; species Streptomyces sp. NPDC021749. The sequence continues at coordinate 308,136 of NZ_JBFACE010000002.1, read as the reverse complement.
CGACCCGCTCACCCGCACCGCGCCGGTGCTGCACGCCCGGGTCGCCATCGAACTCTCCCAGCTGCTGCGCACCGAGGGCCGCCTCCCCGACGCCGTCCGCTTCGCCGAGGAAGCCGTACGGGTCACCGCCGAACTGGAGCCCGGCCGCCCGGAGCGGGCCCAGGCCCGGATGGCGCTGCTGTCCGCGTCCGTCGACAGCGGCGAGTGGAACCGCGCCGAGCAGCTCGGCACGGAGCTGCGCGCCGAGGCCGCACCGCTGCCGGCCGGCGAACTGCGGGCCGGCGCCCTGTGGGCGGTGGCCGGTGCGCAGTACCTGGCCGGGCACCCGGACGAGGCCCTGGAACTCCTCGCCGAGGCCGAGGACCTGCTCGCCACCACCGACGGCGTACGGCTCCGCCTCCGGCTGGCCCGCGCCCGTACGCTGCTGACGCTCGCGGCGGGCCCGGAGGACGAGGCGGACGCCCAGCTGGCCCGCGCCCGCCAGGCCACCGCGCTGGTCGGCACCCCCTCGGCCCGGAACTGGCTGGCGGTCCTGGAGACCGCCGCCGCACTGCGCCGCAACGACGGACCGGCGGCCGCCGAACAGGCCGCCCGGATCGACCTCACGGCCCGTGACCTGTCGCCGCTCGACCGCGCCCGCTGTCTGCTCCACCTGGCCCGCGCCCACCGCGCGGACGGCCACGAGGAGGCCGCCGAGGCCGACTTCAAACTGGCCGCCGAAGGCTACGAACAGGCCGGCGCCTTCCGCCTGGCCCTGGAGACCTGGCGCGAACTCACCTCCACCACCCGCCGCCCGGAAAGCACGGACCCCCACGCGGTCCTCATGCCGTAGGCCTGCGCCGCATCCCGCACGTACCTGGCCGTCCCGCCGCGGGGGCTTGTTCGGCGTTGCGCGCTTTGGGGCGCCGCGTACGTAGCTGGCTCTACCGCCGCGGGTGTTGTCCACCGTTGCACGCTGTGCGGCGCCGCAGACGGCTACGTGGGAGGCACCCCTCAGAGGCGCCAGGTGCGGAGGCCGGAGGCGGGGGCGGGCGTGGCCGCGGAGGCGACGGTGCGGGGGCCGGTGGGGAGATCGCGGACGTAGGCGATGCCGCCGGGGTGGGCCGGGGACGCCGGGATGACGACCTTGCCGTCGCGGGCCTCGCTCAGCGCGTCGATCTCGTCGGCGAGGGCCAGCCCGCCCCGGCCGGTCAGCCGCAGGGCCGCCTCCTTACGGGTCCACAGCTGGGCCAGCCGGTGCGCCCGCCGGTCCTCCGGGGCCTCCTGGACGTAACGGCGCTCCAACGGGGTGAAGGGCAGCAGCAGTTCGCCGACCGGGCCGCGCGGCACGGTGTGGACGGAGAGCGCCACCGGGAGGTCCCTGGTCACGGCGAGGAACTGGCGGCCCGGGTCGGCGGCGATGCCGAGGTAGAGACGCGCGCCCGGAGGCCAGCCGGCCCCGGCCGGGGGTGCGGCGGAGACCGGGCGGCCGAACCCGTCATGGATCACCGGAATATCCCGCGGAGAACACTGGAGTAACCGGCCGAGAAATTCCGCCAAACCGCGGGTCTGGCGAATGTCTGCGCCGTCGGGCCAGAATATGTGCAATGCGCCGTCGGCTAATTCATCGATGCGATCCGGGTGCCAAAACCCGTCGTCACCAGGCAGGTTGGACGTGTCGCCGGGGTCGGCATGACTGAGCGAATGACCGCTCGGATGCGCGTCACAGAAAGGCTCGTCCCCCCGCATAGATCCCCTCGCACCATGTCTCCTTTCTGCGGATCGATGACATCCGAGAAAGCAGTGCACTGAGTCGATTTGATTTACCGTCCGGAGATCCTCAAGGTAACCCTGGTCTATGCCTGCGTCAACAAGCGACGACCGAAAATCAACTCTGGTTTACTCACCGGCATTACCAAATTTCGCCAAGTTGCGGCCGAGGTTGCCATGCCGACGCTCTCCGCCCTGCTCCGCCCAGCCGGCCCGGGACGCCTCGCGCAGGGCCTGGACCTGGAGCGGAGCGGCAACTTCCTTGTCAACGCGTGCAGTTGTGCGAACTGACCGATATTCAAATTCACCGCCGTGCCGCGCGACAGCGGTGGGCTCCTGCCGGACGGGGCCGTACGCCGGCAGGAGCACGCACCGGCCGAGGGGACCGCGTGGCGCACACGCGTTCCGGGCGGGCCTCAGGACGTCAGCTGCTTCTCGACCCGGAGCACAATGTCCAAAACTCTACGCATGTCCTTCATTTCCTCTTCGGGCAGCGCGATCCCGAAGCGCTCCTCGGCGACCACGATCACCTCGGCCATGGCCAGGGAGTCCACGTCCAACTCCTCGACCAGGGACTTCTCTTCGGTTACCTCGGCCGGCACGACGCCGGCCACCTCGTGCAGGATCTCGGCGAGCTCAGCCACGATCTCTTCTCTGGTCGGAACGGTCATGACGAACACCTCTCTGTCGGGCACGGACGGGAACACGGACCTACGGCCGGACGGGCGGCCGGATCTACGGCCGGAGTGCGGCCGGATGGATGGCCGGGCGTACGGCAGGGCGTACGGCCGGATGCGTGGCGCGGCGCTGCCGCCCAGGCGGACTGGCCCTGCGGGGTGGACGCCGACGCGCTTACGTGACATGCGAGTCACTGTTTTGACTATGCTTGACTATTCTAGTCAACTGGAGGTCGGATAGGTTGTCAATGACGACCTATCAAGACCAAGGCCGGACAATGGCGTTGAGTTTTGTCCGGTGACTCCTGAGTCGAGGACGAGTCAGACGGAGGCACCGCATGAGCGGTCTGCTCGACGGAAAACAGCTGGTGATCACCGGCGTGATCACCGAAAGCTCGATCGCCTACACGGTGGCCCGGCTCGCCCAGGAAGAGGGCGCCAAGATCGTCCTCACCGCGTACGGGCGGCCGAGTCTGGTGGCCCGGCTCGCCCGGCGGCTGCCGGAAGAACCCCCTGTCGTGGAGCTGGACGTCACCGACGAAGCGCAGCTCAGCACGCTCGCCGAGCGGGTCGGCGAGCACCTCGACGGCCTCGACGGCGTGCTGCACTCGGTCGCGAACGCCCCCGCCTCCTGCCTGGACGGCGGTTTCCTGTCCGCCCCGTGGCGCGATGTGTCCGCCGCGCTGCACACCTCCACGTACTCCCTGGTGGCGCTCACCATGGCCTGCCGGCCACTACTGCGACCGGGCGCCTCCGTCGTCGGCGTGGACTTCGACGCCTCGCGGGCCTGGCCCGGTTACGACTGGATGGGCGTCGCCAAGGCCGGACTCGAAGCCTGTTCCCGCTATCTGGCGCGGGACCTCGGCGGGCAGGGCATCCGGGCCAACCTCGTCGCGGCCGGCCCGCTGCGCACCCTGGCCGCACGGGGCATCGGCGGCGACGGCCCGTCCTTCGAGAAGAGCTGGTCGACGCGGGCCCCCCTGGGCTGGGACCCGCAGGACGCGGAGCCGGTGGCACGTACCTGCGTGGCCCTGCTCTCGGACTGGCTGCCCGCCACCACCGGCGAGATCGTCCACGCGGACGGCGGCCACCACATGATCGGCGCCTGACGCACCATGACGGGCAGAGCGACCCCCCGGCCTGCCGCCCACCCGGCGCCGGGCACCGGCAACGGCACCGGCAGCAGTAGCGGCAGCGACAACCGCAGCCGCAGCCGCACCGGTAGCGGAAGCCGCACCGACGCGGGCCGCGGTGCGGACGTCCTCCACTGCGGCCCCTACGTCCTCGACCGCGCGCGGATCGCACGCTTCGCTGCCGCAGTGGGCGATCCGCACCCCGTCTATACGGATCCGGTCGCCGCGCGTGCCCTCGGGTACCCGGACACGCTTGCCCCGCCCACCTACCTCGTCACCCTCGCGGCGCGCGCCGAGGACCAACTCCTCGGCTCCCGGCCGGACTTACCGGTCCTCGACGGCGCCGTGCACCGCGCGCAGAGCCTGCGGAACGCCCGTCCGGCCCACGCCGGCGACGTCCTGCACGCGACCGTCCGGCTCGCCGACGCCGCGTTCCTCGCCGGCCGCCGGCTCCTCACCCTCGACTGCGCCTTCCACGACGCGGGCGGCCGGTGGGTGGCCACCACCACCTCCACCCTGCTGTGCCGCCCCCTCGACCCCACGGGATCGGAGCACCCATGACCGACACCATCGCCCCTCCGGTCGCCGACGCCCGGCTCGTCGACGGCACCGCGGCCGCGCGCGGCGGCACCGGAAGCCCGCCCGGCGACCCGGGCCGCCGCCTCGACGGACCGGCGCTCGGCCAGCGGCTGGCGGCCACCGCGCGCGCCCTGCACGGGCTGGGCATCCGCGCCGGTGACCGGGTCCTGGTCCAGGGCGACAACAGCGTCGACTACGTCGTGACGCTGCTGGCCCTGATGCGGCTGGACACCTCACTCGTCCCGCTCGACCACCGGCTCTCCGCCGCCGACTCCGCCGCGGCCGCCCGCCAGGCCCGGGCCCGCTGGCTCGTCACCGCCGCCGACCACAGCACCGGCTTCCCCAGCATCCCCGACCGGCGCATCGTCCACTACCCGCACCTCGCCCCCGTACCGCCGGCGGCCGACGGCCGGCAGCCCACCCCCGCACCCGAGCCGGCCGCCCCCGGGGCCGACCCCCTCGCCGCCTGGTTCCGCCGCCCGGACGCGCTCGTCCTGTGGTCCTCGGGCACCACGGGACGCCCCAAGGGCATCGTCAAACCCGGCCACGCCGTCCTCGACAACTCGCTGCGCACCATCCAGGCCATGGGCTACCGCGCGGACGACGTCCTCGCGCCGCTGCTGCCCTTCTCGCACCAGTACGGGCTCTCCGTCATCCTGCTGTGGTGGCTGGCCCGTTGCACCCTGCTGGTCACCCCGTACCAGCGGCTCGACGCGGCCGTCGGCCAGGCCGCCGCGCACGGCGCCACCGCCGTGGACGCCGCACCGTCCACCTATCACTCGCTGCTCGGCGTCGTCCGCCGCCGCCCGGAAGTACGCGCCGGTCTCGCCGGCGTCCGCATCTGGGGCGTGGGCGGCGCACCCCTGCCGGCCCCCCTGGCCGAGTCCTTCCGCACGACGATGGGCCGTCCCTTGCTGGACGGCTACGGCCTGACGGAACTCGGCAACGTCGCCCTGGCCACGCCGGACTCGCCGCACGGCTGCGGACGCCCGCTGCCCGGCGTACGGCTCCGCGTGCTGCGCCCGGACGGCACCGTCGCCGCCCCCGGCGAGCTCGGCGGCATCGAGGTGCGCTCCCCCGGCCTGATGGCCGGCTACCTCCGCGAGGACGGCTCGCTCCGTCCCGTCGACCCGGACGCCTGGTACCCGACGGCCGACCTCGGCAGCGTCGACGCCGACGGCACGGTGCGGGTGGCGGGCCGCAATCAGGCGGTGCACCGGCTGGGCTTCACGCTCTACCCCGAGAGCCTGGAGCGGCGGGCCGAGTCCTGCGGCCGCCCGGTCAAGGTCTTGGCGGTGGCGGACCAACGCCGCGGCAGCGCCCTGCACTTCGTCGTCGCGGACCCGGCGGGCGGGGCCCCGCTCACCTGGCGCCGGCGCCTCGCCGAGCACCTGGCGGAGTACGAACAGCCCAACGCGGTCCATGTCGTCGACCACTTCCCCCTCACCGCCAACGGAAAGCCGGACACGCGCGCGTTGCGTGCTCAGCTGGGGCTGGGGTCCTGAGGAGGAGAGGTGAACTCTCCGGGAGGTGAAGTCTCAGGTCTCACGTCTTCTGGTCTTCGTCTGCCTCTGCCTCTGCCTCTGCGTCTGCCTCTGCGTCTGCGTCTGCGTCGACCTCTACGTCTGCTTCTACGTCTGCGTCTGCCTCTGCCTCTGCCTGCACCTCTGCGAGTACGTCTGCATCTGCGTCTCGTCTCGTCGGCGCGGAGCTGTCACGCGCCGTCCCGCCCATGTCAGGGCCGGCGGGCCTGGCCGATGGAAAAGCCGTCGAGGACCTCTGCACGGCCACGCGTACCGGACCTCGCGTACCGGGCCTCGCGTACCTGGCCTCGCATACCGGACCGCTCGAAGGAGTCTCGAAGAAATGCCGCTGCCCGGCTCAGACCGTACGGGCGGTGTGCGCACGGCGACGGGCGGCCGGGATGACCGCGGGGCGCGGGTCCACGGTGCCGGCGGTCTGCGGGGCGGCCCCGGCGGAGGCGGTGGGCAGCGGCTCGGTGCCACGGATGCAGCGGCTGCGCAGACCGGGAGAGGCTCCGTGCGCCTCGGCGTGGATGCGCTGCTTGATGGTGGGCGGCAGCTCGGGCCGGGTGAGCATCAGCCGGGCGGCGGAGGTCTGGCCGTCGCGCGTCACCGTACGCGGGGCCGGCACCGTGGGTCCCTCGACGACCGGTGTCTCCAAGGCGGACGGCTCCGCAGCGGGCGTCGCGGCAGCGGGTGCGGCCGCGAGGGGTGTGGGTGTCCTTGGTGCAGGGGTATCCGCGCCCGGGCCGTCCGCGCCCCGGGGCTCGGTGCCCGCGTCCGCGTCCCTGTTGCCGAGCGTCCGCTCGTAGAGCGCGGCCTCCCGGCGCGCCGCCGACGCCGGCGCCGAGACACCCAGCGATGCCAGCAGCTTGCCGAGCACGGCAAGGCACATCGCCCAGAACGTCATGACCTTGTTCGCAGCCATGGCTCCTCACTTCCGATCAGGATCTCCCCAGGAGATCCGCTTGCTTCCCTCGGTACTTCCGTTGCATCGCCTCAGTTGCACCGCTCCGCTCGCATCGCTTACGTTGCGCCGCTTCTGTTGCGTTTTCTTATGATGAGTACGCAATGGGAGGATTCACGGACCGACGCCCCCGGGGCGGCGTTCTTCCGATGAACACCACCCGTACGCAGTAGCCGCCCCGGGTGCGCGCCGCGGGACCCCGGGTTATGGCGGGTCATGACGGGCGCGAGCGGCAGGCGGCCCGGGCGGGGCAGGTACCCCAGGCAGGCCGAAGCGGCGGCTGACGCGAGTCGGGGCAGTTCGGGTAAGGGAGCCGGTAGGCAGGTCGGGTAAGGGAGCCGGTAGGCAGGTCCGAGTGGGCCGGACCGTCAGGCCGGGGTGACCGGGGTCAGCGCTCCCGTGCGGGCCATCTCCGCCATCACGCGGACGGCCTCGGTTTCGGGGGTGGCGGGCGGGATGATCAGCAGGTCCCAGCGGCCGTGGCCGGTGGAGACCAGGCAGAGGGTGTCCGGGCCGTGGTGGCCGCTGGTCCGGCGCAGGCGGACGACGTGGCCGTCGACGATGATCCGGGCCGGCAGGGCGCGCCAGGCGTCACCGTTCACGGTGGCGTGGGTGATCCGCGGCCAGTCGAAGGGCAACGCCATGAGCAGCGCGGGGAGTTCGGCCAGCAGATCGGTCGAATGCGGCCACCAGATCCCGTCGATGCGCCGGACCGTCTCGCTGTGCGGGGCGATGGCCACCCGGGCGACGGGCGGCGGGGCGTGGTGCTGACCGGCGGTCGTCACAGCTCGCCGCCCGTCTTGCCGGAGGGCGGTGGTGAGGGTGGTGGTGAGGGGGGTGGGGGGCCGGTCAGCGGTCCCGAGCGGGCGCCGTCGCGCGGGCGCCTGCGGATCCGCCGCCGCATCGACTGCATCCGGTCCGCGTACCGGTGGGTGGCCATCCGGCCGGCCTGCTGGGCATTGACCCGTGCGATGAACAGCGCCCCCAGCGCGATCAGCGCCAGCAGCACGACCACGGTCAACAGAGTCTGCATGGTGCTCACCTCACTCGGGCGAACCGCGGCAGATCGGTGAACGGCAGACGGTCGGTGGAGCGCGGCCGATCCTGGTGCGCCCGGTGTTGTGGGTCCCCGAGTCCCTTGGTTTTACGGTACCCCGCACCGGCCCGGCGCATCCCTCCGCAGCAGGTGAAGGGCCCTGTGCTCTCGGTAGCGGGCCTGCCCGGGCGGCCGCCCACCGGGCCCGGTGATCCGCGCGCCCGCCGTTGGTCGGGACCCGTGGCGCGACTACGTCTACAGGCCTGTAGATGCCCGGGCCCACCCGCCTTCGTCCCCCGGGCGGCGACAGGTGCCGGCGTCTAAGATGCCCCGACGTCCCGGCCAACGGGACGCCCCGCGCGATGGGAGACGACGGCATGGGCGGGACGCCCTTCGGGAAGGCGCCGGGCGCCGGGGGAGCCGGTCGCGGGGATCCCGGACACGGGCACTTCGGCGCGGCGGGGCGGGAGCGCGGCCGCCGGCGCGGGCAGGGCCAGCTGGAGTCCCAGGTGCTGGCCGCGCTGCACCGCGCACCGGGTCCGGTCACCGCCGCCTGGGTGCAGGAACGGCTCGGCGGCGACCTCGCGTACACGACCGTCATGACGATCCTGTCCCGCCTGCACGCCAAACAGGCCGTCTTCCGCGAACGCTCCGGCCGCGCCTACGTGTGGACCCCGGCCGCCGACGAGGCCGGGCTCGCCGCGCTGCGGATGCGCCGCGTCCTGGACGGCGAACCGGACCGGGACGCGGTCCTCACCAGCTTCGTCTCCGCGCTGCCGGCCCACGACGAGAAACTGCTGCGCACCCTCCTCGACCGCGCCGCGGCCGACGCCCCCGGCCGGCGCGGGACGAGCGCCCCGCACCGGGCCACGGGCGACGCCGCCGACCCGGCCCACCCGGACGAAGCCCACGGAGCCTGATCGTTCCGCGCTCGCCTTCGCCGGCGAGCACACGTGGCGTCCGTTGTGCCGTTCCGGGGGCGGCGGGTCCGCACGACGGGCACACTGTTCTGATCCGACCGGGTCCGCTCCCGTCGTCGGCGCCCCGGACTTCTTCTACACCCGTGTAGAACTTGCCGGTAGAGTCGTGCACACATGCACAACGGGCGTGTCCGGAGGGGGAGATGGCGACGAGGTGCGGACTCCTGAGCCGGGACAGCCCGCCTCCCGAGGCGGAGGTGCGGTGGGTCTACCAACCGGTGGAGGTCCGCTATCCGGACCACACCTGGGCGTTGGGCCGGATCAGCGGGTGGTGGACGGACACCTCCGGCGAGGAGTGGTGCCGGCTGCGGACGCTGCCCGGCGGCGGCCCGCGGTGGTGCCGCTACGACCCGGAATCCGTCCGGCTGCTGCCCACCACGGTCATCTGACGCACCGCCACCCCGCCTGCCCCGCACCGCGACTTCGGCGTCCCGTGCAACCTTCGCGGCCCCTGAACCATCTGCATCAGCAGACCGGCGCACTCCTCGTACCGAATGTGCCGGGTACGAGCAGTTCGACCAGCACCCCCCGACCAGCAGAACCAGCAGCAGGACCGGCAGGACGAGCCTTCCCGGCGGGAACGGCTTCCCCGGCAGGTCCGGCGCGAGCAGAAGAGCCAGAAGGGCCACCCGCGTGCATGACAGGCAGCCGCACCAGCAGACGGCCCGACGGGACGACGACGCGACCCCCGACGCCACGCCGGACGCCTCCCCCGACGGGCCCGGCCGCCGGTCCGGCGGCTCCCGCAGGGCGAGCAGGGCGAAACCGTCGGGCAGGCGAAGCGCGTCGGGCGGGAAGGTCCGGATGACCCGCCGCGGCCGGATCGTGGCCTGGACCGGCGGTGTGCTCGGCGTCCTGATCCTCGGCACGGCCGGGGTCGGCGCGTGGGTCTACCAGCACCTGGACGGCAACATCCACGGCGTGGACATCGGCGTCGACGGCAAGCGCCCGGTCAACCTCAGCCCCGGCTCCAAGAACATCCTGGTCGTCGGCTCCGACAGCCGGGCCGGCGCCAATGCCAAATACGGCAAGGGCCTGACCACCATGCAGTCGGACACCCTGATGCTGCTGCACATCTCGGCCGACCATAGGTGGGCCACCGCGGTGTCGTTCCCCCGTGACTCCTGGGTGCAGATCCCCGCATGCATCCGCGGCAACGGCTCGAAGTCGTCCCCGCACCACTTCAAGATCAACGAGGCGTTCTCGATCGGCGGTGACTCCGGCAGCGTCACGAAGGCCGCGGCCTGCACCATCAAGACCGTCGAGAAGAACACCGGCCTGCGGATCGACCACTTCACCTCGATCGACTTCCAGGGCTTCAAGGGCATGGTCAACGCGCTCGGCGGCATCGAGGTCTGCCCCAAGCACGCCATCCACGACAAGAAGGCCCACCTGGACATGGACGCCGGGTGCCAGAACGTCCAGGACGAGAAGGCGCTCGGCTACGTCCGCACCCGCTACAGCGTCGGCGACGGCTCCGACCTCGGGCGGATCGGCCGCCAGCAGGAGTTCATGAAGGCGCTGGCCGCGAAGGCGCAGTCCAAGCTGACCAGCCCGGGCGACCTCTACGGCTTCCTGGACTCGGCGACCAAGTCCCTCACCACCGACACGGAGCTGGCCGGCCTCAAACCGCTCTACGACCTGGCCTCGACGGTCAAGGACATCCCCACCGACCGCCTCACCTTCCTGACCGTGCCCAACTACTACCGCGAGGCCGACGTCCCCACCGACCACGCCAATGTGATCTGGCAGTACCCGGAGGCCGGCCGGCTGTTCAGCGACCTCGCCCACGACCGCGAGATCGGCGCGGCCGGCAAGAAGAAGTTCGCCGAGGCCGCCAAGAACCCGATGACCGCGCGCTCGGTGCGAGTACGCGTCCTCAACGGCACCGGCACCTCCGGCCAGGCCGCTTCCGCCGCGGAGCAGCTGCGGCGGCTCGGCTTCACGGTCGTCGGGACCGGCAACGCCCCGACGACGGACAAGACCACGCTCACCTACGCGGGCTCCCTCAAGCCGCAGAGCGAGGTCCTCGCCGGCCGCCTTCCGGGCCTGAAGCCGGCCCCGTCCGCCGACGCGACACCGGGCGCGCTGACGCTGACCATCGGTCCGGACTTCACGGCGTTGATGGGCGGCTAGGGACGCCACCGGGTCGAGGGGCGGCTAGGGACGCCACCGGCCGGGGGACGTCCCACCGCGGCCCCGAGCGGCACACCGTGCCGGAGCAGCACGGTGTGCCCGGGCCGCTCGCGGTCGCCCGGGCTCCGCCTCCCCGTACGCCTCAGCCCTGCCGGCTCCTCACGCCTGCAGCCGCTCCACCGGCCGGGAGGTGTGGACCTCGATGTCGTGCGCCGCCCGCTGCAGCAGCTGGTGGCTGAGGTCCGACATCGCCCGGGCCACGGCCAACTCGTCGCCGATGGCCGGGACGTTCTCGTCCGCGGGATTGCAGCGCGCCGAACCCTGGCCGACCATCTGGCCGCCTTCCTTGCCGCGCAGCCTGGCCTCCGCCCGGACCTCGCTGCCCGCCTCGGTGATGCTGATCTCGGTGTTCCATGTCTTCGTGGCAGTCACCGGAAGCCTCCTCATCCGCCCGTACGCAGCACATGCACCGCCCCCACGAAAATCCTCGCACCGGGGCCCGCGGGCCGCACCTGGGGCTTTTTGCACCCTCCACTCTCGGGTTTTCCCCATGGTCGGCGCCCTCGCCGGCGGCCTAGTCTCCTGCTTCGCGGCCGTCCGGCGGCCGACCGATACCGACCACCAACTGCCGTTCACACCGGGGGACTTGATGCTTCACCGTCATCAGCACCGCACCCGCCCGCCGCGCCGTGCCCTCGTGGGCGCCGCGGTGGCCGTCGTCGGGGTGTGCGGCCTCGGCGCCTGCGGTCTGCTGCCCGGCAAGACCTTCGAGGACGACGCCACGCTGTCGAAGAAGATCACGGCCGTCCGTCTGGACACCGACTCGGGGGGCGTCACGGTCCGCGGCGGCAAGGGCTCCGGCAAGAACGGCGACGGGGTCTCGCTGCACCGCTCGGTGGAGTACCACGGCGACCGCCCGGAGGGGGCGACGCACCGGGTCGAGGACGGGGTGCTGGTGCTCGGCGGCTGCGGCGACGCCTGCTCGGTGACGTACACGGTCGACCTTCCGGCCGGCCTCCCGGTCAGCGGGGAGACCTCGAACGGGGCGGTGCACCTGAGCAAGGTGGGCGCGGTGAAGGTGACCACCAGTTCCGGGGCCGTCGCTCTCGACGGCGTCACCGGCCCGGTCGACGTACGGACCAGCAACGGCCGGATCACCGGCCGCGGCCTGTCCGGCGGGCACCTCACCGCGGAGACGTCCAACGGCGCGATCGACCTGACCCCGGCCCGGCCGCAGGACGTCCGCGCGAAGACCTCCAACGGCTCGGTCACCGTACGGATGCCGAAGGGCCGCTACGCCGTCTCCGCGCACACCAGCAACGGCGCGAAGCACATCGCGCTCACCGACGACCCCTCGGCCCGCTACCGGCTGGACCTGACCACCTCGAACGGGGACATCACCGCGAAGGCGGCGTAAGGCGTGACCGGCCGGTGCCCGGCCGACCGGCCGGGCACCCGGGGCGGCTACTCCTCGCCCTCCAGCTCGCCCTCCGTCTCCAGGAAGACATCGCGCAGGGCGGCCAGGGTCTGTGCGTCCGGCTTCTCCCACATGCCGCGGGACTCGGCCTCCAGGAGACGCTCGGCGATGCCGTGCAGGGCCCAGGGGTTGGCGTCCTGGAGGAAGGCCCGGTTCTCCGGGTCGAGGACGTAGGTCTGGGCGAGCTTGTCGTACATCCAGTCGGCGACCACGCCCGTGGTGGCGTCGTAGCCGAACAGGTAGTCCACGGTGGCGGCGAGCTCGAAGGCGCCCTTGTAGCCGTGCCGGCGCATCGCCTCGATCCAGCGCGGGTTGACGACCCGGGCGCGGAAGACCCGGGAGGTCTCCTCGACCAGCGAGCGGGTGCGGACGGTCTCCGGGCGGGTGGAGTCGCCGATGTAGGCCTCCGGCGCCTTGCCGCCGCGCAGGGCCTTCACCGTCGCCACCATGCCGCCGTGGTACTGGAAGTAGTCGTCGGAGTCGGCGATGTCGTGTTCGCGGGTGTCGGTGTTCTTGGCGGCCACCGCGATCCGCTTGTAAGCGGCCTCCATCTCGTCCCGGGCCGGCCGGCCTTCGAGGCCGCGGCCGTACGCGTAGCCGCCCCAGACGGTGTAGACCTCGGCGAGGTCGGCGTCGGTGCGCCAGTCGCGGGAGTCGATCAGCTGGAGCAGACCCGCGCCGTAGGTGCCGGGGCGGGAGCCGAAGATGCGGGTGGTGGCGCGCCGTTCGTCGCCGTGGACGGCCAGGTCGGCCTGGGCGTGGGCACGCACGAAGTTGTCCTCGGCCCCTTCGTCGAGGGATGCCGCGAGCCGTACCGCGTCGTCCAGCAGGCCCGTGACGTGCGGGAACGCATCGCGGAAGAAGCCGGAGATGCGCAGCGTGACGTCGATGCGGGGGCGGCCGAGCTCGGCCGGCGGGATGGCTTCGAGGCCGGTGACGCGGCGGGAGGCGTCGTCCCATACGGGGCGGACGCCGAGCAGCGCCAGCGCCTCGGCCACGTCGTCGCCGCTGGTGCGCATGGCGCTGGTGCCCCACAGGGACAGGCCGACGGACTGCGGCCAGTCGCCGTTGTCGGTGCGGTAGCGCTCCAGCAGGGAGTCGGCGAGGGCCTGGCCGGTCTCCCAGGCGAGGCGGGAGGGGACGGCCTTGGGGTCGACGGAGTAGAAGTTGCGGCCGGTCGGCAGCACGTTGACCAGGCCGCGGAGCGGCGAGCCGGAGGGGCCGGCCGGGACGAAGCCGCCGTTCAGGGCGTGCACGGCGTGGTCGAGTTCGTCGGTGGTGGCGGCGAGGCGCGGGACGACCTGGCGGGCGGCGAAGTCGAGGATGTCGGCGACCTGCGGGCCGTGCCCGGCGGCCACGGAAGGCACCGCGGCCGGGTCCCAGCCGGCGTCCTCCATCGCCTGGACGAGGGCACGGGCCCGGCTCTCGGCGTCATCGGCGGCGGTGCGGGTCGCGGCGGACTCGTCGAGGCCGAGCGCCTCGCGCAGGCCGGGCAGGGCGGAGGTGCCGCCCCAGATCTGGCGGGCGCGGAGGATGGCCAGGACGAGGTTGACCCGGGCCTCGCCGGTCGGCGCGGCGCCGAGGACGTGCAGGCCGTCGCGGATCTGGGCGTCCTTGACCTCGCACAGCCAGCCGTCGACGTGCAGCAGGAAGTCGTCGAAGCCGTCGTCGTCCGGGCGCTCCTCCAGGCCCAGGTCGTGGTCGAGCTTGGCGGCCTGGATGAGCGTCCAGATCTGGGCGCGGATGGCCGGGAGCTTGGCCGGGTCCATGGAGGAGATCTGCGCGTACTCGTCGAGCAGCTGCTCCAGGCGCGCGATGTCGCCGTAGGAGTCGGCGCGGGCCATCGGCGGGACGAGGTGGTCGACGAGGGTGGCGTGCACCCGGCGCTTGGCCTGGGTGCCCTCGCCGGGGTCGTTGACCAGGAAGGGGTAGACGAGCGGGAGGTCGCCGAGGGCGGCGTCCGGGCCGCAGGCGGCGGACAGGCCGGCGTTCTTGCCGGGCAGCCACTCCAGGTTGCCGTGCTTGCCGAGGTGGACCATGGCGTCCGCGCCGAACCCGCCGTCCTCGCGGGGCGCGGCGATCCAGCGGTAGGCCGCCAAGTAGTGGTGTGAGGGCGGCAGATCGGGGTCGTGGTAGATCGCGATCGGGTTCTCACCGAAGCCGCGCGGCGGCTGGATGAGGACCAGCAGATTGCCGCGGCGCAGCGCGGCGAGGACGATGTCACCGTCGGGGTTGTGGGTGCGGTCCACGAACATCTCACCCGGCGGCGGCCCCCAGTGCTCCTCCACCGACGCGCGCAGCTCCTCCGGGAGGGTGGCGTACCAGCGCTTGTAGTCGGCGGCCGGGATGCGGACGGGGTTGCGGGCCAGCTGCTCCTCGGTGAGCCACTCCTGGTCGTGGCCGCCTGCCTCGATCAGGGCGTAGATCAGCTCGTCGCCGTCGCCGGATTCCAGGCCGGGCACGGGCTCGGCGGTCTCGTCACCGAAGTCGTAGCCGTCCGCGCGCAGCCGCCGCAGCAGTTCGACGGCGGAGGCGGGGGTGTCCAGGCCGACGGCGTTGCCGATCCGGGAGTGCTTGGTCGGGTAGGCGGAGAGCACCAGCGCGAGGCGCTTGTCGGCGTTGGGGAGGTGGCGCAGCCGGGCGTGGCGCACCGCGATGCCGGCGACCCGGGCGGCGCGCTCGGGGTCGGCGACGTAGACCGGAAGGCCGTCCTCGTCGACCTCCTTGAAGGAGAACGGGACGGTGATCAGCCGGCCGTCGAACTCGGGGACGGCGATCTGCGAGGCGGCGTCGAGCGGCGACAGGCCCTCGTCGTTCTCCTCCCAGGCGCTGCGCGGCCCGGTCAGGCACAGTGCCTGGAGGATCGGCACATCCAGCGCGGCCAGCGCGCCGGCGTCCCAGGACTCGTCGTCACCGCCGGCGCCGGCCTCCGCGGGTTTGGTGCCGCCGGCGGCGAGGACGGTGGTGACGATGGCGTCGGCGCTCCGCAGCGCATCGACGAGTTCCGCCTCGGGGGCGCGGAGCGAGGCGACGTACAGCGGGAGCGGGCGGCCGCCGGCCGTCTCGATCTGCGCGCACAGTTCGTGCACGAAGGCGGTGTTGCCGCTCATGTGGTGGGCGCGGTAGTAGAGCACGGCCACGACCGGGCCGGTGCCGTCGGCGGCCGGGCGCTCCAGGCGGCCCCAGGTGGGGGCGGGCACCGGCGGTTCGAAGCCGTGGCCGGTGAGCAGCACGGTGTCGGAGAGGAAGCGCGCGAGCTGTTCGAGGTTGCCGGGGCCACCGTGCGCGAGGTAGGCGTGCGCCTCGGCCGCGATGCCGACCGGGACCGTGGACTGCTCCATGAGCTGGGCGTCCGGGGCCTGTTCGCCGGTGAGGACGACGACCGGACGGTCCTGGCCCTCGGCGAGCAGCAGATCGAGGCCCTCCTGCCAGGCGCGGATGCCGCCGAGGAGGCGTACGACCACGAGCTCGGTGCCGTCGAGCAGGTCGGGCAGCTCGGTGACGTCGAGGCGGGCGGGGTTGGCGAGCCGGTACGCCACCGGGCCGGTGGCCGCGCGGGCACTGAGCAGGTCGGTGTCGGAGGTCGACAGCAGCAGGATTCGGGGGGCCGCGGGGTGGTCCCCGGACGAATGCAGCATGCGAGCGCTGGCCTTCCTCGGGGTGTCCGCGCCCCGGGTGGTCGTGGACGGCGGGAGTTCCTGACTCACCCGGCACCGGCCGGGTTCACAGTGGCGGGACCGCGCCGGATTCTCACCGGGCTTCCTCCCTCGGGCCCGAGGGCCCGGCGCCGTCGCTGGCGTCCGGCGGGTCAGCCGACCCGCCGACCTGCATAGTAAGGGCTGCGGGCGGAGGAGGTAAGCGGGCCTGGGTGGGGGCGGTGCGGGGGCGGTGCGGGGGCAGTGCACCACCGCGGGCGGGGGCGGTGCGCCACCGCGGGCGGGGGCAGTGCACCACCGCGGGCGGGGGCGGTGCACTACCGCGGGCGGGGGCGGTGCACCACCGCGGGCGGGGGCGGTGCACCACCGCGGGCGGGGGCGGTGCGCCACCGCGGGCGGGGGCTTTTGTACGCCCGGTACGTGGGACTCCGGGGCCCATGCCGCGGTGGCCGGATTCGTCCGCTTCATGGCCGGATCCGCCCCGGATCGGCCGCGCACCGTCGTAGGTATGCTCGCCGCCATGCCGCCCTCCCCCTCACCACGGCCCCGACGGGCCGAGCCGCCCGTACGGGCCCGCGGTGACGCCTGCCCGGGAGCACTGCGGCTGCACCCGGCCGCCGACGGCCACCTGGCCCGAGTGCGCATCCCCGCCGGTGACTTGACGGTCCGTCAGGCACGCGCGCTGGCCGACGCCGCGGACCTGCTCGGTGACGGCCGGCTGTCCCTGACCTCGCGCGGCAACGTCGAGCTGCGCGGCCTGCCGGACGGCTGCGGCGGTCGCCTCGCCGAGCTGCTGCACGAGGCCGGCCTGCTGCCGTCCGCACGCCACGAACGCATCCGCAACATCCTCGCCTCCCCGCTGGCCGGGCTGGACCGGAACACCCCTGCTGACGTGCGGAGGTGGGCCCGCCGGCTGGACGAGCTGCTGTGTGCGAGCGACTCCGCGACCGCGCTGTCCGGCCGCTTCCTGTTCGTCCTGGACGACGGGCGGGGCGATGTGGCGGCGCTCGGCGGCGATGTGACCTTGGTCGCAGAATCGGGCCCCGCGGGCCCAGAGGTGGCGGGGTCCGGCGGTGGGGCGCTGCTGCGGGTCGGTGACGACCCGGCGGCGCTGCGGATCGCCGGCCCGGACGTACCGCGCGCGGCGCTGGTCGCCGCCGAGACGTTCCTGGCCGCCGCGGAGGCGACCGGCAGCGGCGCCTGGCGGGTGCGCGAACTCCCGCACGGCCACGGACTGTCGGCGCGGGACGTGGCGGAGAGGCTGCGCGCGGCGGGCATCGAGTCGTCCTCCGTAACGGACGGGGTGGAGGCATCGTCCTCCGTAACGGACGGGGTGAGGCCATCGTCCTCCGTAACGGACGAGGTGGGGGCGGCCGAGCCGGTGGTCCGCCCTGCGGACTCCTCCGCCCCCGGCATCATCGAGGGCCGCGACGGTCGCCGTGCGCTCTCCGTACTGGCCCCGCTCGGCAGGCTGTCGGTGTCCCAGTGGCGGCTGCTCGCGTCCCTCGCGGCCGACGACGGCTGCGGCGCACTCCGTCTCACCCCGTGGCGCGGCATCGTCGTCCCCGGTCTGCCGGCCGCCGCGGCCGCACCCCGGCTCCGCGAACTGGCCGCCGCCGGGCTGGTCACCGACCCGTCCTCCCCCTGGCACCGCATCGGCGCCTGCACCGGCCGCCCGGGCTGCGCGAAGTCCGTCACGGACGTCCGCGCGGACGTGGCAGCAGCGGTCGAGGCGGGCACGGCGTTGCCGCCGGGCGTCCCCGCACCCGCACCCGTACGGGAGACGACCCCCGTCCACTGGTCCGGCTGCGAACGCCGCTGCGGGCACCCGCACGGCGCCTGGATCGACGTACTGGCGACGGAGGCGGGCTACCGGGTCTCGGTCGTAGACCCCGACGCAGCACCGGCCACACCGGCCACCCCCGCAACACCGGCCACCCCCGTAACGCCGACTCCGCCCCCGACGACGCCACCGACGCCCCCGGGGCACCCCCCAGCACCGGCAGCACCCGCACCACCCGCAGCACCCGCACCACCAGGAACGCCAGAAACGAGGCCAGAGTGACCGCGTTCGACTACGAGAAGGACGGTGCGGAGATCTACCGCCAGTCCTTCGCCACCATCCGCGCCGAGGCGGACCTCTCCGGCCTGCCCGCCGACGTCAGCCGGGTCGCGGTCCGGATGATCCACGCCTGCGGCATGGTCGACCTCGTACGCGATCTGGCCTTCACCCCCGGCGTGGTGACCGCCGCCCGCAAGGCGCTGCGCGACGGCGCGCCGATCCTCTGCGACGCCAACATGGTCGCCAGCGGTGTCACCCGCAAGCGGCTGCCGGCCGGCAACGAGGTGCTCTGCACGCTGGCCGACCCCGCGGTGCCGGACCTGGCCGCCCGTATGGGCACCACCCGCAGCGCCGCGGCCCTGGAACTGTGGCGGGACCGCATGGAGGGCGCCGTCGTCGCGTTCGGCAACGCCCCGACCGCCCTCTTCCGGTTCCTCGAAATGATCGAGGAGGGCGCCCCCCGCCCGGCCGCCGTGATCGGCATACCCGTCGGCTTCATCGGCGCGGCGGAGTCCAAGGACGCCCTCATCGCCCATCCGTCGGAGCTGGACCACATCGTGGTGCGCGGGCGGCGCGGCGGCAGCGCCATGGCCGCGGCCGCCCTCAACGCCCTGGCAAGCGAGGAAGAGTGAGCGTGAGCGAGCAGCAGGAAACCGGCACCGACACCGGCGCCCGCACCCGGGCCACCGGCCGTCTCTACGGCGTGGGCCTCGGCCCCGGCGACCCCTCCCTGATGACCGTACGGGCCGTCGAGGTCATCGCCGAGGCCGACGTCATCGCCTACCACAGCGCCCGCCACGGCCGCTCGATCGCGCGCTCCATAGCGGCCGGGCACCTGCGCGCCGACCACATCGAGGAGGCGCTGGTCTACCCGGTCACCACCGAGTCGACCGACCACCCCGGCGGCTACCGCGGTGCGCTCGACGAGTTCTACGAGGAGGCCGCGGCGCGCCTGGCCGCGCACCTCGACGCCGGCCGCACGGTGGCGGTCATCTCCGAGGGCGACCCGCTCTTCTACGGCTCCTACCAGCACATGCACAAGCGGCTCGCGCACCGTTACCCGACCGAGGTGGTCCCCGGTGTCACCTCGGTCAGCGCCGCCGCGGCCCGTCTGGGGAAGCCGCTCGCGGAGGCCGACGAGGTCCTGACGATCCTCCCCGGCACGCTGCCGGAGGAGGAACTGACCGCCCGTCTGGCCGCCACCGACACCGCCGTCGTCATGAAGCTGGGCCGCACCTTCCCGACCGTCCGCCGCGCCATGGAACGCGCCGGGCGCCTCGACGAGGCGCACTACGTCGAACGCGCGACGATGCCGGGCGAGCGCACCGCCGACCTCGCCGCGATCGACTCGGACACCGTCCCGTACTTCTCCGTCACGGTCGTCCCCAGCCGCATCGCGGCGCAGACCGCAACGCCGCAGCCGCCCGAGTCCCCGGCGCCCGAACAGGAGGCGGACGAGGTCGGCGCGGTCGGCCAGGCAGACCATGTCGACGAGGTCGGCCAGGCAGGCCAGGTCGGCGAGATCGGCGAGGTCGGCGAGATCGGCGAGATCGGCGAGGTGATCGTCGTCGGCACCGGCCCGGCAGGCCCCCTCTGGCTCACCCCGGAATCCCGCGGCGCCCTCGCCGCCGCCGAGGACCTGGTCGGCTACACCACCTACCTGGACCGCGTCCCGGTACGCCCCGGCCAGCGCCGGCACGCCTCCGACAACAAGGTCGAGTCCGAACGCGCCGAACTCGCCCTGGACCTGGCCCGACGCGGCCGCCGGGTCGCCGTGGTCTCCGGCGGCGACCCCGGCATCTTCGCCATGGCCACAGCAGTCCTGGAAGTGGCATCACAGGACCCGTACCTCTCGGTCCCCGTACGCGTCCTCCCCGGCGTCACGGCAGCCAACGCCGCCGCCGCCCGCGCCGGCGCCCCCCTCGGCCACGACTACGCGGTCATCTCCCTCTCCGACCGCCTCAAGCCCTGGGAGGTCATCGCCGAACGCCTCCACGCCGCCGCCTCCGCCGACCTGGCCCTCGCCCTCTACAACCCCGGCTCCCGCAGCCGCACCTGGCAGGTCGGCAAGACCCGCGAACTCCTCCTGGAACACCGCGCCCCGGACACCCCGGTCATCCTCGCCCGCGACATCGGCGGCCCCGAGGAGTCCCTCCGCACGGTCCCCCTCGCCGACCTCGACCCCACCCAGGTCGACATGCGCACCCTCCTCATCATCGGCTCCTCCCAGACCCAGGCAGTACGCCGCGGGGACGGCACACAGGTGGTGTGGACGCCGCGGAGGTATCCGGAACAGCGGTGAGGACCCGGATGCCCGTAAGCAAGCTGCGGTTCGCGCTCGGGGGGGCGGACCGCAGCTTCTGCTCAAAGGTCTCCAGGACGCAGGTCACTTGGACCAGTAGGGGTCCCGCACGTCCGGGGTGTAGTCGGGGCCGCCGCTGGGAGCCTCGGGGAATTTGTCGCCTTCTTCTCCCAAAATGTCACCGCTCGGACCATCAGACAGCGCACCGACGCTGGCACCGATATAGACCTCACCAGCGCCACCGACCTTGAGTGTCACGATGCGGCCATCTGCAGCCGTAGCAGATATCGAAGGCTCGCGGGGATTCGAGTCACGAAGCTTAAACCCCACTTTCGCCCAGTGCTTGTAGACGACCGTGAGCAGCTCTTTCAGCTTCGGCTTCGAAATCTTGGTGCGCACATAGCGGTCCCGGTAAACGCTCACTTCCCCGTTCGACATATTGGTGAACGAGTTTCTGCGTTCCGACATATGAGCCGGGCCATCTCGCCATTTCATCCGGGGACGTACCGCATGGAGCGTGTCATCCAAAACAGAGTCGACGCGCTTCACCGCCTGATCGACGTTGAGGGTCGGGTCCGGATCACTCTCCCCCAGGACTGAACACCCACAGAGGAGACTGGGCACGAGCACAACGCTAGCGGCTGCCACGAGGCACTTCCATCGACTCATCACCTTTACCCCCTTCCCTGGAAAGTAACCTTTTCTGGATGACCGGCCACAATGGCACCCACATTATGCAGGGACGCACCGCCCTCAGGCTTGAAGTAATTGGAATGGGAATCCATTGGCTTTTCCCTGGCCAGCGGCCGCGCGCAGCGTAGCTGGGTCGACTTTATTGGTCGACACACTTCCCCCGATTCCCCGTTTTCCATTTTCCGTTTTCGTCCAGCTCATGCCGTCAAACCTGGTCTGGAGCCACGCCCTTCGAACGTCCTCCTGGGGTTTGACGGCCCGTCACCATACGTGATGACCAGTGCCGCCGCCCCGCCAGCGCATGATTCGGCCAAACCTCTGCCGGAAGGCTTCGGCCGGGCTCGTCATGCCCCCGCAGCCAGGGGCCCCCGCCGGCAGATCACACACCGGTCCGTGCCGTCCCATTCCTCCCAGCCGAAAACCGCAGGGGCGAGAGAACGACCCTCCAGTTCTTCACGCACGGCCACGCGGTAGGCCCAGACCGCTTCGAGGTAGGGGTGATACACGTCGTGGAAGGCCCGTGAGCTGTGCCCGCCTCCCTCCGCCACGACTCGCTGGAGCGCCCGCAGCCGCTCGAACATGGCCTGGCCCGCGCCGGCGACGGCCGTGCTCGCATCGATGAACAGCCGCTCGCGCACCTCGTGGATCGCCGCGTCGGTCAGCGCCGCACGCGCGGCGGCGCCGGGGTCCGCCTCGGCCTCCGGCTCCTGGGCGATCTTCCGGAGCCGCGCGTGGCACACCCCGGCAGCGGCGATGAACTCGATATAGACCGCCCGCCGCCGCTCCGCACTGCTACGGGCCTTCTCATGCCGCTGCTTGAGCTGATCCGCGAGCACGGTGCCGGTGATGGCGATCAAACCGCCGCTCACCGTCGCGACGAGCGTCCCCCAGTCCACGCGTCCCCCTTCACGCTGCCTATGAACGACGACCATGCGGCAGCCGGGAAGCGGAGCGCCGGGCCGTCCGGGTCCTTGCTGTCACGGACGGGGACGACGCCGGGGAAGTCATCGGCTACCTCGACGCAGTTGTCGGCTCCCCCGTCGCTGTAGCTGCTCTTGCGCCACACCGTGCCGCTGCGGCCAGGCAACGCCGTCATAGCCGAACATCCTTCACCGTCGCTATGAACGACGACCATGCAGCAGCGGGGAAGCACAGCACCGGACTGTCGGGAACCTTGCTGTCACGGACGGGGACGAGGCCCGGGAAACCATCGACGACTTCGATGCAGTTGTCATCTCCGCCATCGCTGAAGCTGCTCTTGCGCCATGTCACGCCAGCCAGGTCGAGCGTCGTCTTCATGGGCTGCTCTCCTCCACCAACTGCTTGATCAGCGCTAATGAGTCACGGGGCGACAGCGCCGCATCTCGCAGGTGATCGTAAGACAGTCGGTAACGCTGGACCTCTTCCGGATCCTCGATCAGTTCACCCGATCCGTTGCCCTCCAAGTAGGCAACAGCACTGTCGTCCGCCATCCACAGAAGCGCGAGCGGGGCACCCGCCAAGCGTTGTACCCCGGCAGAGAACGGAAGCACCTGAATCGTGATGTTCAGCTCTTCGGCGGCCTCCGCGATTCTGGCCAACTGGCCATGCCACACTGCAAGATCAAGCACGGGACGCCGAAGGACCGACTCGTCGAGAATGAACCGCACGCTGGGCGCCGGGTTGCGGCGCAAGAGCTCCTGCCTGCCCATGCGGGCCGCAACGCTCTCCTCCAGCTCGTCACCGCTTATAGGCGTCGGCCCCATCGACAACGCGAGCCGCGCGAAGTCCTCGGTCTGCAGCAAGCCAGGGACGATCAACGAGTACTTGTGAATGATCGTGGCCTTCGCCTCGTACCGCATGAACTCGCGGTACCGGTCCTTGAACGCCTCCAGCCGCGCCAGCCTCCACAACCGGACGAGCAGTTCTCCCGTCCCGTGGACCCGGTCGAGCGCCTCCATGACCGGCAGCTTCGAGAGGCGTTCGCCGGTTTCCAGGCGGTGCAGGTACGTGCGGTCGTAGTTGGTTTCCTCGGCCAGCTGGGCCAGGGATTTCCCGGCGACCTCGCGTAACCGGCGGAGTTCGCAGGCGAGGACCCAGCGGGCGGAATCCTCGTTCTCGGAATTCTTTTCGACCATCCCCACTCTCCCTTTGTTGCCCTTTCCCACGGCAACGCCCACCTGCTTTCGCAAGCGGTACCGCATCCACAACTCTAGGGACTGGCAAGGGCGTTGGCATCACCCGCCAGGATTCGAACCAAGTGGGAGGAGAAAGAGATGGTGGAAGGCAGTCGGGCGGCGAGGACGATCAAGGATGCGGAGGAGGCGCGGGATGAGTTGCGGGCGGCGTTGAAGCGTGCCGGGGTGACTCTGCCCTCGTTGGCGTTGGACGGGGTGTCGGTGGCGGGGGATTTTCCGCGGCCGCTCCTCGACCTGGGGCGTTGTACGCCGCAGACCGCGCGTCGGCTGGCCGAGGCGTTGCGAGGGGAGGCTCGGTGAACGAAGAGAAAGAGCCCGAGCCGACGCGCGAGCCGATGCGCGAGCCGATGCGCGAGCCGGAGCGCGGGGCGCGGAATGCGGAGGCCATGCGGCGGCGGATAGTGCAATTGGTGGAACGAGTGCGGGAAGCGAATCGATTCAGCGTTCGTTGGCCTCGGTGAAGAGGCGCCGGAGCCATGCCACTGCCTCGGCCGGAGTTTCCGCTTCCGGAATTCCGGACGGGGCCGGGGGGCGGCGGACTACGACGACCGGAATGCCGGCCTCGCGGGCTGCGGTCAATTTGGGGGCCGTTGCGGTCGCGCCGCTGTCCTTGGTGACGAGGACGTCGATGCGGTGGGTGCGGAGCAGCTCGCGCTCGCCCTCCAGCGTGAAGGGGCCGCGGTCCAGGACGGTCGTCATCCGGGGCGGGTGCGGCGCGTCCGGGGCGTCCACGGAGCGGACGAGGAACCAGAGGTCGGTGAGGTGGGAGAAGTGGGCGAGGCCCATGCGGCCTGTGGTGAGGAAGATGCGCGACCCGAGGGCAGGGAGCGCCCCCGCGGCCTCCTCCAGGGAGGTGACCTGGTGCCAGGTGTCGTCGGGGCCCGGTACCCAGCCGGGACGGCGGAGCGCCAGCAGGGGAACATGGGCGGTGGCGGCCGCTTCGGCCGCACTGAAACTGATCGTGCCGGCGAAAGGATGGGTGGCGTCGATGAGCGCGTCCACCGCGTGCTCCCGCAGCCAGCGGGCGAGGCCCTCCGGGCCGCCGAAACCGCCGATGCGCACCTCCCCCTCGGGCAGGCGCGGCGCGGCCACCCGCCCGGCCAGCGAGGTCGTCACGCGCAGGGACGGCTCGGGGGCCAGCGCGGCGGCCAGGCGGCGGGCCTCCGTCGTGCCGCCGAGGACGAGTACGTGGCGTGGCGGGCGGGCTGCGTCGAGCATGGGATGTGGGTTCCTCCGTGGGTGAAGCGCAACGGCAGGGTACGGGGCGGCCGGACGACGGGGCACCCGCGGGAGACCCGGCACCGGCGGGAGAGCAAGCACCCGCGGGAGACCCGGCACCCGCGGGAGAGCAAGCACCCGCGGGAGACCCGGCAACGCCAGCGGCAGGCCCGGCGGCAGCGGGAGACCGGGCGCCAGCCGGAGGCCGATCCGCCGCACGCGAGCAGGCCGCCGCCGGAGGGCGGAGTGCGCAGCTTGCGCACACGGGGTTGCGGCACGGGTGGACGACCGGGGCCTGTGCGACGGCGGCCAGCGCGGCCGCGTACACCGCGCTGCTGACCGGCGAGTTCCCCGACCCGGTGACGATCACCCTGCCGAAGGGGCAGACGCCGTCGTTCGCGTTGGCGGTGGAGGAGCTCGACGCCTCCACGGGCAGCGCCATGGCCGGGGTGGTCAAGGACGCGGGGGACGATCCGGACGTGACGCACGGGGCGTTGATCCGGGCGCGGGTGCGGAGCCTGCCGCCCGGTTCCGGGGTGGTGTTCCGGGCCGGGGCCGGCGTGGGGACGGTGACCCGCCCCGGGCTGCCGCTGGACGTCGGCGAGCCGGCGATCAACCCCGTGCCGCGGCAGATGATGCGGGAGCATCTGGGGGAGGTCGCGCGGCGGTACCGGACGGGGCCGGCCCCCGAAGAAGGCCGCGAACCCGACGTCGAGGTGGAGATTTCGGTCGATCACGGGGAGGAACTCGCCCGTAGTACGTGGAATCCGCGGCTGGGCATCCTGGGCGGGCTGTCGATCCTGGGAACCACGGGGATCGTGGTCCCGTATTCCTGCTCGGCGTGGATCGACTCCATCCGGCGTGGGGTGGACGTGGCGCGCGCGGCGGGGCGTACGCATGTGGCCGGCTGTACGGGATCGACGTCGGAGAAGGTCGCGGTCGCCCTGCACCACCTGCCCGAGGACGCCCTGCTGGACATGGGGGACTTCGCGGGGGCGGTGCTCAAGTACGTGCGGCGGCACCCCGTGGACCGGCTCACGATCTGCGGCGGGTTCGCCAAGCTGTCCAAACTGGCGGCCGGGCATCTGGATCTGCACTCGGCGCGGTCCCAGGTGGACAAGGGGTTCCTCGCGGAGCTGGCCCGGGAGGGCGGCGCGGACCAGGCACTGGCGGAGGCGGTGGCCGGGGCCAACACGGGCCTCGGCGCACTGCAGTTGTGCGCGGCGGCCGGGGTGCCGCTGGGCGACTTGGTGGCGGCGCGGGCGCGGGACGAGTCGCTGGCCGTGCTCCGCGGGGCGCCGGTGGCCGTCGACGTGATCTGCATCGACCGGGCGGGGATGGTGGTGGGCCGGGCGGAGCCGCGGGGGCCCGGGGCCGGCGGCGGGCGCCGCTGACGGCGGACGGGCCCCCGCGGCACACGCCCGTGGTCTTCAGTGCCTGGCGCGGAGGACGTCCTTGCGTCCCGCCTGGGCGGCGTCGCGGAAGCGGTAACCCATGCGATCCGCCACGCAGTCGGGGCCGTTGGTCAGGCTGCCCAGGGCCGTGCCGAGGGCGCAGGTGGCGAGCCGTAGGGGGCTCTCGCGCATCCAGTCCGTGCGGTACCGGCGCTCGCTGGTCCGGCCGTAGTCGCGCAGGCCCGTGCTGGGGTGCGTCCGGGCCGCCGTGTCGGTGGTGCCGCCCGCCGGTGCGGGGTCGGTCTTCGGCCGGGCGCTTGCCTGGTGCGCCGGGGCGTCGGCGGCGGCGGTGCCGCCGGCGAGGGTGAGCAGGGCTGCGGCGGCGACGGATCCGGCGGCCAGTCTCGTGCGGGTGCGGGTGCGCATCGTGGGTGCTCCTTTGCTCGGGTGCCGCGGGCTTCCCTTGGTCCGCGCGTGTCCACGTTCCTTACCGGTCCCCGACGGGCCGGTAACGGACATTCACCCCGATGCGGTCATATGATCAGTCGGACGCCCCAGGCCCGTCGGAGAGGGGCCGCGGCGTGCCGTCGCACGGTCCGTGCGGGCGTTCGCGGTCCGCGGAGTACAGATGGCTGTCGCGGAACTGCTCGGCGCCCAGCGTGCGGCCGACCATGATGACCGCGGTACGGACCACGCCCGCGGCCTTCACCTGGTCCGCGATGTCGGCGAGGGTGCCGCGCAGAACGAGCTCGTCGGGGCGGGAGGCCATGGCGACGACGGCGGCCGGGCAGTCCGCGCCGTAGTGCGGCAGGAGTTCGGCGACGACCCGGTCGACGTACATCGCCGCGAGGTGGAGGACCAGCAGTGCACCGCTGCGTCCGAGGGTGGCGAGGTCCTCGCCCTCGGGCATCGGGGTGGCGCGCTGGGCGACGCGGGTGAGGATGACGGTCTGGCCGACGGTGGGCACGGTCAGTTCGCGCTTGAGCGCGGCGGCCGCGGCGGCGAACGCCGGGACGCCCGGGACCACCTCGTACGGCACGCCGGCCGCGTCCAGGCGGCGCATCTGCTCGGCGACGGCGCTGAAGACGGACGGGTCACCGGAGTGCAGCCGGGCGACGTCGTGGCCCTCCTCATGGGCGCGGACCATCTCGGCGGTGATGGTGTCGAGGTCCAGTTGCGCGGTGTCGATGAGCCGGGCGCCGGGCGGGCACTCGGCGAGCAGTTCGCGCGGCACCAGGCTGCCGGCGTAGAGGCAGACCCCGCAGGAGGCGAGCGTGCGGGCGCCGCGGACGGTGATCAGGTCGGCGGCACCGGGGCCGGCACCGATGAAGTGGACGGTCATGGCGGTTCGGTCTCCTCAAGGAGGCGGGCGGTACGGGGGTGGGGGCCGCGGAGTTACGGCCGGTCTGCGGGCGGTCTGACCGCCGCCCACTGGGTCACCGGCATCGCCTGCCGCCAGCCCGTGAAGCCGCCGACCGGGGCCGCATGGGCGACCGCCAGCCGGACCAGTTCGCCGCCGTGCCGTCGGTAGCGGTCGGCGAGCAGCGCCTCGGACTCCAGCGTCACCGTGTTCGCGACGATCCGGCCGCCCGGGGGCAGCGCCTCCCAGCAGGCGTCCAACAGGCCGGGGGCGGTCAGCCCGCCGCCGATGAACACCGCGTCCGGCGTGGGAAGTCCGGCCAGCGCGGCGGGCGCGGGGCCGTGGACGACGCGCAGCGCCGGGACGCCGAGGGTGCGCGCGTTGCGGCCGATCCGCTCGGCCCGCACGGGGTCGCGTTCGACGCTGACCGCGCGGCAACTACGGTGCGCGCGCAGCCACTCGATGGCGATGGAGCCGGAACCGCCGCCGATGTCCCAGAGGAGTTCGCCGGGGGCGGGGGCCAGCGCGGCGAGGGTGGCGGCGCGGATGTGCCGCTTGGTGAGCTGGCCGTCGTGCTCGTAGGCGGTGTCGGGCAGGCCGGGGACGGTGGAGAGCGGCGCGGTGCCGGGCTCCCGGACGCAGTCCAGCGCGATGACGTTGAGCGGGTCGGCCGGGGCGTCCCACTCGGCGGCCACGCCCTGCGTCAACCGCTCGCGTTCGCCGCCGAGTTGCTCCAGTACGCGCATCCGGGTCGGCCCGAAACCGTGCGCGCGCAGGAGGGCCGCGACCTCGGCGGGGGTGCCGGCGCCGGCGGACAGGACGAGCAGCCGGTGGCCGTCGTAGAGCGCACGGGCGAGGTTCTCGACGGGCCGTCCGACGAGCGTGACGACCTCGGTGTCCTCGACCGGCCAGCCGAGGCGGGCGCACGCGTAGGAGACGGAGGAGGGGTGCGGCAGCACCCGGAGCCGGTGCCCGGCGCCGCGCTCGGCCAGCGCCTCGGTCAGCGTCCGCCCGATCCCGTAGAACATCGGGTCGCCGCTGGCCAGGACACACACCCGGCGCCCGGCGTGCGCGGCGAGCAGCCCGGGGACCGCGGGACGCAGCGGCGACGGCCAGGGGACGCGCTCACCGGGGCACTCCCCGGCCGGCAGCAGCGCGAGCTGACGCGCACCGCCGATGACCACCTCGGCCGCCCGCAGCGCCTGCTGCGCGGCCCCGGTAAGACCGTCCCAGCCGTCGGCGCCGATCCCGACGACGGTGAGTGCCGCCGTTCCCGAGGAGGGTGCGGAAGCGGCCGATGCGGACGGTGCGGGGCTCACTGCCGATTACCTCTTGCCTCTCGCCTCGGGACCTGGGGGCGTGTCGTACGGGAGCGGAAACTCTACTGACCAGGGTGGGCGGGGCGGGCGTGGGGGCGGGCCGGGCGGCCCCGCCGGCCGGGCGGACGCGCCGACCGCGCGGGCAGGCGGACCGGACGGTCGGGGTCCGTTCGGTGCTTCTGCACGTTCGCGCTCACACCGCTCTGACCTGGGACGATACGCCGTTCGACGGTAATGACAACGGTCACCGGTGCAGCCTTTGGATCTTTTGTCGAAGTGCTGTTTGCTTCGCAACGAGGGGACCGGAGGAAGGAGCGCCATGACCGAGCACGCGCACCGTCATGCGCACGGCCACGGGCACAGTCACAGCCATGCGCACGGGGTGGCGGCGGACGCGGACCGGCGGTGGCTGCGGGCCGCGCTCGGTCTGCTCACCGCGTACATGGCGGTCGAGGTCGCCATCGGCGTGCTGGCCGGGTCGCTGGCGCTGATCTCGGACGCCGCCCACATGCTCACCGACGCGGTCTCGATCCTGCTGGCCCTGATCGCGATGCGGCTGGCGGCGCGGCCGGCGCGCGGCGGCTACACCTACGGGCTCAAGCGCGCCGAGATCCTGTCCGCGCAGGCCAACGGCATCACCCTGCTGCTGCTGTCGGTCTGGCTGGCGTACGAGGCGGTGCAGCGGCTGATCTCCCCGCCCGCGGTGGGCGGGGCGATGGTCCTGTGGACGGCGCTGTCCGGGATCGTGGTCAATCTGATCTGCACCTGGCTGCTGTCCAAGGCCAACCGCTCCAGCCTGAACGTCGAGGGCGCCTACCAGCACATCCTCACCGACCTGTTCGGCTTCGTGGCCACCGCGCTCTCCGGTCTCGTCGTGCTGACCACGGGCTGGGAGCGGGCCGATGCGATCGCCACGCTCGTCGTCGTCGCGCTGATGCTGCGGGCCGGTACGGGGCTGGTGCGGGAGTCCGGGCGGATCTTCATGGAGGCCGCGCCGGCCGGGCTGGACCCGGACGCACTGGGCGATCGGCTGGTCTCCCAGGACGAGGTCGTCGAGGTGCACGACCTGCACATCTGGCAGATCACCTCCGGGCAGCCGGCGCTCTCCGCGCACATCCTGGTGGCCCCCGGCGGTGACTGCCACAAGGTGCGCCGCGGTCTGCAGCGGCTGCTGAGCGGTGAGTACGGCATCACGCACGCCACGCTCCAGGTCGACCACGTCGGCGAGCAGACCGAGGCGGGCGAGGTGCTGACGCTCGGTCCGCGGCCCGGGGCGGGGGCGGAGCCGCCCGCCGCCCCCGACCACTGCGAGGACGCCCACGGGCCGGTCCACCGGCCGTGGCCGCACCGGCACTAGGCGCAGGGCCGGTGGGCACGCCCTCACTCGGGTGAACCCGTGGCGGTGGCGGGCCGCATGACGACGGTCGGGGGCGGCGCGGTGCTCCGATGGCGGCATGAGAACACCCGTTGTCTGCGCGCTGCTGTGCGCCGCCACGTTCCCCGGCCCGTCCGCCGCCGCGCAGGACGTCCGCGCGCACGCCCCGCAGACCGCGCAGGCGCCGCCCGCCGTCTCGGTCACCGTCGCGGTGACCGACGGGACCGACGACGCCGAGGCGGGGCGGCGGCTCGACTACCGCGTGACCGTGCACAACCTGGGCGCCGATGACGTCCACGGGGTCCGGGTCGAGCAGCGGATGCCCGCCACCACGACCTCCGTGACCGCGCCCGACGGCGTCGTCGAGGGGCGCGGGACGGGGGAGCACAAGGTCACCTGGCACGCCGACCTGCCGGCCCACGACATCCAGGTGTTCACCGCCGAGGCCATGCTCGGCGACCGTCCCGGCGGTGCCGCCACCGCCGCGCCCGGCACCCTGCGGGCGGCCGCCACCGCCTGTGTGTACCTGGGCGGTTCCTACGCCCCGGTGGCGTGCTCGGGCGATGTGGACGACCTGCCGGAGTCCCGGGCCGAGGACGCGGCCGGCGGCGGTGGCTGGGCGTGGTGGGCGATGGCCGCCGCGGCCGCGGCGCTGCTCGGTCCGGGTGCGGTGCGGGCGGTGCGCCGCCGTCGGACGGCCGGCCCGGGCGCCACCGGCTGAGCCCGCCGCCGTCGGCCCGAGCACACCATGAAGAGCTGAGCTCACCCATTGGCACCGGTCCCGGTCGCGGGCGCCGGGCGTTCGCACTTGCCTGGAAGGTGGTCGCCGTGATCGCCGTGCAGGAAAGGACAGGACGCAATGCCAGCGAGCGCACCCGTACGCCTGGGCGGGCGGGTGACGGAGGGGGACGGGCCGCCGGCCGGGCCGCGGTGGCCGGGGCGGGCACTGGCCGGCGGGGTGCTGCTGGTCGTGGGGGCGCTGCTGCTGCCGCTGAGTCTGGCCGCCACCTGGGCGCGGTCCCGACTGACCGAGACGGACGGCTATGTGGCGGCGGTGGCGCCGCTGGCCGGCAACGCGGCCGTGCAGAGGGCCGTGGTCGACGATGTGACGGACGGGGTGATGGCGCACGTCCGGATCGACGGGCTGCTGAAGGCCGTCACCCCCGCCCGGCGACCCGCGGTGCGCCGCCATTTCACCCGTGGCATCCGGGAGTTCGTGGCCAAGCAGGTGCGGCAGGTGGTCACCGGGCGCGGCTTCCCCGCCCTGTGGAAGGGCGTCCACCGGTCCGCGCACCAGACGCTGGACGGCAGCCTCGCCGCGCCCGGCGACGCCCGCTCCCCGGTCACGCTCGATCTGACCCCGGTCGTGGAACGGGTCCGCCGTCAGGTGGCGCACAACGGCATGGGCCTGGACCTGCTCCGCCGGGTGCCGCGGTCCGGGGTGGAGATCGTGCTGCTCAAGGCCCCCGACGTACCGCGGCTCCGGGCCGGCTACGAGCTCGTCCGCAGAGGAGCGCTGCTGCTGCCGCCGGCCGCCGCGCTGTGTCTGGGCGGCGGGCTGGCACTGGCGCGGCGCCGCCGCCGGGCACTGGTCTGGGCCGGTACGGGCTGCGCGGCGGCCGCCGCCCTGCTGGCCGTGGCGCTGGCGCTGGTGCGCGGCCGCACGCTGGCGGCGCTGCCCGCGGTGGTCTCCCGGCCGGCCGCGGGAGCGTACGCCGATGCGCTCACCGGACCGCTGCGCACCGGCGTCTGGCTGCTGGTCGGGGCGGGGGTGCTCACCGCGGTGCTCGCCGCGGCCGGGCCGCCGGCGGTCCGGGCCTGGCGGAAGCGGGGCCGGCGGAAGCGGGGCTGACGGAAGCGGGGCTGACGGAAGCGGGGCTGACGGAAGCGGGGCTGACGCCCGGCCGGGGCGCTCAGATGGTCAGGACGGTTTTGCCCTGGGCGCGGCCGGTGCGGCTGGCCTCCAGGGCCTCGGCGGCCTCTTCCAGGGGGACCTCGCGGCCGACCAGGACCGTCAGCCGGCCCGCGTCGACCTGCCCGGCCAGGATCTCCAGGAGCTGCGGCGAGGGGCGGTTGACGAAGTTGAAGCCGCGCAGGTTCTGTTCGGTCAGCTCGTCCGCGTCCGCCGAGCCGATCAGGGAGACGGCGGTACCCCCGTCGCGTACGGTCCGGGTCAGCTCGGCGAACTCGGCGGGGCCGCCGATCATGTCGATCAGCACGTCCACGCCGTCCGGGTGGGCCGCCAGGACCTGGTCGGCGATCGGGCCCGCGGTGTGGTCGACGGTCTCCGCGGCGCCCAGCGTGCGCATCAGCTCCGCCTTCGCCGGGCGGGCGGTGGCGATCACCTCCGCGCCGCGGCCGGCCGCCAGCTGGGTGGCGAAGGTGCCGACGCCGCCGGTCGCCCCGACGATCAGCACCCGCTTGCCCTCGCCGATCCGGGTCTCCTCGACGAGGTTGTACGCGGTCATGCCGGCCGTCGGCAGGGCCGCGGAGGTCGCGTAGGTGACACTGCGGGCGGCGTGCGCGATGCGGTTCTCGTCGGCGAGGGCCAGTTCGCAGTACGAGCCGCCGCCCCGCTCCGGCCGCTGGAACTGGCCGAACACCGCGTCGCCGATGGTGAACCGCCGTACGCCGGTGCCGATCGCGAGCACCTCGCCCGCCCCGTCCGTGCCGAGCACCAGGGGGAAGGCCACCGGAACGGCGTCGCCGAACATGCCGTCGGCGATCTTCCAGTCGACGGGGTTGAGTCCGGCGGCGGACAGCCGCACCAGGACCTCGCCCGGCCCTGGTTCGGGCTGCGGCAGATCCATGAGCTGCGGCTGTTCACCGAATGCGCTGACTGCTACGGCTCTCATCGTGGCGTTCCCTTCCACCCTTCCGACCGGTGGCCGGAGTGGATCGTAAGCACGCCGGTGCGGCCGGACGCGGCAGGAGGGGAGGCGGTGCGGCGGAAGCAACTCGTACGGCCCCCGGGCCATGCCCCCAGCCGGGCCGGGGCATGCCGCCAGCCGGGCCATGCGGCCAGCCGGGGACCACCGCACCGCCGGCCGGGGGCCGCCGCGCCGACCGGCTCCAGCGCGGTGAATTCCCGGGCCCGCGGCGTCGCGGCGGAAGACGTCTGCCTCGCGGAGAGGTGCCCCTCGGGTACACATGACGCCATGCGCGTTCTGGTGGTGGCGGATGAGGAGTTCCTCGCGGAGATGGTCGCTGCGGGCCTGCGCCGCGACGCGATCGCCGCGGAGGTCGCCCCCGGCGGCCGGGAGGCGCTGGCCACCCTGCGGCTCGGCGCGTACGACGTGCTCGTCCTGGACCGCGATCTGCCCGGTCTGCACGGCGACGCCGTCTGCCGGCAGGTCATGGAAGAGGGCCTGCCGACCCGGGTGTTGATGCTCACCGCGTCCCGCACGGTCCACGACCGGGTGGAGGGCCTGGGTCCGGGCCTGGACGCCGACGACTACCTCACCAAACCCTTCGCGTACGAGGAACTGCTCGCCCGGGTGCTGGCGCTGGGCCGGCGGACCCGACCCGCGCTGCCGCCGGTCATCGAGCGGGCCGGTGTCACCGTGGACACCGCCCGGCGGCTCGCGCTGCGCGACGGCCGGCCGCTGCCGCTGTCCCACCAGGAGTTCGGGGTGCTGGAGGTGCTGCTGCGCGCACAGGGCGCGGTGGTCAGCGGGGACGATCTGATCGAGGAGGTGTGGGAGGAGCACACCAGCTACCGCACCAACGCGGTCCAGGTCACGCTCGGCAAACTGCGCGCCAAGCTGGGGAACCCACCGGTGATCGAGACCGTACCGGGCGCCGGCTACCGGCTGCGCGACCGCCCGGAGCCGGCACAGGGCCCGTACGAATGACCTTCTTGCCGCACCAGGCCGTGCAAGGACTCCAAGTGCCCAGATGACCTGGTCGCCCAGATGACCTGGTCGCCCACGTGACCCGATTGCCCGCATGACGCGAAGGGGCGCGAGCAGCGGGATTCAATGGCCCAATGATCCGGTTCGAGTCGGTCACCAAGCAGTATCCCGACGGCACCACCGCCGTGGACGACCTCTCCTTCGAGGTCGAGGAGGGTGAGCTGGTGACCCTCGTGGGGCCGTCCGGCTGTGGCAAGACGACGACCATGATGATGGTCAACCGGCTCATCGATCCCACCCGCGGACGGATCTTCGTCGACGGCTCGGACATCGCCGGCGTCGACCCCGTCCGGTTGCGCCGCCGGATCGGCTACGTCATCCAGCAGACCGGCCTCTTCCCGCACCGGACCGTCCTCGACAACACCGCCACCGTCCCCTTCCTGACCGGCTGGAGGAAGGCCACGGCACGGGCCCGGGCCGCCGAACTCCTGGACCTGGTCGGTCTGGACCCGGACGTCTACGGCCCGCGCTACCCCGACCAGCTCTCCGGCGGCCAGCGCCAGCGCGTCGGGGTCGCCCGGGCCCTCGCCGCCGATCCGCCCGTCCTGCTGATGGACGAGCCGTTCGGCGCGGTCGATCCCGTCGTCCGCGAGCGCCTCCAGAAGGAGTTCCTGCGGCTGCAGGCCACCCTGCACAAGACGGTGCTGCTGGTCACCCATGACATCGAGGAGGCCATCCGGCTCGGCGACCGGATCGCGGTCTACGGGGCCGGCCGGATCGAGCAGTACGACACCCCCGCCAGCGTCCTGGGCGCCCCCGCCACCCCCTACGTCGCCGAATTCGTCGGCACCGACCGGGCGTTGAAGCAGCTCTCGGTCACCGGGATCGACCGCGGCGACCTCGAACGCCCGCCGTTCGCCCGCCTCGGCGAGCCGGCGTCCGAGGCCGCGCAGCGGCTACGGTCCGAGGGCGCGCGCTGGGCGGTGGTGCTGGACGAGGACGGCGAACTGCACGGCTGGGTGGGGGCCGAGGAACTGGCCGGCGCCGGGGGCACGGTCGCCGGGCACGCCCGCCGGATGGAGGCGTGGGTGCCGTTCACCGGCACGTTGAAGGCCGCCTTCAGCGAGATGCTCAAGCACGATGCCGGCTGGATCGCGGTCCTGGACGGCCACCGCTTCCTCGGCGTCCTCACCCCCACCAGGCTCCACGAAGCGCTGCGCCGCACCATCGACTCGGACGGGCGGGGCGTGCCGCGGGACCGGGCGAAGGTGGACTCGGTACCGACGCAGTGAGGTCGGCGGTGCTGTTTCACGTGAAACCCCGCGGGGGGTGGCGGAGAACGGGCCGGGTTTCCCCTGAAACGCCGTGTCGCGGGGCAGGGCGTCCGTTTCACGTGAAACACCCGGCCGTCGCCGCCCGCCCCCGCCTCAGCCCTTCGGCAGCAGCCCCTTCTTCTGAAGGTAGGTTCGCGCCACATCCGCCGGCAGGCGTCGCCAGCTGTCCACCTGCTCATTGAGATGTGCCAGGTCAGCCGTGGTCAGGACCTTGTTGAGGCGGTTGAGCGCGGCGGCCGGCCGGGCGCTGCCCGCGCGGGCGCGGTTGACGACGGGCAGTACGTAATCGGCGTTCTGCAGCTTCTTGTCGTCGGTGAGCACCACCAGCCCGAACTGGTCCAGGGTCGCATCGGTGCTGGTGGTCAGCACCATCTGGTCCTGCCCGTTCTGCACGGCCTGCTTGGCCGGGGTGGTGCCGACGCCCTTCGGGTCGACGGCGGTGAGGTCGATGCCGTACTTCTTCCGCAACCCGGGGGCGCAGAACGGCCGTTGCACACACTCCTCGCCCGCCGCGAGACGCACCGGCAGTGCGGCGCGGCCCAGGTCGCTGAGGGTCTTGAGGTGGTGCCGGCGGGCGTACGCGGCGCTCACCGCGAACGCGTTCTGGTCCACGGCCCGACCGGGCGGGAGCACGGTCAGCCCCCGGGGCCCGGCCAGCCGGTGCAGTGCGCGCAGCGTCGCACCGAGGTCGGGGGAGGCGACCGGGGGCGCCTTGGAGCCGTGGTCCTTGGCGTTGAGCCAGTCCGCGAAGGTGGCCGCGTACTCGGGCACGATGTCGATCTGGCCGGCCTCCAGCGCCGGTTCGTACAGCTCGCGGTTGCCGACGGTGAGGACACGGGTGCGGTATCCGGCGTGTGCGAGCAGTGCGGCGTACATCTGGGCGAGCAGCTCGCTCTCGGTGAAGCCGGCCGAGCCGATCGCCAGGTCCCGGCTGTCCCCCGGCGAGGCGGTGATCCGGGAACGCGTCTCCAGGGAGGGGCCGGTGCCGCAGCCGGTGAGCACCGGCAGCGCGACCAGGCCCAGCGCCATGAGGGCGGCCGCCGCCCCGGCCCTCACCGGCCCCGCCCCCGCGCCCAGCCGCCCGGCGCATACCGTTCGGCCAGCTCGAACCCGGCCTCCATCAGCAGGGCGAACACCGCGACCAGCACCGCACCGGCGACCACCTGCGGGGTGCTGGCGAGGCTGAACCCCGCGGTGATGATCCGGCCGAGCCCGCCGCCGCCGACCAGCGCGGCGAGCGTGGCGGTCGCGACGAGCTGGACCGCGGCGATCCGCACACCGGTCAGGACCAGCGGGAAGGCGAGCGGCACCTCGACCCGCCACACCAGCTGCACCCCGGTCATCCCCATGCCCTGCGCGGCCCGCACCACGTCCCGGTCCACCTCGCGCATCCCGACGTACGCATTGGTCAGCAGCGGCGGAACGGCGAACAGCACCAGCGCGATGACCGTCGGCCACTGCCCGTGCCGGCCGATGGGGGTGAGCAGCAGCAGGACCAGGACGGCGAAGGTCGGCACGGCGCGGCCGACGTTGGCGAGGTTGACGGCCAGCGCCCCGCCGCGCCCGAGGTGTCCGAGGGTCAGCGCGACGGGCAGCGCGATCAGCGCGCTGATGACCAGGCAGGAGAAGGTGAGGACGAGGTGCTGGGCGAGGCGGTGCCAGACGCCGTTCTCCCCCGACCAGTTGGCGCCGGTGGTCAGCCAGTCCCAGACCGCGGAGAGGGTGTTCACGTCCGCCGTCCCGAGGTCGCCGCGACCGGCTGGGTGCGCCCGGCTGCGGCACGGGCCCGCCGCCGTGCCCGTCGTCCCCGCGCCGCACGGCCCGCCCGCCGCCAGGGCGTGAGCAGCCGTTCCGCGCCGAGCAACAGCAGGTCGAAGGCGATCGCGATCAGCACGCACAGCACGGACGCGGTGAGCACCTGCGCCTTGAAGAAGGAGTTCATCCCGGCGTAGATGAGATTGCCCAGCCCGCCGTAGCCGACGATCGCGCCGACGGTGGTGAGCGCCACCGTCGAGACCGTCGCGATCCGCAGCCCGGCCATCGCGGCGGGCACGGCCAGCGGCAGTTCGACGGTCAGCAGCTGGCGCAGCGGCCCGTAGCCCATGCCGCGGGCGGCGTCCCTGGCCTCGGCGGGCACGCCGTTCAGCCCGGCCAGGAGGTTCCGCACGAGCAGGGTGAGCGAGTACAGGGCCAGCCCGACCACGACGAGCGTGGCGGACAGCCCGTAGACCGGCAGCAGCAGCGAGAACATCGCCAGCGACGGGACCGTGTAGAGGACCGTGGTCACGCCGAGGACCGGCCCGACAGTCCACCGCCACCGCCGGGCCAGCAGCGCCAGCGGCACCGCGACCAGCAGCCCGAGCGCCACCGAGACGACGGTCAACTGGACGTGCTGGAGGACCGCGTCGAGCAGGATCTGCCGGCGGGTGGACAGGTAGTCGCCGCAGATCCACTCGTTACGGGCCAGACAGTCGTCCGGCGACGGTGCGGTCACGGTACGAGTCCACCCCGGCGGGATCGGGGTGTCGCGGCGGACGCGTCCGATCGTGCCGGGGACCCGCATGCGGCGTTCCCCCTCCCCTCTCTCCACCCCATGTATACACCCAGTGTGCACTACGTGTGTATAGTCGCGTCCGGCAAGGGGCGGCAGCCCCGCAATTCCGCCGCCCGTACCGCTTCTCGCTTCCGCTCACCACCGCCCGCACCGAAGAGAGCCGCGAAAAGAGCCCCGTATGCCGAAGCACTTCCGCACCGCCCGCCGCACGCACCACACCTCCATAGCCGGGCTGCTGACGGCCGCCTCCTTGGTCCTCGCCGTCAGCGGCTGCGCCTCGTACGACGTCACCGCACCGGCCGACGCCCGCGCCGACGCAGCGGACAGCGCCGCCGGAGCGAAGGACGGGAAGACCGAGTCCGACCGGAAGAACGGCGAGGGAACCCGCCGGACGGACCGTCAGGACGTCGACTGCCGCACGGCCAAGTGCGTCGCGCTCACCTTCGACGCGGGCCCCAGCGAGCACACCGCCCGCCTGCTGGACATCCTGAAGAAGGAGAAGGTGCACGCGACCTTCTTCCTGCTCGGCAAGAACCACATCGCGAAGCGCCCCGCCCAGGTACGGCGGATCGACGCCGAGGGCCACGAACTGGCCAACCACACCTGGTCGCACCAGATCCTCACCGAGATCGAGCCCGCCGAGGCCAAGCGCAAGCTGTCCCGCGTCCAGGACGCGGTCCGCAAGATCACCGGAAAGACACCCACCCTGATGCGCCCGCCGCAGGGCCGCACCGACGGAACGGTCTCCGAGGTCAGCAAGGAACTCGGACTGGCCCAGGTCCTGTGGAGCGTGACCGCCAAGGACTACCAGACCAACGACTCGGCACTGATCACCAAGCGGGTACTGGAACAGACCGGACGCGACGGCGTCATCCTGCTGCACGACATCTACCGGGGCACGGTCCCGGCCGTCCCCGGCATCCTCAAGGAGCTGAAGAAGCGCGGCTACACGATCGTCACGGTCCGGCCGGGCTCACGGCTCACGGCTCACGGCTCACGGCTCACGGCTCACGGCTCACGGCTCACGGCTCACGGCTCACGGCTCACGGCTCACGGCGACAACTCCCGCGCTGCGTCCGCGGTTTCGGGCTCGCTCAGCCCTGCGGACGCTCCGCCTCCACCCGCCGGCGGCCCTTGTCATCAGCCGTCCCCCCGGGGGCCTTGGCCGGTCCGGTCGGCTTCGCCGGGGCGCCGCCCTGGCCGGCCTTCGTCCCCGGCTTGCGCTGCGCCGGCAGCGGGACGGTGTCCTGCGGGAACGTCAGCTGCTGGCTCTGCCACTCAAGGGCCGGCACGACCTCGCGCCGCCAGGTCGTGAACTGGTGGCTGCCCTGCGGCAGGATGATCGAGTCCACCGTCATCGGCGGCTTGACCGCCTGGATGAACTTCATGGTGGCGCCGTAATCGGCCTCGCCCTTACGGCTGCTGGCGACCAGCACGGAAACCTGCGGCGCGGGAAGGTGCTTGAGCCGCCACAGCAGGTCGTGCTCGTGCTCGCGCTGGAGGCCCGCCGGGCCGGCGCCGAACAGGCTGCCGGTGGTCAGGTCGTCCTTGATCGCGTAGTCGCCCGAGAGCGAGACCGCCGAGGTGTACACCTTCGGGTTGCGCATCGCCAGCTGCAGCGAGCACGTACCACCCGACGAGTACCCGAACGCGCCCCAGGCGCTGGGGTCGTGGCCCACCCGGTAGGTCGCCTTCATCGCGTCCGGCAGGTCCTTGGTGAAGAACGTCTCCGCCTGCGGCCCGCCCGGCACGTCCACGCACTCGGTGTCCCGCGGCGGCGCGATCGTCGGCCGCACCATCACGATCACGGTCGGCTGCATCCGTCCCTGCGCGATCAGCCGGCCGGCGTTCTGCGGCACCTGCAGGTGCTGCGCGAGGTTCATGATCCCGCCGGGGTAGCCGCTGATGACGACCATGACGGGGAAGCGCTGCCGGCGGTACTGCTGCTGGAAGTACTGCGGCGGCAGATAGACGAACCCCGGGTTGATGGCCCGCGTGCGGCGCCCGATGATCCGTACGGACTCGACCTTGCCGACCCTGTCGGCGGGCCCCTTGGGCAGGCCGGTCACCCGGTCGAGGCCCTGCGGACCGGCCGGCTGGATCAGCCCGCCCTTCATGTTCCCGACCGACGCGTACTGCCCGCCGCCCTGGCTCACGGCCACCGGCGGCGCCTGCTCGTTGTTGCCCAGCAGCTCGTCCCAGTTGCCGTAGAACTCGAAGTTCGCATTCACGGCGAGCGCGAGCGCGCACACGATGGACACCTGGGTGACCACGATGGCGCCCAGCCTGCCCAGGACGGGTCGGATCCCGCGCCGCGACAGCCGGGGCCACAGCCACACCGTGGCGGCCACGCAGGCAATCGCCAGCACGATCACCGTGTATTCGAGCGACTGACTGGTCAGCCCCATGCGCCCACATCTCCCGTCACCCTCGGAAGGGTTCTTGCCTTCTAACGGCCGCCTAAGGCACAACGGGCGGCTCCGGACAATGGTCACCGGAGAAGACGGGCACACCTGCGCATCGGATACCTGAACGACCCAGTTCTTACTTACCTCTTGCCACATCGTTTCCGCGGCGTGATGTGCGAGCGCTTCCGAAGGCCCCACGGAGACCCCTCGGACCCCAGAGGTCCAGACCAACTCCCCCTCCCTCGCGGCCTTCCCGCACCGGTCCAGGGCACACGCCTCGTATGCGCCGTACGCGCCCTACGCCTCGTACGCGCAACGTGTCCGTCTTCCACAGGGAGTTCGTGGACAGGACTCGTCCTGCCCGCACGGATGTGATACTCCGGCGCCGTGCCCCAGCGATGTCCCGCCGGCCCCGGCCGGAACGGATCCGGAACCGGATCCGAAACCGGATCCGAAACCGGATCGGCCGCGAGCCCCCCGGACAGCCCGCGGATAGCCCACGTATGGCCCAGCACACGAGCCGCAGGGTCCCACGATGAGGCCGGTCCCGGCCGCTACGCTTACGTATCCGTCCTGGTCAGGGACATGTCCGCGCTTCTCGGACATACGCCGCACCGCACCCACCACACGCAAGAGAGGTTCGCCGATGGGCATTCGGAGTCTGCTGCGCAACGCTTTCGGTCGCTCCAAGGCGACCCGTGAAGAAACCGGCGCGGCATCCAGCAGCGCCGGCACCCCGGAATCCGCAACCATTCCCGAGGCCCGCGAGGAGTCCGCCCCGGCCGCGTCCCCCAAGTCCGCCGCCTCCGCCACGCCTTCCGAGGCCGAAGTGCCGGCCGCCCGCACGGCCCCCACCGAGCACCCGACCCCGA
Source organism: Streptomyces sp. NPDC021749 (assembly GCF_040640655.1). Classification (NCBI taxonomy): domain Bacteria; kingdom Bacillati; phylum Actinomycetota; class Actinomycetes; order Kitasatosporales; family Streptomycetaceae; genus Streptomyces; species Streptomyces sp. NPDC021749. The sequence continues at coordinate 267,301 of NZ_JBFACE010000002.1, read as the reverse complement.
CGACCGCCACCCTGCCCGCCCAGGGAAGCCCGGTGGACCGCGCGGCGACGCCCGTCCGGGAGAACGAGGAAGCGCCCCAGGCCAAGGACGACGACAAGCCCGAGGCCCGCGCCCCCGAGGCCGACACCGCCGCCTCCGACCTCGTGAGCCAGGCCTTCGACAACCCGGCGCCGGCCACCAAGCCGGAGCCGGCCACCTCCCAGGAGGAACCGCCCTCCCAGGAGGAACCGGCCGAGGCCCCGCAGCCCGCCACCGCCGAGGCCGAGGCCCCCACCGAACCGGCGGCCGAGACGGTCACCGAAGCCGTGACGCCCGAGCCGAAGTCCGACGACCAGCCGGAGGCGGAGACGAAGGCGGAGCCCGAGCCGGAGGCGAAGTCGGAGGCGGAGGCCGAGCCGGTCCAGGACGTGACGCCCGAGCCGGCCGCCGAGACCGAGGCGGAGGCCGCCCCGAAGGCGGAGGCCGCTACGGAGACCCAGCCCGCAGCGGAGACCGTGGCCGCCCCGAAGGCAGCGGACACCCCGAACGCCGAGGCCACCCCGGAACCGACGACCGAAACGGCGCCGGAGCCGACGGCCGAAACGGCAGCGGAACCGACGGCCGAAACGGCAGCGGAACCGACGGCCGAAACGGCAGCGAAGAGCGAGCCCACCCCGGAACCGGAGGCCACGAAGGAACCGGAGGCCACCCCGGAGCCGGAGGCCACGAAGGAGCCGGAAGCCACCCCGGAACCGGAGGTTGTGACGGACGCTCCGGTCGCGACCGCCCCGCAGCGGGACGGGATCCCCGACGCCCTCCTCCCCCTCCACGCCGCCGCCGGCGCCACCCTGGAGAAGCACGGCCTCACCACCCAGCGCGCCGTCGTCTACCTCGTCCTCGACCGCTCCGGCTCGATGCGCAACTACTACAAGGACGGCACGGTCCAGAACCTCGCCGAGCAGGCCCTCGCCCTCGCCGCGCACTTCGACGACGACCCCACCGTCCCCGTCGTCTTCTTCTCCACCGACATCGACGGCACCGCCGATCTGGACCTCGGCAATTACGAGGGCCGCATCGAGGAGCTGCACGCCGGCCTCGGCCACATGGGGCGTACGAACTACCACTGGGCCATCAACGCCGTCGTCGAGCACTACAAGAAGTCCGGCACCACCGCCCCGGCCTTCGTCATCTTCCAGACCGACGGCGCCCCGACCTCCAAGCCGGCCGCCGAAAAGGCACTCTGCGAAGCGGCGAAGCTGCCCATCTTCTGGCAGTTCATCGGCTTCGGCGACCCGGAGGCCAAGGGCTTCGACTTCCTCCGCAAGCTCGACGACCTGACCGTCCCGGAGAAGCGCGCGGTCGACAACGCCGGCTTCTTCCACGCCGGCCGCGAGCCCCGGAGCCTTTCCCACGACGCGCTCTACCAGCAGCTGATGGTCGAGTTCCCCGAGTGGCTCACCGAGGCCCGCACCGCAAAGGTCCTCAAGGACGGCTGACCCACCGCAGCAGCTCCCCCTCCGGCCGCGGCTGGGCCCCGGGCCCGGCCGCGGCCGCGTGGTTGACCGGGGCGGGCTCCGAAATCGCCATGGTCTGGATTCGTCGGTGACCCACGGGACGAGCCTGTCCGTACTGCAAACAGCCGCGCCGGTACCCCCGGCCCGTCCAGTACGATATTGACGTTCCGTAAAGCAAATCCTCACTCACCGTAGCGACTTGGGAGCAGCCGGCAATGGCTCGACACCTCATCACCAGCGCCCTTCCGTATATCAACGGGATCAAGCACCTGGGCAACATGGTGGGGTCCATGCTCCCGGCCGACGTGTATTCCCGGTATCTGCGGCAGCGGGGGCACGACGTCCTCTACATCTGCGCGACGGACGAGCACGGGACCCCGGCCGAGCTGGCGGCGAAGGAGGCCGGGCAGTCGGTCGACGCGTTCTGCGGCGAGCAGCACGACAAGCAGAAGGCGATCTACGAGGGCTTCGGCCTGCGGTTCGACCACTTCGGGCGGAGCTCCTCGCAGGAGAACGTCGAGCTCACGCAGCACTTCGCGCGGAAGCTGCACGAGAACGGCTTCATCGAGGAGCGGGCCATCCGCCAGGTCTACTCGAACGCCGACGAGCGCTTCCTGCCCGACCGCTACATCGTCGGCACCTGTCCGCACTGCGGCTACGACAAGGCGCGCGGCGACCAGTGCGAGAACTGCACCCGGGTGCTGGACCCGACCGACCTGATCGACGCCCGGTCGGCGATCAGCGGCAGCGGTGACCTGGAGGTGCGGGAGACCAAGCACCTGTTCCTGCTCCAGTCGAAGCTGCAGCACGAGGTCGAGGGCTGGCTGGAGGGCAACGGCAGCACGGAGTGGCCGACCCTCGCGTCGTCGATCGCGCACAAGTGGCTGACCGAGGGACTGCAGGACCGGGCGATCACCCGTGACCTGGACTGGGGCGTGCCGGTCCCGGCGGACGTGTGGCCGGAGCTGGCGGCCGAGGGCAAGGTCTTCTACGTCTGGTTCGACGCACCGATCGAGTACATCGGCGCGACGAAGGAGTGGGCGGACGTCGACCCGGAGAACCGCGACTGGAAGTCGTGGTGGTACGAGGCCGAGGACGTCCGCTACACGGAGTTCATGGCCAAGGACAACGTGCCGTTCCACAGCGTGATGTTCCCGGCGACGCAGCTGGGGACCCGTGAGCCGTGGAAGAAGGTCGACTTCCTCAAGGCCTTCAACTGGCTGAACTACTACGGCGGGAAGTTCTCCACCTCGCAGCGGCGCGGCGTCTTCACGGACGCGGCGCTGGAGCTGCTGCCGGCCGACTACTGGCGCTACTTCCTGATGGCCCACGCGCCGGAGTCGGACGACACCTCCTTCACCTGGGAGCTGTTCTCGTCCTCGGTGAACAAGGACCTCGCGGACACCCTCGGCAACTTCGTCAACCGGGTGCTGTCGTTCTCCCGCAAGCGGTTCGGCGACGAGGTCCCGGCGGGTGCCGAGGCCGGTGCCGCGGAGCAGAAGCTGGGCGAGGAGATCGCCGGGCTGCTCGCGGAGTACGAGCGCCACATGGAGACGCTGCAGTTCCGCAAGGCGGCGGCCGCGCTGCGCGCCCTGTGGAGCGCGGGCAACTCCTACCTGGAGGAGAAGGCCCCCTGGCTGGAGATCAAGACCGACAAGGACGCGGCGGCGCTGACGCTGCGCACCGCGATGAACCTGATCCACCTCTACGCGGTGGTCTCCGAGCCGTTCATCCCGGCGTCGGCGAAGGCGATGCGGAGCGCGTTCGCGCTGGCGGACGACACTGCCGTGTGGGTCTCGCAGGACGAGGCGAAGGCGCTGGCGTCGGTGCCCGCGGGGACGCCGTTCACGGTGCCGCCGGTGCTCTTCGCGAAGATCACCGAGGAGGACCTGGAGTCGTACCGGGAGCGGTTCGGTGGTTCGGAGGAGTAACCCTCCCCGTCACCGGTAGCCAGCCGGTCCGCCTGCTGTGTGCGCCCGTCCCGCCCCGAGGGGGTGGGGCGGGCGCACGTGCATGGCGGGCGGGCCGCCGTCGGCGGCTCTCAGGCCATCGGGCTTCCCGGATGCCGGCGGCTCCGCGCGCGGCCCTGTCGTTCAGGGCTTGGTGCCCGGTGAGACGTAGGCGGTCAGCGGCTTCAGGCCGGGGGTCCGGGGCAGGGCGACCCTGCGCCAGCCGCGGGCGTAGCGCGGGGGCCGGTGGCCGGCCGCCAGGAGGACGGCGGCGGGGTGGCGGGCGCCGAGCCGGGCCAGGGCGGTGGGCGTGATGCTGGCGTCGTGGCCGACGGGCTGGCGGGACGCGCAGCCGGCCCGGTACGCCACCCGGACCGCTTCCTCACCGCTGACGGCGCACGGCGGTCGGAGACCGGTGGTGCGCAGGGTCCCGGCGATCCGGGAGATATCGGTCTGGGCGCGTACCGTTCCGCGCTGCATCTTGTAGAGGACCGCCAGCTGGATCGCCTCGTGGCCCAGCAGCACGACGGCCAGGAGGGCCACCGTCGCGGCGTGCCGCCGGCGCGGGCGGAGGACCAGCCAGCACAGGAACCAGGCGGCGGGCATCATCAGCAGGGCGTACGCGGGCAGCAGGAAGCGCGGGGCGGCGTAGTCGATCGCCAGCAGGTAGGGGGCGGCGAGGCAGAGGCCGGCCAGGGAGGGGAGCACGACGGGTGCCGAGCCGTAACGGTGCAGCGCGCCGTGCGGGTCGTGGAGGCGGAGGGTCGGCCAGGTCTGTCCGTCCGGTTGCCCCGCGCCGCCGGTGGCGAGCCGGTCGGCGCGGGCCGTGTCCAGGACCAGGCTGCCCAGCCGTACGGGGTCGAGCCAGAGGCCGTCGCGCCGGCCGGGGTGCGGTCCGTGGCCGGGCGGCCACACCGGTCCGTAGCGGTGCAGCGCGCCGCCGGGTTCGCGGGCGCGTACCGCGGCCCAGACCGCGCCCAGCACGGCCAGCGGGAGCACGCACCACCATGCCGCCGCCACCGGATGTTCCCAGGCCAGGTCGCAGGGGCGGCACAGGCTCTTTCCCTGCAGCGCCCGGGCGTGGTCGGCGAAGGACGGGTGCCAGCCGAGGCCGCCCTGGATCTCCGCGGCCTGCCGCAGCCGGGCGGGGAAGCCGCCGTAGGAGACGTACGCCTCGATGATCCACTCGGCGCATCCGAGCGCGAGGCCGACCGGAAGGGCGAGCAGGACGGTGGACCGGCGCCACGTGGGGACGACGAGCCCGGCCAGGAAGAGCGGAACGACCAGCCACACCGCGTCGCTCGGGCGCATCAGCGCGGCCAGCGCCACCGCGGCGGCGAGGCCGGTCGCGGCGCCCCGGCCGGCCTCCGGGGCCAGCTGCACGGGCGGCTGGCGTACCGCGAGGAGGAAGCAGCCGGTGGCGATGAGCGCGGCGTAGCCGACCCACAGGTTGGGCATGGCCTGGGGACCGTAGAAGAGGGTGACCCACAGTCCGGCGAACAGCGCGCCGCCGAGGGCGGGGACGGGGGGCGGCAGCAGACGCCGCCAGATGCAGAGGGTGAGCAGGAGCCCGGCGCCGGAGAGCAACGCGAGGTAGCAGTGCAGCACGGGGGCCGAGGTCGTGAAGGCGACGACCGGGGCGAGGAGGAGGGTGACGCCGCGGGCGCGCGGGGCGCTGAAGTACGCGGCCGGGGTGTGCGGGTCGACCTGGCTGGCGTAGACCGTCTCGTCCCATCCCAGGCCGGGGGTGGCGACGGCGAAGTAGAGCTGCCCGGCGGTGAAGACGGCGGCCACGGTGATCAGCCACCGCAGATCACTGCCCGGTGCGGGGCGCGTCGGATGGGCCCGCGGGCCCAGGCCCGTCGTGCCGGGGAGGAGGCTGGCTTGCTGCATGGGCACCACCCTGCGGGGGCGGCGCGTGCCCGGCCACACGTGTGGTGCGGTTGGAGCACAGGGCACCGCGCGTCGCGTGCGGTGCCCGGCCGGTGCACCGCGCCGCGACATGGCGAAGGGCGGTGTTTCACGTGAAACGAACCACGTGACACACCGCCCTTCGGCCCGGCGGGAGCCGGTCCCGGCGCCCCGCCTCTGCCGGTGGTGCCTACTTCACCTGCGGCTTGCGGATGTTGAGGTGCAGCTCCTTGAGCCGGGCCTCTTCCAGCTCGGTCGGCGCGCCCATCATCAGGTCCTGCGCGTTGCCGTTCAGCGGGAACGCGATGGTCTCGCGGATGTTCGGCTCGTCCGCGAGCAGCATGACGATGCGGTCGACGCCGGGGGCGATACCGCCGTGCGGCGGGGCGCCGAAGCGGAAGGCGCGCAGCATGCCCGCGAACTTCTCCTCGACGGTCTCACGGTCATAGCCGGCGATCTCGAAGGCCTTGATCATGATGTCCGGCTCGTGGTTCCGGATCGCGCCGGAGGACAGCTCGACGCCGTTGCAGACGATGTCGTACTGCCAGCCCAGGATGTCCAGCGGGTCCTTCTCTTCCAGGTCCTTCATGCCGCCCTGGGGCATCGAGAAGGGGTTGTGGGAGAAGTCGATCTTGCCGGTCTCCTCGTCCCGCTCGTACATCGGGAAGTCGACGATCCAGCAGAAGCGGAAGACGTTCTCCGCGAAGTGGCCGGCGCGCTTGGCGGCCTCGACGCGGACCGCGCCCATGATCTTCGAGACCTCGTCGAACTCGCCCGCGCCGAAGAAGACCGCGTGGCCCGCCTCCAGGCCGAGGCGCTCGGTGAGGACCTTGACGTTCTCCTCGGTGAGGAACTTGGCGATCGGGCCGGTCAGCGAGCCGTCCTCGCCGACGCGCACCCAGGCCAGGCCCTTGGCGCCCTGCTGGACGGCGTAGTCGCCGAGCTGGTCGAAGAACTTGCGCGGCTGGTCCTGGACGGCCGGCACCGGCAGCGCGCGGACGTGCTTGCCCGCGAAGGCCTTGAACTCCGAGCCCTCGAAGACGTCGGTGATGTCGACCAGTTCCAGCTCGGCACGCAGGTCCGGCTTGTCGGAGCCGTACTTCAGCATCGCCTCGCGGAACGGGATGCGCAGGAACGGCGAGGTGACGTGCCGACCGCCGCCGAACTCCTCGAACAGCTCGGTCATCAGCTTCTCGACCGGCTGGAAGACGTCCTCCTGCTCGACGAAGGACATCTCGATGTCGAGCTGGTAGAACTCGCCCGGCGAGCGGTCCGCGCGGGCGTCCTCGTCGCGGAAGCACGGGGCGATCTGGAAGTACCGGTCGAAGCCCGAGATCATCAGCAGCTGCTTGAACTGCTGCGGGGCCTGCGGCAGTGCGTAGAACTTGCCCGGGTGCAGGCGGGACGGCACGACGAAGTCGCGGGCGCCCTCCGGGGAGGTGGCGCTGAGGATCGGCGTCGCCATCTCGTTGAAGCCGAGGGCGGTCATCTTCTGGCGGATGGACGCGATGACCGCCGAGCGCAGCATGATGTTGCGGTGCATCCGCTCGCGGCGCAGGTCGAGGAAGCGGTACTCCAGGCGCTTCTCCTCGTTGACGCCGTCGTCGGTGTTGATCGTGAACGGGATCTGCTGGGCCGCGCCCAGGACCTCGACCTCGGTGACCTCGATCTCGATCTCGCCGGTGGGCAGCTCCGGGTTGACGTTCTCGGCGCCGCGCGAGACGACCTTGCCGTCGACGCGGACGACCGTCTCCTTCGTCAGCTTGTCCAGCGCTTCGGCGCCGGGGGTGCCGGGGCGGGCCACGAGCTGGACGAGACCGTAGTGGTCGCGCAGATCGATGAAGAGGATGCCGCCCAGGTCACGTCGATTGTGCAGCCAGCCGCTGAGGCGGACGTCGGTGTCGACGTCCGCGGCTCGGAGCTCGCCGCAGTTATGGGACCGGTACCGGTGCATCGCTCATCCAAGTCGTCGCGAGTGTCGAGGTGAGGAGTTGTCGGGAGGAGGTTGGGGTCGGGATCCGGTGCGGACGCCCGGCCGCTCTCCCCGTGGATCACCCGAAAGGCCACCCCAGGATTGACATAACCGCTCCAGGTTACCGCCCCGGCCCCCGGCACTTCGTTGACATATACGCATCAGCGATTCCCGGAGCGTTCCCGGCACGATTCCGGCGGGATCACCGGGGTACGACGGGGAGCGGCGACTGGGACGAGCGTCACATTCCGTTCGCTGGTCGGCCTCCGGCAAACGTACCTAAAGTGAGGCAATGCGCACCAAGGACCTCCTGGCTGCCATCGCGACCGGCCTGTGGCGCTGGGACAACGCCACGGGACGGGTGAGCCTCGACGCCGAAGCGGCCCGGTTGGTCGGGTTGCCGCCCGAGCCGGTGGAACTGACCGAGGCGGCGGTGCGTTCCCGTTTTCATCCCGTGGACTTCGCCGAGGTCAACGGCATCGTGCAGCTCGCGGTGGCCGAGGAGACGCTGGCCGAGGCCCGGCTGCGGGTCGTCGACGAGCAGGGGCGGGTGCTGCGGCTGGTCCGTACCCGCTCCCGGCCGCGCCTGGTCGACGGTGACTTCGAGCTGGTCGGGACCCTCCAGGAGGTGCCCGAGCCACTGCCCGGCACCTCCGCCGCACACACCCCGGTCACCGGCGACTGGCGCCGCTCGCGTGAGGCGTTCCTGCTGGACGCGGGGCGGGCGCTGGCCGAGGCCCGGTCCACCGCCGAGGTGCTGCGGGTGGCGGCCGGGCTGTCGATGCCCGGTTTCATGCCGGACGGGCTCGCGGTCTTCGGGATCGAGGGGGACCGGGTGTCGGTCATCGGCCACCACGGGCACCGGCCCGGTGACGAGCAGCCCTTCCTCGACATGCCGCTGGAGACGGAGTACCCGGCCGCGGAGGTGATCCGCACCGGCCGGGCCATCTATCTGCCCACGCCCGAGGAGTACCGCAGCCGTTACCCGGCCACCTGGCCGCTGGCCGCCCGCTTCGGCCGGACGTCCTGGGCGTTCCTGCCGCTGGTCAACGCGGGCCGGACGATCGGTGCCTGGATGGCGGGGTTCGCCGAGCCGGTCGCCTTCACGCCCGACGAGCGCTCGGTGCTGACCACCGTCGCCCGGATGCTGGCGCAGGCGCTGGCCAGGGCCGGTATCCAGGAGGAACAGCAGGAGCTGGCACTGGGGCTGCAGCGCAGCATGCGGCCGACGGTGCAGCCGGACATCCCGGGGATGACGGTCGCCGCGCGCTACGTCCCGACCGGCGGCGGGCTGGAGGTCGGCGGCGACTGGTACGACATGATCCCGCTGCCGTCGGGCCGGATCGCGCTGGTCATCGGGGATGTCCAGGGCCATGACGTACGGGCCGCGGGCCTGATGGGGCAGCTGCGGATCGCGCTGCGGGCCTATGCGTCCGAGGGGCACCATCCGGACGCGGTGCTCTCGCGGGCGTCCCGGTTCCTGGCCGGGATCAACGCGACGGAGTTCCGCGGCCACGGCGAGGACCAGCGGTTCGCCACCTGTCTGTACATCGAGGTGGATCCGTCGACCGGGCTGCTGGACATCGCGCGGGCCGGCCATCCCGATCCGGCGATCCGGCTGTGCGACGGGACGATGCTGATCCGCCCGACCGCGGGCGGGCTGCCGCTGGGCATCGTCCCGGACACCGACTACCCCATCACCCGGCTCGTCCTGGAGCCCGGCGAGACGATGATGGTCTGCACCGACGGGCTGATCGAGACCGGCGGGCACGACCTGGAGACCGGGTGGTCGCGGCTGCGCGGCATCATCGAGTCGCACGAGGTCGGCGCGGACGACGGGGATCTGGAACGGCTCGCCGACGCCCTGGTCCAGGCCGTGCACGGGCCGCCCTCGCACCACACCACCGGACCGCTGGTGGACCGCCGCGAGGACGACATCGCCCTTCTGCTGCTGTCCCGTGAGGGCGGCAGCTGCGGCGTCGGCACCGGAGGGCTGCTGGCGCAGCAGCCCGTACGGCGCACCGCGCTCTCCGTGGCCCAGACCGAACCGCACCGGATAGCCGAGGCGCGCCGGCAGGTCCGCGAGGTGCTGCACGACTGGGCGGACCCGGACCAGGTCGACTCGGCGGTGCTGATGGTCTCCGAAATGGTCACCAACGTGCTGCTGCACACCGACGGGGACGCGCTGCTGGTCGCCGAGATCTCCGGGGAGTTGGGCGCCCGCCGGGTCCGGGTCGACGTCTCCGACAGCAGCGACGAGCTGCCGCACCGGCGCAGCCCGGGCGAACTGGCCTCCTCGGGGCGGGGGTTGGTGCTGCTGGAGCTGCTGGCCGGGTCCTGGGGCGTGGACCCGCGCGGGGACGGCAAGTCGACGTGGTTCGAGCTCTACGAGGACGCGGGGGACGCGCTGGGCCCGGTGTCGCCGGAGCCGGAGCCGGAGCCCGAGCCGGCATCGGAGTCCGAGTCCGCCGCGTAGTGCTTGCGCAGTTCGTGCAGGACCCCGGAGACCGCGGCGGTCAGGGGCACGGACAGCAGCATGCCCAGGATGCCGGCCACGCTGGCGCCGGCCGTGATCGCCAGCATCACCGTCGCCGGGTGCATCTGCACCGTACGGCTCTGGATCATCGGCTGCAGGACATGGCCCTCCAGCACCTGGACGGCGAGGACGACGCCGAGTGTCCACAGCGCGATCACGAAGCCCCGGTCGGCGAACGCGACCAGGATCGCCACCGCGCCGGAGATGAACGCGCCGAGGTAGGGGATGTAGGCGCCGACGAAGACCAGCGCGCCCAGGCCCGGGGCGCCCGGCACCTGGAGGATCAGCAGGCCGATGGTGATGCAGAGGGCGTCGATCAGCGCGATGAAGGTGGTGCCGCGCATAAAGCCCTGTATCGACTGGAAGCCGCGGCGGGCCATCCGTTCGAGCTGGGGCCCCGACTGGCCGGGCGCCCAGTCGTGCAGCGCGCGGAGCGCCTTGTCCGCGTCGCGGAGGAAGAAGAACGTCAGCAGCAGGGCGAGGAGCGCGGCGGCGATGAACTGGCCGACGACGCTGACCCCGGCCAGCAGCCCAGAGGCCGCCTCGCCGCCGAACCGGGTGACCAGGCCCTTGGCGTTGGAGGCCAGGTCGTCGAGCGAGGTACCGGCCGCACCGAAGTTCTTGGAGAGGCCCCGACCGGCCTCCTTGAGCGAGGCGATGATCTGGTCCCCGGTGTCGACCAGCGCACTGACGACGACATATCCGGCGCCGCCGACCACCACCAGCAGCACGGCACAGGTCAGTCCGGCCGCCAGCGAGCGGTTGAGCCGCATCGCCACCAGCCGCCGGTAGAGCGGCCCGAGCAGCGCACTGCCGAGCAGCGCCAGCAGGACGGGGGTGACCGCCGCGCTCAGGAAGACGCACAGCCACACGCCGACCGCCAGCACGGCCGCGACCAGCAGCGCCACCACGCACCAGGCCGCGGCACGGCGGGCCTCGACCGGCAGCAACGCCTTCTCCGTCAGCGGCCGTTCGGGGCCGGGGCCGCTCCGGTCATGATCCGAGTCGTTTCGCACCCGGACAGTCCACCATGGCGCCCCGTCCGGAAACGGGCCGTGGAGCGCGCCGGGTGCGGTGTTTCACGTGAAACGAGGTGTTTCACGTGAAACACCGCCCCCCATCAGGCAACCCGACGGTGGCTCAGTGCTCCCCTGCGGGGATCGTGCCGAGCCGGCCGGCCTGGAAGTCCTCGAAGGCCTGGGCCAGTTCGGCGTGGGTGTTCATCACGAACGGGCCGTAGTGCATCATCGGCTCGCGGATCGGCAGCCCGCCCAGCAGCACCACCTCGAAGTTCGGGCTGCGCGACTCCTGGGTCTCGTCCGCCCGGATCGTCAGCGAGTCACCCGCGCCAAAGACCACCGTCTGGCCCGTGCGGAACGGGCGTTGCTCCGCGCCGGCGGTGCCGCGCCCGGCCAGGGCGTAGGCGAGGGCGTTGAAATCCTTGCGCCAGGGGAGGGTCAGCTCGGCGCCGGGGTTCACCGTCACATGCATCATCGTGATCGGGGTGTGCGTGATGCCCGGTCCGTGGTGGCCGTCGACGTCCCCGGCGATCAGGCGCAGCAGCGCTCCGCCGTCGGCGGAGGTCAGCAGCTTGACCTGGCCGCCGCCGATGTCCTGGTAGCGGGGGGCCATCATCTTGTCGCTCTTCGGCAGGTTGACCCACAGCTGAAGGCCGTGGAAGAGCCCGCCGGACATGACCAGCGACTCCGGCGGCGCCTCGATGTGCAGCAGACCGGAGCCCGCCGTCATCCACTGTGTGTCGCCGCCGTTGATGACCCCACCGCCGCCGTGCGAGTCACGGTGCACGAACGTGCCGTCGATCAGGTACGTGACGGTCTCGAAGCCGCGGTGCGGGTGCCAGGGCGTGCCCTTGGGCTCTCCGGGCGCGTACTCCACCTCGCCCATCTGGTCCATCATGATGAACGGGTCGAGGTGCTTGTAGTCGATGCCGGCGAAGGCCCGGCGCACCGGGAAGCCCTCGCCTTCAAATCCGCTCGGCGCGGTGGCGACGCCCAGCACGGGACGGGTCTGCGCCGCGGCGGGGGCCGCCACACGGGGCAGGGTCAGCGGGTTCTCTACGGTCACAGCGGGCATGACGCCTCCTCGGTCGCTCACCAAACTTAGTTGAATACTGAACAACCTGCAAGGCATGCTGCATTCCCGCCCGCGTTTCCGCAGGTCAGAGGAATGACAAACGGCCGACCGAGCGAGGCCGGCCGGCCGTTCAGGAACGCGGTGCGGTGCCCCGAGGCGATCACCGCGGCGCGATCAGCCGTACATCCGCCGCATCGCGAAGTCGACCATCTGCTCCACGGCCTTGGCGTCGAAGACCATCCGGTGGTCGCCCTCCATGTCGAGGACGAAGCCGTAGCCGGTCGGGAGCAGGTCGAGCACCTCGGCACCGGTGATCACGAAGTACTTGGACTCCTTGCCCGCGTACCGCCGCAGCTCCTTGAGGGAGGTGAACATCGGGATCACCGGCTGCTGGGTGTTGTGCAGCGCCAGGAAGCCGGGGTTGTCACCGCGCGGGCAGTACACCTTGGACGTCGAGAAGATGCCCTGGAAGTCCTCGGCCGACATCGAGCCGGTGGTGAAGGCGCGCACCGCGTCGGCGAGCGAGGGCGGGGACGGCTCGGGATAGAGCGGCTGTTCGCCGTAGCCCCCGGGGGCCGACTGCTGCGGCGGTGGCGGAGGCGCGCCGTACTGCTGCCCGGCACCGGCGTTCTGGTCGTAGCCGTACATGCGCCTCAGCCTACTGAGTCGGCGCAGTGCCGGGGGACGCTCGTCACAGATGGGCGGAAGGGGTTGATTCTTATTACCCGCGGGTAGCATCATGCTAGCTACTAGCCGGTATTGCGTCTGAGGTCCCAGCCTTGGGGTCCTCTCCCGAACCCTTACGGAGCCGTACCCATGGGCCACTACAAGTCGAATCTCCGCGACATCGAGTTCAACCTCTTCGAGGTGCTGGGCCGTGACCGCGTGTACGGCACCGGACCCTTCGCGGAGATGGATGTCGACACCGCCAAGAGCGTGCTGTCCGAGATCGCCCGGCTGTCCGAGAACGAGCTCGCCGAGTCGTTCGCCGACGCCGACCGCAACCCCCCGGTCTTCGACCCGGACACCAACACCGCGCCGGTTCCGGACACCTTCAAGAAGAGCTACCAGGCCTTCATGGACGCCGAGTGGTGGCGTCTGGGCATCCCCGAGGAGCTCGGCGGCACCACCGCGCCCCGCTCCCTCCTCTGGGGCTTCGCCGAGACGATCCTGGGCGCCAACCCCGCCGTGTGGATGTACGCGTCCGGCCCCGCCTTCGCCGGTGTGCTCTTCGAGGAGGGCACCGAGGAGCAGCACCGCATAGCCCAGCTGATGGTGGACAAGCAGTGGGGCTCCACCATGGTGCTCACCGAGCCGGACGCCGGTTCGGACGTCGGCGCCGGCCGCACCAAGGCCACCCAGCAGGAGGACGGCTCCTGGCACATCGAGGGCGTCAAGCGCTTCATCACCTCCGGTGAGCACGACATGTCCGAGAACATCGTGCACTTCGTCCTCGCCCGCCCCGAGGGCCACGGCCCGGGCACCAAGGGCCTGTCGCTGTTCATCGTGCCGAAGTACGACTTCGACTGGGAGACCGGCGAGCTGGGCGAGCGCAACGGCGTCTACGCCACGAACGTCGAGCACAAGATGGGCCTGAAGGCCTCCAACACCTGCGAGATGACGTTCGGCGCCAACCACCCCGCCAAGGGCTGGCTGCTCGGCGAGAAGCACGACGGCATCCGCCAGATGTTCAAGATCATCGAGTTCGCCCGGATGATGGTCGGCACGAAGGCCATCGCCACCCTCTCCACCGGCTACCTCAACGCCCTGGAGTACGCCAAGGAGCGCGTGCAGGGCCCGGACCTGGCGGCCTTCACCGACAAGTCCGCACCGCGCGTCACCATCACCCACCACCCCGACGTGCGCCGCTCGCTGATGACGCAGAAGGCGTACGCCGAGGGCATGCGCGCCCTGGTGCTCTACACCGCCACGGTCCAGGACGAGATCCTCGTCAAGGAGGCCGCCGGCGAGGACGCGAGCGCCGCGAACCGCCTCAACGACCTGCTGCTGCCGATCGTCAAGGGCTACGGCTCGGAGCGGTCCTACGAGCAGCTGGCGCAGTCGCTGCAGACCTTCGGCGGCTCCGGGTACCTCCAGGAGTACCCGATCGAGCAGTACATCCGCGACGCCAAGATCGACACCCTCTACGAGGGCACCACCGCGATCCAGGGCCAGGACTTCTTCTTCCGGAAGATCGTCCGGGACCAGGGCCAGGCGCTGACCGTGCTGTCCGAGGAGATCAAGAAGTTCCTCGCCGACAACACCGGTGGCGAGGAGCTGGCGGAGGCCCGCGGCGAGCTGGCCAAGGCCGCCGCCGACCTGGAGGCGATCGTCGGCGCCATGCTGACCGACCTCGCCGCGACCGAGCAGGACGTCAAGTCCATCTACAAGGTCGGCCTCAACACCACCCGCCTGCTGATGGCCTCCGGTGACGTCGTCGTCGGCTACCTCCTCCTCAAGGGCGCGGCGGTGGCCGCGGAGAAGCTGGCCGGCGCCTCGGCGAAGGACAAGGCCTTCTACACCGGCAAGATCGCCGCGGCGAAGTTCTTCGCGCACAACGTCCTGCCGGGCGTCTCCGTCCAGCGCGGCCTGGCCGAGTCGGTCGACCAGTCGCTGATGGAGCTCGACGAGGCCGCGTTCTAAGGGAGCGCATCGGGAGCGGCAGGGCCGCGTTCCGGGGCAGGGTCCGCTGCCCGGCGCGCGGCCTTCCTGAGAACCTCTTCTCAGAGTTCTTAGAGGTCTCTCATGGAAGCCGTCCAGACTGACGTTGCCCGCCTCCCTTCCCCCGGGGAGGCGGGCTTCGTCATGTACCGTCCCGCGCCCACCCGCCCACCAGACCGGAATCGTTCGTTCTAGTGGGGTTCTCGTTCTGGAATGCAGAAATCGTGGCCGGAAGGGAGCGGAGTCACTCCGCACGCGCACGGGGAATGCGGGGCCCGGCTCCTTATGCTGAATCCATGACCAACTCCGCCCGCTTCGATCGCGGCCACACCGACGACCTGATGTCCTTCCTCGCCGCCAGTCCGTCGCCGTACCACGCGGTCGCCAATGCGGCGGAACGGCTGGAAAAGGCGGGTTTCCGGCAGGTCGCGGAGACCGACGCCTGGGACGGCGAGAGCGGCGGACGGTATGTGCTGCGCGGCGGCGCGATCATCGCCTGGTACGTCCCCGAGGGCGCGAGCCCGTCCACTCCGTACCGAATTGTCGGCGCTCACACCGACTCTCCCAATCTGCGGGTCAAACCGATTCCGGACACCGGTGCGCGCGGCTGGCGGCAGGTCGCCGTGGAGATCTACGGCGGCACCCTCCTCAACACCTGGCTCGACCGCGACCTCGGACTGAGCGGCCGGGTGACGCTGGCGGAAGGTACCCACCGGCTCGTGCACGTCGACCGGGCGCTGCTGCGGGTGCCGCAGCTCGCCGTGCACCTCGACCGCTCGGTCAACTCCGAGGGCCTCAAGCTCGACAAGCAGCGGCACATGACGCCCATCTGGGGTCTGGGCGAGGGGACCGAGGGCGATCTGATCGCCTTCGTCGCCGAGGAGATCGGCGTTCCCGCCGAGGACATCAAGGGCTGGGACCTGATGGTGCACAGCATCGAGCCGCCGGCCTATCTGGGCCGCGACCGCGAACTGGTCGCCGGGCCGCGGATGGACAACCTGCTGTCCGTGCACGCCGGTACGGCCGCGCTCACCGCGGCAGCGGCCCGGGGCTCCGCGCTGAACGGCATCCCGGTGCTGGCCGCCTTCGACCACGAGGAGAACGGCAGCCAGTCCGACACCGGTGCCGACGGTCCGCTGCTCGGCACGGTCCTGGAGCGGTCGGTGTTCGCCCGCGGCGGCTCGTACGAGGACCGGGCGCGGTCCTTCGCCGGCACCATCTGCCTGTCGTCCGACACCGGGCACGCCGTCCACCCCAACTACAGCGAGCGGCACGAGCCGGGGCACCAGCCGATGCCCAACGGCGGCCCGATCCTGAAGGTGAACGTCAACCAGCGCTATGCCACGGACGGCAGCGGGCGGGCCGTCTTCGCGGCGGCCTGCGAACGCGCCGGCGTGCCGTGGCAGAGCTTCGTCTCCAACAACTCGATGCCGTGCGGGACCACCATCGGGCCGATCACCGCGGCCCGGCACGGCATCGCGACCGTCGACATCGGCGTGGCGATCCTGTCCATGCACTCGGCGCGCGAGCTGTGCGGCGCCGAGGACCCCTACCTGCTCGCGAACGCCCTGACGGCCTTCCTGGAGGGCTGAGTTGGACTTCTCGCTGCTCGGCCCGATCGCCGTAACGGCCGGCTCCCGGGAGCTGCCGCTCGGCCCCGCGAAACGGCGCAGTGTGCTGGCACTGCTGTTGCTGCAGCCCAACACCACCGTTCCGCTGGAGCAGTTGATCGACTCCCTGTGGGAGGACGAGCCGCCCGAGCACGCGCGCACGGTCGTCCAGGGGCACGTCTCCCGGCTGCGCGCCACGCTCGCCGAGGGCGGAGCCGAGGCGTACGGCATCGAGCTGGCCACGCACGGCTCCGCGTATCTGCTGCGGCTGCCGGAGGAGCTGATCGACGCCCACCGGTTCAGCGAGCTGGTGACGCTGGCCCGCCCCGAGGCCGCACCGGCCGACGCGGTGGCACTGCTGCGTGAGGCGCTGGGCCTGTGGCGCGGACCGGCGCTGACCGGCACGGTCACCAGCCCGCCGTTCGCGGCCGCGGCGCATGCGCTGGAGGAGCGCCGGCTGGCCGCGGTGGAGGCGCTGGGCCGGGCGCACGGCGCACTCGGCGAGCACGACCAAGCCGTGGCGATCCTCTACTCCGCGGCCGCGGGCCACCCGCTGCGGGAAGGGCTGATCGCCGGGCTGATGCGGGCGCTGTTCCGTACGGGGCGGCAGTCCGACGCGCTGGAGTGGTTCCACCGCACCCGCCGGCTGCTCAACGAGGAACTGGGCGTCAACCCCGGCGAGCGGCTGCGCAGCGCGTACGAGGAGATCCTGCGCGCCGAGGCGGCGGGCAGCGGGCCCCGGGACACGGCGAAGCCGACGTCGGGCGGGGGCCGGGCCGCGGCGCCGTCCGCGGGCGGGGGCCAGGTGCCCGTGCAGGGGATCACGGTGGGTTCGGCGCCCGACGGCCCGCGACCCGAAGAGGTACCTTCCGCCGGCCCGGGCTTCGGGCCCGTATCGGCCGGTGCGGGTGCCGGTGCCGAACGGACCGGTGCCGCGCCGCGGCTGCTGCCCCGCCCGCCCGCCCGCTTCCTGGGCCGCGAGCCCCAACTCGGCGCGTTGACCGATGCGTTGATGGACCGTACGACGGGTGAGAGTCCGCTCGCGGTGGTCGCCGGGCCGGTCGGCGTCGGCAAGACGGCGTGTGCCGTGCAGTGGGCGCATCTGCACGCCGACGCCTTCCCCGACGGCCAGCTCTTCGCCGACCTCCGCGGCTTCGGCGAGGGCGACGAGGCGGCACCGGCCGAGATCCTGCGCGACTTCCTGCTCGCGCTCGGCACACCCCCGGGACAAGTCCCCGGCTCGGCGCAGGCCGCCTCCGCGCTGTTCCGTTCGCTGGTCGCCGAGTGCCGGCTGCTGGTCGTCCTCGACAACGCCCGCAGTTCGGCGCAGGTACGGCCGCTGCTGCCCGGTGGGCCGCACTGCGCCACGGTCGTCACCAGCCGCAGCCGGCTCGACGGTCTGGTCGCCACCGACTGCGCCCGGCCGGTGGGCCTCCAGGCGCTCGGGCACGAGGAGGGCGCCGCACTGCTCGGCGCCATGCTCGGGCCGGAGCGGGTGGCCGAGGACCCGGCCGCCGCGCGCGAACTGGTCGACCTGTGCGACGGGCTGCCGCTGGCACTGCGGGCCGCGGCCGCCCAGCTCACCGCCCGGCCGCGCTGGCGGCTGGCCCGGCTCGCGGCCGCACTGCGCGACGAACAGCGACGGCTGGCGCTGCTGTCGGCGGAGGACACCGGGATCGCGGCGGCGCTGCGGATGTCCGTCGCCCGGCTCTCCGCGGACGACGCCCGGCTGCTGTCGGCGCTGGCGACCAGCGCGGACGGGCACCTCAACGCGGCGGTGGCGGCGGCGCTGGCCGGCTACGACCCGGAGCGCACCCAGGACGGCCTGGACCGGCTCGCCGAAATGCATCTGGTGGACGAGGAGGCCACCGATGTCTACACGATCAGCACGCTGACCCAGCTGTTCGCCCGGGACGAGCGCGGCGAGGGCGGGGGAAGCGGCGCCGGGGACAGGAAGGGACGTTAGGCGCGCGTTAGTGGCACGGCAGCGGCGGACGGCAGTCTCAAGGGCATCGACCGACCGACTCGGGGGAGACCGCCATGCCGCAGCGTCAGGACCGCACCAGCAGCCCGCGCGCCGCCCGTACCGCGCTGAGCGTCCGCCGTGGCACGCTGCGGATCGCCGCCGCCGGCCTGACCGCGGTGGCCGCCCTCACCCTCACCGCCTGCGGCGGCCAGGACAGCGCGCTCCGGACCAGCGAGGCCAAGCCGTACCACCCCACGGCACCACGCACCGAGGGCCTGCCGTCCCGGGCGGCACGGAAGCTGCCGGCGCCGGGGGCCGGCGAGGACCGGAGCGGTGCCCGTCCCGACGGCGGCGCGGCGGAGCAGGCCTCCGCACGGCGCGAGGGACCCGGCACGGCCGAGGGCATCGCCACCCGTCCTGCCGGCGGGACCGGTGCGCAGGGCCGGCGCGCCCAGGACGTACGGCATGCCGCCTGTGACGCCGCGGCGGTCCGGGTCGTCGCCAAGCCGCTGCAGCGGCCGGTCAACCACCTGCTGCTGGTGGCCACCAACACCTCCGGTGCCACCTGCGACCTCTACTTCGCGCCCAAACTGCGCTTCGACGACGCGCAGTCGCCGCTCGCCGAGCTGCCGGAGAGCAGGCCGCAGGCGGTGGTCACCCTCGCGCCCGGGGAGTCGGGCTACGCCGGTGTGCTGACCTCCACGGCCGACGGGTCCGGCCGGAACGGCGGCAGGCGGACCGCGCTGTCCGTCAGCCTCCCGGGCCGTGACGGCAAGGGCAGCATCGGCGGCTCGGTGAAGGTGGCGCTGCCGGGCGGCGCGGTGTACGTCGACGACAGCGCGTGGGTGACGTACTGGCAGCCGGACGCGGGCGACGCCACCGCCTGGTGAGGCGCCACACCACCGCCGACTCCCCTTGAACCAGGGCGCCCGCATCCCCCAGCGGGCGCCCTTCCGCTGTCCCGTCATGTCTCATGCAGGGCCCCGTCATGTCCCATGCCGTCGGCATCCCCGCAGGTCATCACCGTGCACGCGGGGTCGATGTCTCAGGGGACGCCACGTCCCGGGCCGGCCCCCCCTGCTTGCTCCCACGATGTTCTCCATCGCCGCGGTGGGACCACCCGGCGGCTCACCACCGGCCACCGGCTATCCGGCCAACGGGCCGTCCACGGAGGGGAACGGTATGGAGGAGTCCGCGCACAGCGGCCGCAGGACCGTGGTGCGGAAGGCGCTGCCCGCAGTGGTCGCCGCGGGAATCGGCGTCGCCGGATTCGCCGGGCCGGCCCACGGCGGCGAGCCCGGCTCCGCGGCCGCCCGCGGCGTACGGCAGTCGGCGGGCACGGACGCACGGCAGCTCACGGCCGCCAACGGCCGGCAGGCGGCGGCCGCGGACTTTCCCACCTGGGGGACGCGTTGGGTGGTGCACGCCGGCCCCGACATCCACTCCCCTGCCGTCGGCCTGATCAACAAGACCGCTGCGGGCCAGGACCGGATCACCGCCGACCGCCAGGCCGACACCGGGCACGAGGTGTGCGCGGGGAGCGCCTGCTCGACGTACATGGCCCACCTCACCGGCCCGGTCACCGGCTTCCTCACGGTGGTCGCGGTGGACATACCGCAGGCCCGGCTGCCGGGCATACCGGTCCAGGGCGGTGGCGGCCGGCCCGAGCCGGGCGGCTCCCGCCAGGAGATGCTGAACCGGGCCGCCACCTGGCTCACCGCCAACCATGGCGCCCAGGTCCCGTACAGCCAGGCCGAGGTGTGGACGGACGGCTATCGCCAGGACTGCTCGGGCTATGTGTCCATGGCGCTCGGGCTGCCGACGCCGGGCACCAACACGGTGGGGCTGGCCACCAACCGCAGCATCACCCGGCCGATTTCGCCGGGCGAGCTCAAGCCCGGTGACCTGCTCATCGATGCGTCCGGGGACAACAACAACCGGCACGTGGTGATCTTCGAGAAGTGGAACAACGACGCGCACTCCTCGTACACGGCATACGAGCAGCGCGGCGGCCACGGCACCGACCACCGGACGCTGACCTACGGCCTGCCGGGCGGCGACGAGGAGTTCACGCCGTACCGCCCGGTGATGTTCGGCGACTGACGCGCCGTAGATCGCCCGTCGCTGTTTCACGTGAAACGGCGCGGTTGCTGCACGGCTCGTTTCACGTGAAACGCCACCGACCGTTCCGGGCCCGTTTCACGTGAAACGTCACCAGCCGGTCCGGACCCGATCCGGATCGTGTAACGAGGGGCACTTCCGTCACAGGGGAGCGGAAGTGCCCCTCGCGCGTGCATGTCCGCTGTGCTGGAATGCGGGATGTGCCTGGCAATCAGAACCACGCCGCTCATCCCCGACGTAAGCCACTGGCCCCTCTCCCCGACGAACTCGTCGGTCCCGCCCGCGACTTCGCCACCGCCCTGCGCCGTATGCACGGCGAACTCGGCTACAGCCTCAAGCAGTTGGAGAACCGGTTACCGGCGAGCCGCTCCTCCCTCTCGCGCTATCTGCGGGGCCAGGGCCTGCCCGACGAACGGCTACTGGTGCAGTGGTGCACGCTCTCCTTCACCGGCGAGGACCGGCTGCCCGCACTCGTCGAGCTGCTGCACCGGGCCCAGGAGGCGGCGGACTCGGGCGCCGCGGTCGCACATGAGGTGGACGGGACGGGCGGACCGACGGGCCAGGCGGCAGAGCAGGGATCGGAGCAAGGGGCGCGGGGACGGCGTCGACTGCCGCTGGTACTCGCCGCACTCGGGACAGCCGCCGTGCTGGCCGGTGCCGCGGTGGCCATTCCGGCACTGACCGGGCCGGACCGGACGTCGGACGGCTCCTCGCACGGCACCGGGGGCGCGGGCGGAGCGCGGGGCACGGAGGCCTCGGCACAAGGCACCGGGTCCGCCCGGATCACCGTCCACAACGTCGAACGGGCCTGCCAACACCCCCGCACCGAGAACTGTGCGCTCGGCCTGGCCCGTGATCCCTACCAGGTGTACCGGCGCTCCAACGTCGTGGGGCACGCCTGGCACGGTGACGTACTGCACGCGGTGTGCCGGATCGCCAACGGCGTGACGGTCACCGACGAGGCGGGCGGGCACAGCAGCATCTGGTTCCGGGTCGATCACCACGGCACCCGGATGTGGGTGCCGGGCATTCGCATCCGCCCGGAACAGCTGGAAAACACCCCATTGCCGACCTGTCCGGAGGGATCCTGACCCCGGTCCCGCGGCCCGCGATTCCGCCGTCCCTCATGACGTGCGGCGATGGCGCTCCCACCGGAGCCGCGATAAACCCACCCTGGAAGATCGAACCGCAGTCGATATCGTGGCCGTGCCATGACAGACACGCCTCGCTGACCGTAGCGACCCACTGGGGGACTCCACCCATGACCGCACCCCGCTCCCGCCGCCGCTCCGCCGCGTACGCCGCACTGGCCCTCGGGCTGGCCGGTTCGCTCGCGCTGACCGGCTGCAACAGCCACTCCTCGAAGAAGTCGAAGAAGACCTCCTCCTCGTCCTCCAAGAGCAAGAAGCGCAAGATCATCGGCGGCGGTGCGGCCGCGGCGGGCGCGGGAGCCGGGGCGGCGTCGCGCCGGGTGTCCCCCTGCTGGCCCAGCACCTACCGGGTCACGTTCTCCCAGCAGACCGGCCCGGACAGCCATGTCACGGTGAAGTTCAAGAACAACACCAGCAACACGTGCCGGCTGTACAACGGCCCGCAGCTGCGCTTCAACAACGCCAAGGCGCCGCTGCCGCTGCTGACGGGCGACCCCGGTGCCCTGGGCGGCCCGACCACCGACGTGCCCGCAAAGGGCTACGCGTACGCGGTCATCCCGACCAACACCGCGGCCAGCAAGGGCACCGAGCAGAAGTCGGTGACCATCAACTTCATGGGCATCTCCGCGAGTTCCGTCACGCGCGGCCCGGTCACCCTGAACTTCGCGGAGAAGCGGCTGCACATCTCCGTCGGCAAGAGCAAGGTCACCAACTGGTCGCACAGCGTCCACGGGGCCGAAGTGATGGCCGGCGTCGGGAAGTAACCCGGCACTGCCACCGCCGAGGCCGCACCGGCGTGGCCCGGGCCCCGTCAACGGGCCCGGGCGCCGGTGGTCATTCGGCGTCCAGGCCCGCCAGCACCAGCCCGAGCCGCGCCACACCGTCCTCGGTGACGGTGACCGGAACGCCCCAGTCCTGCTGGTGCACATGGCAGGCGGGGTACTCGATGTCCGGGGCGTCGTCGCAGGAGGCGGCCATCGCCGAGACGTGCAGCACGCCCTCGGTCACCCCGTCCGCGAGCACCAGCTCCCGGCTGAGGTCGGTGCCGGCGCCCGCGCCGTCCGCGAGCAGCTCCGGCGGGGTCGCGCTGACCAGCAGTCGGGTCGACGGACCGTAGCGGGTGTCGAGCTTCTGGCGCGCCGGTGCCTGGAAGACCACGTCGAGCAGGAGCGCGCCCGGCGCCACCTCGGTGGCCGCGCGCTGGGTACGGTGCGCCACCGCCTCCACCCGGACCGCCTCCTCGGGCAACCGCAGCCGGGTCAGCCGGTGCCGCGCGGACTCGACGACCACGATGTCGTCGTCGACGAGCACCGCGTCGGACGGCTCGCGCAGGTCCGTCGCCAGCGTCGTCACCTCGCCGCTCGCCGGGTCGTACCGGCGCAGCGCGTGGTTGTAGGTGTCCGCGATCGCGACCGAACCGTCGGGCAGTGCGGTGACGCCCAGCGGGTGCTGGAGCAGCGCCTGGTCCGCGGCGCCGTCGCGGTGTCCGAAGTCGAAGAGGCCGGTGCCGACGGCCGTGCGGATGACGTATCCGCCGCCGTCCTCCGCGGGCTCGACCCAGCGGACCGCGCTGGTCTCCGAGTCCGCGATCCACAGCCGGTCACCGGCCGCCGCGAGCCCGGACGGCTGGGCGAACCAGGCCTCGGCGGCCGGGCCGTCCACCAGGCCCTCGTTCGTCGTGCCGGCGGCCACCTCGACCGTGCCGGTGACCGGGTCGTACGTCCACAGCTGGTGGACACCGGCCATCGCGATCCACAGCCGGTCCTGCCACCAGGCGACGTCCCACGGGGAGGAGAGCGCGACCTCGCGCGCCGGTCCGGACGTCGGTGAGCCCTGCCACCACTGCTTGCCGGTGCCGGCCACCGTCTCCAGCGTGCCGTCGAGAGGATCGAAGACCCGCAGGGCGTGGTTGACGGTGTCCGCGACGGCGACCTTGCCGTCCGGCAGCAGGGCCAGACCCTGCGGTTCGTTGAAGGTATCGGACGTCAGACCGCGCTCACCGCTGCCGATCCGGCGCAGCACCCGCTCGCCGTCCGCGGCCAGCTCGACGAGCTGGTGGCGGGTGGTGTCGGAGACCAGGAAGCTGCCGCCCGGCAGCCGGACCGCCTTGCCGGGAAAGCGCAGGTCGGTGGCGACCGGCTCCGGCGGTACGTACGGGCCGTCGCCGCGCCGCAGGGTGCCCTTCGCCTCGTGCTCCGCCTCCAGCTCCTCGACGAGCGTGGCGAGGGCGTGCGCATGGCCCTCGCCGGCGTGCTGCGCGACGACGTACCCCTCGGGATCGATGACCACCAGAGTCGGCCAGGCCCGCACCGCGTACTGCTTCCACGTGGCGAGCTCGGGGTCGTCGAGGACCGGGTGCTCGACGCCGTACCGCTCGACGGCGTCCACCACGGCCTGGTGCTCGGCCTCGTGCACGAACTTCGGGGAGTGCACACCGATGATCACGACCGTGTCGCGGTACGTCTCCTCCAGCTCGCGCAGCTCGTCCAGGACGTGCAGGCAGTTCACACAGCAGAACGTCCAAAAATCGAGAATCAATGTGCGACCTCGAAGGTCTGCGAGCTTCAGATCCTTGCCACCGGTGTTCAGCCAGCCGCCCTTGCCGATCAGCTCGGGGGCCCGGACGCGCGCACGTGAAGCCATGTGGACATTCAACGTCACTCGGGTGCATGCGCATTCCGCAGGGGCGCCGGGGAACAGGTCAGCCATGCAGCCCTCCTCCGCGGCGCAGCCGCCGCGCTCCGGCACCTTCCTCGTCCGCGACCGGATCTTCGGCATCGGCGACGACTACTGGATCGACGACGAGCACGGCCGCCACGCCTTCCTCGTGGACGGCAAGGCGCTCCGGCTGCGGGAGACCTTCGAGCTGAAGGACCCCCAAGGGCGGGTGCTGATCACCATCCGGAAGAAGATGCTGGCCCTGCGCGACACGATGACGATCGAGCGGGACGACGCGCCGCTGGCCACCATCCGCCGCAAGCGGCTCTCACTGCTGCGCAACCACTACCGCGTGGAGCTGGCGGACGGCACCGTGCTGGACGTCAGCGGCAGGATCCTGGACCGGGAGTTCGCGGTCGAGTACGAGGGCGAACTGCTCGCCGACATCTCGCGGCGCTGGCTGACCGTGCGCGACACGTATGCGGTCAAGGTCGTACGGGACGACGCGGATCCGGCGCTGCTCATCGCCGTCGCGGTGTGCGTGATCCGGCTGGCCGAACGGGAGCGCGGCGTGGACTGAACCGCGGGCGCCCGGAACGGTGCGCCGGAACCCGCTGCGGTAACGGGGCCTCGTCCTACGATGGTCCCCCGAAAGCACTGCCGGGGTGCCCGTGCGCAGCGGTAACTTAACTGCACAGACAGCAGCCCGCGTACGAACCGTCCGAGGGGTCCCGTGACCGTCCATCCCAGCCTTCAGTCCTCCATCGATGCCTGGACGCACTCCATAGAAGCGATAACCGAGCTGGTGACTCCGCTCGTCGAAGGCGAGTGGAACCGGGCGACGTGCCTGCCAGGATGGTCGGTTCGCGATGTGGTCTCCCACATCATCGGCCTGGAATGCGAAATGCTGGGCGATCCACGGCCGATCCACACGCTGCCGCGCGACCTCTACCACGTCCGCAGTGAGTCGGCGCGCCGCATGGAGGTGCAGGTCGACGTCCGCCGGCACCACACCGCGCCGGAAATGCTCAGCGAACTCGAATACACCGTCATCCGGCGTTCCCGGCAGCTGCGCAACGAGTCCCGGCAGCCCGACGCGGTGGTGCGCAGCCCGCTCGATGAGGACCGGTCGCTGGAATTCGTGCTCCAGCAGCGTGCGTTCGACGTCTGGGTGCATGAGCAGGACCTGCGCCGGGCGCTCGGCAAGCCCGGCAATCTCGACTCCCCCGGCGCGCAGGTGGCCCGCGATCTGCTGGTCAAGGTGCTGCCCGGCATCGTCTCCAAGAGGGCCCAGGCGCCGGCCGGTTCGGTGGTGGTCTTCGACGTCAGCGGACCGGTGGAGTTCCTGCGCACGGTCCGGATCGACAACGAGGGCAACGCCACCATCGACGGCAGCGTCTCGCTGGGCCCGACGGTGACGCTCGCCCTGGACTGGGACACCTTCCACCAGCTGGCCTGCGGCCGGGTCCGCCCGGCGGCGGTCGCCGAGCAGATCAAGATCGATGGTGACCAGGAGCTGGCCGAGGCGATCCTGGACAACCTCGCGGTCACGCCGTAGCGACGTCGGGCCGGCGGACATGACGCGTCGGCCGGCCCCCGTTTCACGTGAAACACCATCCGCTGCTTCAGGTGAAACACCATCCGCCGTTTCACGTGAAACAGCGCTGCTCAGGCCGGCACATGCACCGCCTCGACCCGGCTGACGACCAGCCGCTCGCGCTCGCGGCGGGCGGCCCGGCGGCGCAGCCGCAGGATCTGTGAGACGCCGACCGCTTCGAGAACGAAGACCGAGGCGAAGGCGATCCGGTAGTCGTCCCCGGTCGCGTCGAGCAGGACGCCGATGGCGAGCAGGGTCGTCATGGATGCGGTGAAACCGCCCATGTTGACGATGCCGGAGGCGGTGCCCTGGCGCTCGGGCGGATTGGCGGGCCGGGCGAAGTCGAAGCCGATCATCGACGCCGGGCCGCAGGCACCCAGCACCGCGCACAGCGCGATCAGCAGCCCCATGGGCGCATGGGCGGACGGCCAGCTCAGCACGATCGCCCACAGCAGCGCGGTGGTGCCGACCGTGCCCAGAGCCAGCGGCATGCGGGCGGCGTGGTGGCGGGCGATGATCTGGCCGTAGACCAGCCCCACGGCCATGTTGGAGAGCACCACCAGCGTGAGCAGTTCCCCGGCGGTACCGCGGGAGAGCCCCTGTGCCTCGACGAGGAACGGCAGCCCCCACAGCAGCAGGAAGACCATGGCCGGGAACTGGGTGGTGAAGTGCACCCACATGCCCAGCCGGGTGCCGGGTTCCCGCCAGGCGTCCGCGATCTGCCGGCGCACGAACCCGGCGTCGGTGTGGCCGGCCGGGGCGGGCGGCGGCTCGAAGCCCTCGGGGTGGTCCTTGAGGAAGACCAGCAGCACGATCAGCACGACGATGCCGCCCGCCGCGCTGGCGGCGAAGGTCGGGGTCCAGCCGAAGGTGTGCAGGAAGCGGGCGAGGACGAGGGTGGAGATCAGGTTGCCGGCCATCCCGACCAGCGCGGCGATCTGCGCGATCATCGGGCCGCGCCGGGCCGGGAACCAGCGGGAGCCCAGCCGCAGCACACTGATGAAGGTCATCGCGTCACCGCAGCCCAGCAGCGCGCGCGAGCCGAGCGCCATGGGGTACGAGGCGGACAGCGCGAAGCCGAACTGGCCGGCGGTGTAGAGCACGACGCCGAGGGTCAGCACCTTCTTGGCGCCGAGCCGGTCGACCAGCAGACCGACGGGGATCTGCATCCCCGCGTACACCAGCAGCTGGAGGATGGAGAAGGTCGACAGCGCCGAGGCGTTGATGTGGAAGCGCTCGGCGGCGTCCAGTCCGGCCACGCCCAGGCTCGTGCGGTAGGTGATCGCGACGAAGTAGACGGCGACGCCGATGCCCCAGACCGCCATGGCCCGGGGGCCGCCGGGCGGGTCGGAGGGCAGCAGCCGGGCGCCGCCCGTGCCGGAGCGGGCGGAACCGCCGCCCACGGAGCACGGGCCGGAGCCGCCGTCTATGGAGCCGTCCGGTCCGCCGGTGTCCCCGCTCATCGCACGTCTCCCTGGGCGAGGTTGCGGACCCAGCTGACGTGCCGGTGCACGGCGTCGGTCGCGGCGTCCGGATCGCCGGCCCGCAGCGCGTCGAGGATCTCGGCGTGCTCGGCGATGTTCTTGGCGATCCGGTCGGGGTGGGCGTGCATCACCGCGACGCCCATCCGCAGCTGGCGGTCGCGCAGTTGCTCGTAGAGGCGGTCCAGGATCTGGTTGCCGGCGTTGCGCACGATGGCGGCGTGGAAGGCGCGGTCGGTGACGGACACGGCGGCCAGATCACCGGAGGCGGCCTGCTCGCGCATGGTGTCCAGCAGCTCGGTCAGCTCGGTGAGCAGCGGCTCGCTCGCGGGCACCGCCTTGGCGGCGGCGTGCTTCTCCACCAGCAGCCGGGTCTCGACCACGTCGGCGATCTCCTGCGCGGAGACCGGCAGCACCATGGCGCCCTTCTTCGGGTAGAGCTTGAGCAGCCCTTCGACCTCCAGGCGCAGCAGGGCCTCGCGCACCGGCGTCCGTGACACGCCCACCGCGTCGGCCAGCTCGCCCTCGGTGAGCAGCATGCCGCCCTCGTAGCGGCGCTGCAGGACGGCGTCCTTGACGTGCGCATAGACCCGTTCGGCGGCGGGCGGCTGTTTGGCGGCGGATTCTCTGGCGGGGGCGGTGGGCGTGGACGATGAAGGCATGCGCACAGGATAGATACAACAGGTATGCGTCCGAAACGTGATTCCGCGATGCGGACGAGCGGTGGATGCGGGCGATCCGCCGGGCAGCTCAGGGGGCGTACGTCAGCCCGGCATCCGCCCCTGGGCCACCAGGCGGTCCACCACCTGGGAGTGGGCCGGGGCGCAGCGCTCACGTGCCTCCCGGCCGTCGAACCACGCGTACTCGGCGATCTTCAGGCCCGGCACCGGCACGATGTCCTGCGGCCCGCCGGTGAAGCACGTCATGTGCAGCCGGCGGCCGTTCTTGCCGTGCGCGACGTCATGGATGACGAACGCCTCCGTCAGTGTTCCGGCGGGGACGTCCAGGCCGAGCTCCTCGGACAGCTCCCTGGACAGCGCCTCGCGGGCGGACTCGCCGGGTTCGTACTTGCCGCCGGGGAGGTAGAAGGTGTCGTTGCCGCGGGTGCGGACGCTCAGCAGCCGGCCCTCCCGCACGTGCAGCCAGCCCACCGACTTCAGCGGCGCCGCCCGCTCCAGCACGAGCAGCGGGTGGCCGGTCTCCTCGTCCACCCGCCGCTCCCGCTCGGTGAAGCCCAGGTGCGCGTAGAAACGGCGGGCGCGGGCATTGCCCTCGAAGACCCCCAGGGTCAGCGCGCCGTACCGGGCCGCAGCGTGTTCCACCAACTGCCGTCCGACACCGCCGCCTTGGGCCTCCGGCGCGACGAACAGCCCGCCGATCTCGCCACCGGGGAGCAGGCCGAGCAGCCCGACGACCGTGCCCGCGCGCTCGGCGACCCAGTTCTCGGCCCGGACGAGATACACCTCGCGGAGGATCCGCGCGCGCTCGCCCTCGCCCTCCCCCTCGATGAACGGATCGCCCGGCGCACGGCCCGCGACCAGAGAGCGACGACAACGCCCTGGTCAGCGTCCCGGTACCGGCGGATGATCAGATCGCTGCTCATTACACCGACCGTAAGCGGCCCGGTCCGACGACGGCAAACCCTTTCCCGGCACCGCTCGCAAGAGGGACCACAGGGGGACGGCGTGTCCACCTCAGGTCTGACCCGAGTCCGTACCTGGCGCGTACGGATCGGCCCGAATCCCATGGGTGAATGGAGACATGGAGCCGGGGAGGCTCCGGGATTCCAGGGGAGTTGACCATGCAGTCCAGGACGAACGCCGGCCGTCGTGCGCGGAACACCGTCGTACTGGCATTGATCGTCGCCGGCCTGTGGGCGGGGGTCGCGCTGACCCGCGGCGCCGCACACGCCGATGAATCCGCTCCGACCGGGCCGGTGGCCCACTTCAGCCGCGCCGTGGAACTCATCCGCGGCTGACCGGCGCTACGGCCATACCGCCCGGGGCTCGCCGCGGTACGTGCCGAAGGACCAGCGATTGCCCTCGGGGTCGCGGGCACTGAATCCCCGTGAGCCGTAGGCGGTGTCGGCCGGTTCGTCGGTGATCTCCGCGCCGGCTGCCCGGGCGCGGGCACACAGCGCGTCGGGCCGGCCGGTGACGACATAGGCGCCGAAGGTGCCCGGCTGCAGCCCGCAGGGGTCGTCGTCCGCCGCGCGGACGGAACCGAGCATGATGCCGCCGCCCTCGGGCCAGGAGAGCTGGGCGTGCTCGACCCGCGCCCCGTCGCCGTGGACCGCGATTTCTTCAAAGCCGAATGCCTCGGTCAGGAACCGGATCAGGGCGCGGGCGTCGCGGGCCCGGAGCATCGGCCACACCTGGGGCGCCGGTGCCGTCACGGAGCCGTGCGGGGACATGGTGGTCTCGGACGCGGTGTCGGGCATGAGCGCGTTCCTCCTCGGTCGGTACGGCCCCGGGTGGGCCGTCGGCCTCAGCCTTCCGCGCAGCCGTCCGCCGGGGCTTGGACGTTTCGGAACTCCTCGGCGAGCCACCGGCTGGGCGGACAGCCGGCCAGCGAGCGGAACTCCCTGGCGAGGTGCGCCTGGTCGAAGTAGCCGCAGTCGGCGGCCAGTTCGGCGAGCGGCGGGGGCGAGCCGGTACGGGCCGCGGCACCCAGCCGCCGTCGTGCGCGGTCGAAACGGATGACCCGGGCGACGGTCTTGGGCGTCAGACCGGTCTCCTGCCGGAAGCGGGCGGTCAGATGGCGGGTGCTCCAGCCGACGTCATCGGCGAGCTCCGCGACCGGTACGGCGCCCCGGGACGCGGTCAGCAGCTGCCAGGCGCGGGCGACCTCGGGCGCCGGGACGGGCCCCACCCCACCCTGCTCCCGGTCCAGCCACCGCAGCAGATGGGCGTCCAGCAGCGCGAACCGCTCCGGCCAGCTTCCGGTCGTCCGCAGCCGCTCGGCGAGTTCCCGGCCCCGCGGCCCGAGCACCGCGTCTGCGGGGAGGTCGATACCGGCCAGCTCCCCGGCCGGCAGGCCCAGCAGCGCACGGGCACCCAAAGGGTGCAGACCGAGCTGGATGCCGGACTGGCGGCCCTGATGGGTGATCAGCGCGGGACGGGTGTGCAGTCCCCCGAGGAGGGTGTCGTAGCTGCCGGGGGCCTGGCCGGGGTCCGGGTGGCCGGCCAGGGTGAGCGGCTCGTCGAGGGTGAAGATCAGGGTCAGCCGTGGCGAGGGCACACCGCGGTGCAGGGCGGGCGGGACCCCGGCCTGCCGGTAAGCGGCGTAGGAGCTGACGTAGGGCCGGAGCGCGGGCGCAGGCCGGACGATCAGCTGCTCGTCGACGGCACCGGACGGGACGGCACCGGGCACGCCCCTGGCATGCGGGCGGGCCGGTCCGGCAGGGGCGTGGGGCGGTGTTTCACGTGAAACACCGGCCCCGGCCCCAGGCGTCGTTTCACGTGAAACGACGCCCTGGCCCGACCGGCCCCGCATCCCGGGTCAGCCCCAGGTGATCAGCCGCTTCGGCCGCTCCAGGACCGCCGCGACATCCGCGAGCAGCTTGGAGCCCAGCTCACCGTCGATCAGGCGGTGGTCGAAGGACAGCGCGAGGGTGGTGACCTGGCGCGCCTTCACCTTGCCCTTGTGCACCCAGGGCTGGAGCTTGATCGCACCGACGGCGAGGATCGCCGACTCCCCCGGGTTGAGGATCGGCGTACCGGTGTCGACGCCGAAGACGCCGACGTTGGTGATGGTGACGGTGCCGCCGCTCATGGCCGCCGGAGAGGTCTTGCCCTCGCGGGCGGTGGCGACCAATTCGCCCAGTTCCTGGGCGAGTTGGGGGAGCGTCTTGGACCCGGCGTCCTTGATGTTCGGGACGATCAGCCCGCGCGGGGTGGCCGCCGCGATGCCGAGGTTCACGTAGCCCTTGTAGACGATCTCCTGGTTCGCCTCGTCCCAGGCCGCGTTGACCTCCGGGTGCCGCTTGAGGGCGACCAGGAAGGCCTTGGCGACGATCAGCAGCGGGTTGACCCGCAGGCCCGCCATGTCCGGGTCCTGCTTCAGCTCCTGGACGAGCTTCATGGTGCGGGTCACGTCGACGGTGATGAACTCCGTGACGTGCGGCGCGGTAAAGGCGCTGGACACCATCGCCTGCGCGGTGGCCTTGCGTACGCCCTTGACCGGCACCCGCCGCTCGCGGGCCGCGGCGTCCACGACACCGGTCACCGCGGGAGCGGCCGGCACGGCGGGCGCCTCCGCGGCCGGTGCCTGCGCCGCCGGGGCGGCGGCCGCGTGCACGTCCTCGCGGGTGATGATGCCGTCCGGCCCGGTCGGAGAGACGGTCGCCAGGTCGATGCCGAGGTCCTTGGCGAGCTTGCGCACCGGCGGCTTGGCCAGCGGCCGCCCGGCGGTCCCGGCGCCCACGGGCCGGGCGTCCGCCGTCACCGCGGCGGCCGGCCGGGGTGCGACGGGAGCGGCCGGCTGCGGCGCCGCGGTCCGTCCGTTCAGCTCGGCCTGGACTGCGGCCTTCACCGGCTCCGGCTGCGACGGCACACCGGCCTGCGGCTTGCGGGCCCGGCGCTTGGTCGAGGACGGCGCGGCGCCGTAGCCGACCAGGACCGCCTGGCGGCCCTGCGGCTCGGCGTCCTCCTCGGCCGGAGCGGCCTCCTGCGGCGCGCTCCCGGTCGTGGGGGCCCCGGCCGGTCCCGCGCCCGGGTCGGTGTCCACCGCGATGATGGCGGTGCCGACGTCGACGGTGACGCCCTCGCCGAAGCGCAGTTCGTGCACCACCCCGGTGTAGGGGATGGGCAGTTCGACGGCGGCCTTGGCGGTCTCGACCTCGCACACGACCTGGCCGTCGGTGACGCTGTCACCGGGCTGGACGTACCACTTGAGGATCTCGGCCTCGGTGAGCCCCTCGCCCACGTCGGGCATCTTGAACTCGCGGAAGCGCTGGGCGTTGGCGGTGCCTGTAGTCATGCTCACGAACTCTCCTCAAACCCTCAGTACGCCAGCGCACGATCGACGGCGTCCAGCACCCGGTCCAGCCCCGGAAGGTACTCGTCCTCCAGCCGGGAGGGCGGGTACGGGGAGTGGAAGCCGCCGACGCGCAGGACCGGGGCCTCCAGGTGGTAGAAGCACCGTTCGGTGATCCGGGCGGCGATCTCCGCACCGGCACCGAAGAACACCGGCGCCTCGTGGACGACGACCAGGCGCCCGGTCTTCTGCACCGACGACTGCAGGGTGTCGAAGTCGATCGGGGAGAGCGAGCGCAGGTCGACGACCTCGACCGACTTGCCCTCCTCGGCCGCGACCCTGGCGACGTCCAGGCAGACCTTCACCATCGGGCCGTAGGCGGCCAGCGTCAGGTCCGAGCCGCTCTGGGTGACCCGGGCCTTGTGCAGCGGGTCCGGGATCGACTCGGTGTCCAGCCGCGACTTGTCGTGGTAGCGCCGCTTGGGTTCGAAGTAGATGACCGGGTCGTCGCCCGCGATGGCCTGCTGGAGCATCCAGTAGGCGTCGGAGGAGTTCGAGGGAGTGACGATCTTGAGGCCCGCGACGTGCGCGAACAGCGCCTCGGGGGACTCGGAGTGGTGCTCGACCGCGCCGATCCCGCCCGCGTACGGGATGCGGATCACGACCGGCACCTTGACCTTGCCCAGCGCGCGGGCGTGCATCTTGGCGAGCTGGGTGACGATCTGGTCGTAGGCGGGGAAGACGAAGCCGTCGAACTGGATCTCGACGACCGGGCGGTAGCCGCGCAGGGCCATGCCGATCGCGGTGCCGACGATGCCGGACTCGGCGAGCGGGGTGTCGATCACCCGGTCCTCGCCGAAGTCCTTCTGCAGTCCGTCGGTGACCCGGAAGACGCCGCCGAGCTTGCCGACGTCCTCGCCCATGACGAGGACCTTGGGGTCGGCCTCCATGGAGGCGCGGAGCGAGGCGTTGATCGCCTTGGCGATGGTGATCTTCTCGTGGACGGCCATGGTCAGTTCCCCTCCGCCAGGACATCGGCATCGACGAACGACGCCTGGTACGCGGCGAACTGCGCGCGCTCCTCATCGACGAGCGCGTGCCCGTCGGCATAGACATTCTCGAAGATGGCCATGGTGTCCGGGTCCGGCATGGCGCGTACCGCCTCGCGGACCCGCTTGCCCAGGGCCTCGCTCTCCTCGTCGATGGTCGCGAGGTACGCCTCGTCGACCAGGCCCTCGGCCTCCAGGTACGTCCGCAGCCGCAGGATCGGGTCCTTGGCCTCCCAGGCCACCCGCTCCTCGTCCCCGCGGTAGCGCGTCGGGTCGTCGGAGGTGGTGTGCGCGCCCATCCGGTAGGTGAACGCCTCGATCAGCATCGGGCCCTGGCCGGTGCGCGCCCGCTCCAGTGCCGCCTTGGTCACCGCGAGACAGGCCAGCACGTCATTGCCGTCGACCCGTACGCCGGGGAATCCGAAGCCGCGGGCGCGCTGGTAGAGCGGCACCCGGGTCTGCTTCTCGGTGGGTTCGGAAATGGCCCACTGATTGTTCTGGCAGAAGAACACGACGGGGGCGTTGTACACCGCGGAGAACGTGAAGGATTCCGCGACATCGCCCTGGCTGGAGGCACCGTCACCGAAATACGCGATGACCGCGGAATCCGCGCCGTCCTTCTGGACACCCATCGCATAGCCGGTCGCGTGCAGCGTCTGCGAACCGATCACGATGGTGTAGAGGTGGAAGTTGTTGCTGTTGGGGTCCCAGCCGCCGTTGTTGACGCCGCGGAACATGCCCAGCAGATTCGTCGGGTCGACCCCGCGGCACCAGGCGACGCCGTGCTCGCGGTACGTCGGGAAGACGTAGTCGTCGTCGCGCAGGGCCCGGGCGGAGCCGATCTGCGCCGCCTCCTGGCCCAGCAGGGAGGCCCACAGGCCCAGCTCGCCCTGGCGCTGGAGGGTGGTCGCCTCGGCGTCGAACTTCCGCGTCAGCACCATGTCGCGGTAGAGGCCGCGCAGTTCTTCGGGGGAAAGGTCGATGGAGTAGTCCGGGTGCTCGACCCGCTTCCCTTCCGGGGTCAGCAGTTGTACGAGCTGATCCTGCTCCGCCTCGTCGGGCCGGGCGTTGTCGCGGGCCCTTGCCGGGGACGCCTTCTTGGCCGGCGTCGCCTTTTTGGCGGTGGTGCGCTTGCTGCTGCCGCGGGTGTTTTTCCGCTGCGCAGTGCCTTCCACGGTCACGTGCTGCTCCTCCGTCTGTCCGGCCCCCGGGGTCCGCCGGTGGCCGTATTGCGGCTCACCCGGTATCCGATACGGCGCACGGGGTGTGTGCGAACGCGGCCGGATCCGGGTGGAACAAAGCTCCCGGACAGTGGCCTGCTCATTGCACGTTACCCATTGTCAAAGCCGAAGTGGAAACGGCGCTGACCTGCGATTTTGCTTGGATTTCCAAGTAAAATCGCAAAGGCTGGAACAACTCCTGGTCACAGCGTTGCAGGCCGCCGGGACAACGGCACGTTATATCGGTGACCTGGAGCACGGGAAGACTTGATGTGTGAGACTGACCCCGTGCCCGAAGACGGAAAAATCACGGTATTTCTGCTCGATGACCATGAAGTCGTCCGGCGTGGCGTCCACGAAATGCTCGCGGTCGAGGCCGACATCGAGGTGGTCGGCGAGGCCGGCACCGCCGCAGATGCCCTGGTCAGGATCCCTGCGACGCGTCCCGACGTGGCGGTGCTGGACGTCCGGCTGCCGGACGGCAGCGGCGTCGAGGTCTGCCGGGAGATCCGTTCACAGATTCCGGACGTCAAGTGCCTCATGCTCACCTCCTTCGCGGACGACGAGGCGCTCTTCGATGCGATCATGGCCGGTGCGTCCGGTTATGTCCTCAAGGCCATCCGGGGGAACGAACTGCTCTCCGCGGTACGCGACGTGGCCGCCGGCAAGTCGCTGCTCGACCCCGTGGCCACCGCCCGCGTACTGGAGCGGCTGCGCGACGGCAATGCCGCCAAGGAGGACGACCGGCTGGCGAGCCTGACCGAGCAGGAGCGCAAGATCCTCGACCTGATCGGCGAGGGGCTGACCAACCGCGCCATCGGGGAGCGGCTCCACCTCGCCGAGAAGACCATCAAGAACTACGTCTCCAGCCTGCTCTCCAAGCTCGGCATGGAACGCCGCTCCCAGGCCGCCGCCTATGTGGCGCGCAGGCAGGCGGAGCGCCGCTGACCGACGGACCACAGGGCGGCCGCGGCGCGGGCCCCGGGGGCGTGCCCAGCGGCCACCACCGTGCCATCGAGCCGTTCGGCCCGCACCCCTACGGGCGGGGCGCGGCCAGTCGGCGGACGCTGGACGGGGAAACGTCACCTCACCGCGGCGCCGCCCTACGAGCTCGCTCACTCAGTGTGAGGCTTTCCGATACCCCCACCCGCATAGGTGTAGTTGATCTAACATCTGGCGCGTGCTGCGCTCATCTGTCGTCCGGACGGCGGCGACACCCGACAAAGACACCCTCGGATCCCTGCTCCGCCGCTACGCCGGCGCCGGCGCGCCGCTGTCCTGCGAACCCGTCGCCGAGGGCCTGCTCAACCACGGCTACTTCCTCGCCACCACCCGCGGCCGCTACTTCCTCAAGCACCACCTCGACGGCGACCTGGCCGCGATCACCCGCCAGCACCGCGCCACCCGGCGGCTCGCCGCGCTGGGCCTGCCGGTCGCCCCGCCCGTGGCCGACGCCGACGGCCGCACCGTCACGGTCCTCGACGGCCGCTGCTACGCCCTGCACCCCTGGGTCGAGGGGCGGCACCTGAGCGGGGCCGTGCTGACCACCGGCCAGTCCCGCCGGCTCGGCGCCCTGCTCGGGCTGGTGCACACCGCACTGGCGCAGGTCATGGCCGCCGAACCGCACCCGCCCCGGCCGCCCTGCGCGGACGCCGGCGCCGACCCGGAACGGACCTTCGAGACCATCGACGAGCTGCTGGACCTGGCCCGCTGCGCCCGCCCGCGCACCAGCTTCGACGAGCTCGCCGAGCACCGGCTGCTGGAGCGCCGGGCCCTCCTGGAGCGGCAGGCCCACCGCCGCCCCGCCCCCGGGGCGGAACCCGCCCCCGGCTGGGTGCACGGCGACTTCCACCCGCTGAACGTGCTCTACCGCGGCACCGAGCCGACCGCGATCGTCGACTGGGACCGGCTGGGCGTACAGCCCCGTGCCGAGGAGGCGGTGCGCGCCGCCGCGATCTTCTTCGTACGCCCCTGCGGCACCCTGGACCTGGCCAAGGTCGCGGCGTACGCGGGTGCCTACCGCAGCGCCTGCGGAGCCGGCGCCGACGAACTGGCCGCGGCCGTCCACCGGGTGTGGTGGGAGCGGCTGAACGACTTCTGGATGCTCACCTGGCGCTACCAGCTCGGCGACCGCCGCACCGACCCGCAGTTCCCGGCGGCGGCCGCCCTGGCGGTGTGGTGGACCCGCGAATACCGAGCGGTGTGCGACGCGTTCACCCGCTGACCCGGGCCGCGCGCGGCCGGTCAGCCGCCGGTCGTGCCCAGTGTGGCGCCGCCGTCCGTGCCCGAGGTCGTCCCGCTGTCCGCCCCGGCCGTCGCGCCACCGTCCGTCGTCCCGCCATCCGTGGTGCCACCGTCGGTGGTCCCGCCGTCCGCGGTGCCGCCGTCGTCCGTGCCACCGGTGGTGTCGGTGGGCGGCTCGGTGGTCGGCTCCTCGGTCGTCGGCGGCTGCGAGGTCGGCGGCTCGGACGTCGGCGGGGTGGTCGGCTGCGTCGTCGACGGCTGGGTGTACGAGCCGCCGTCGCCGCCGATGCCGCCCGGCTGGGTCTCCGGAGTGCTCGGCTCCTCGGTCGTCGGCTCGCTGCTCTTCTTGTGCTTCTTCGGCGTCGGCGACTGCGAGGCGGGGGTCTCGTGCTTCTGGTTCTGGTCCTTGGTGTTCTGCATTGCGAAAGCCACACCGACCGCGATGGCGATGAGCGCGAGCGCCGCGATCAGCCAGACCTTGCCGCGGCCGCCCTTGGCCGGGCGGGGTCCGCCCTCGAAGCCGCCGTCGTCCTCCCGCATACCGTGCGTGAGGATCGGCTGCGCCGCGGTCTGGCCGGCGTCGGGGTGCGGCAGCGCGGTGGTCGCGGCGGTCCCCATGGACGGGCCGTGACCGCCCTCGTGCATGACGACCGGGCCGGTGTTCCAGGTGCCGGTGTGACCGCCCTGCTCCTGCAGCATCTGCAGCGAGTACTGGACCAGCCCGCGCATCTCCTCGGCGGTCTGGAACCGGTCGTCGGGGTCCTTGGCCAGCGACCGCATGACCAGGCCGTCCAGCTCCGGCGGCACGCCCTCGGCGACCTCGGAGGGCGGCACCGGCATGTCCTGGACGTGCTGGTAGACGACCGAGAGCGGGGTCTCGCCGGTGAACGGCGGCCGCAGGGCGAGGAGTTCGTAGAGCAGACAGCCGGTGGCGTAGAGGTCGGAGCGGGTGTCGACGGTCTTGCCGAGCGCCTGCTCCGGGGAGAGGTACTGGGGCGTGCCCATGACCATGCCGGTCTGGGTCATGGTGGACTGCGCACCGTGCAGGGCGCGGGCGATGCCGAAGTCCATGACCTTGACGGCGCCGCTGTTCGTGATGATCACGTTCGCGGGCTTGATGTCACGGTGCACGATGCCGTGCTGGTGGCTGTAGGCCAGTGCCTCCAGCACGCCGGAGACGATGATCAGCGCCTGGTCCGGCGGCGGGGCGTCGGCGTTCAGCAGCAGGTCGCGGATGGTGCGGCCCTCGACCAGCTCCATCACGATGTACGGCACGGTGTTGCCGCCGACCAGGTCCTCGCCGGAGTCGTAGACCGCGACCACCGCGTGGTGGTTCAGCCCGGCCACGGACTGTGCCTCGCGGGTGAAGCGGGCCTTGGACACCGGGTCCTCGGCGAGGTCGGCGCGCAGCAGCTTCACGGCCACGGTGCGGCCGAGGCGTACGTCCTCGGCGGCGAACACCTCCGCCATACCGCCGCGCCCGAGTCGTCGCGTGAGCCGGTAACGGCCGTCGCCGACCAGCCCGCCGTTGCCCCACATCTCCGGTGCGTCGGGAACATGGGAGCCGGTGGCCTCATGGTCGGACGGGCCCTGGGGGCTCTGCGTCGGTGCCATCGGTCCTCGCCGTCGAATCAATCCGCCCGAGAGCGGTAAGGTCATCGGTCTTCGCTAGAGCACGCTACAGGTTCCGCGGCACCCACCGGTCCGTCGTGGACCGGCCATCAAACCCGCCGTTCGCCTGACATCGCAAGTTCCCCCGGTGACCCAGGGTGCCGAACGTCTCAGGCCCGTGACCGGATCTTGCACATCTGGTCACGGAACGGGCACACGGCTTGACGTGTCCGGGCCCTGGGGCACACTTGGCTGCGGAATTCCAGATTTTGATCGCTATAACGTACGGGTAGTGCGCCGTGCGCCTAGGGGGAAGCGGAACGATGAGCCAGGACGGCGCTCAGGGCCAATTCGAGGGCCGTTCGGTCGGCGGAGGACGTTACCAGCTTCGTGATCTTCTCGGGGCCGGCGGAATGGCATCCGTGCACCTCGCGCACGACACCGTGCTCGACCGCGACGTCGCGATCAAGACACTCCACACCGAGCTCGGTCGCGAGCAGGCCTTCCGCGAGCGCTTCCGCCGCGAGGCGCAGTCAGTGGCGAAGCTCACGCACACCAATATCGTCTCGGTCTTCGACTCCGGCGAGGACGAGCTCGACGGCGGCATGGTGCCGTACATCGTCATGGAGTACGTCGCGGGCCAGCCGCTGCGCTCCGACCTCGACGCCGACGTCGCCCAGCACGGCGCGATGCCGACCGAGAAAGCCCTGAAGATCACGGCCGATGTGCTCGCGGCCCTGGAAGTCAGCCACGAGATGGGGCTGGTCCACCGCGACATCAAGCCCGGCAACGTCATGCTGAACAAGCGCGGCGTCGTCAAGGTCATGGACTTCGGCATCGCCCGGGCCATGCAGTCCGGCGTGACGTCCATGACCCAGACCGGCATGGTGGTCGGCACCCCGCAGTACCTCTCCCCCGAGCAGGCGCTGGGCCGCGGGGTGGACGCCCGCTCCGACCTGTACTCCGTCGGCATCATGCTCTTCGAGCTGCTGACCGGCCAGCTGCCGTTCGACGCGGACTCCCCGCTCGCCATCGCCTACGCCCACGTCCAGGAAGAGCCGCCGGTCCCGTCGAGCATCAACCGCTCGCTGCCGCCGGCCGTGGACGCGCTGGTGGCCCGGGCGCTGAAGAAGAACCCCAACGAACGGTTCCCGACCGCCGAGGCGATGCGGGACGAGTGTCTGCGGATCGCCGGTTCCGGGCAGTCCGGCGCCACCCCGCTGATCATCGGCGAGGGCCCGCGGGCGCGCACCAGCGGTTCCTCGGTGGCCTCCGCGGTCTTCCCCACCGCGTCCGGCAACCCGCAGACGCCGGCCCCGTCGAACGTCCAGCAGCCCTACCAGCCGACGCAGGCGGCCGCCTTCGGCCCGCAGACGCCTCCGCCGCCGAACAACGCGTACCCGACGCCGGTCCCCGGCCCGGTCCCCGGTCCCGTTCCGGGACCGGCGCCGTTCAACACGGGCGGCTACCAGGCCCCGCCGGCGTACACCCCGCCCCCGCCGCCGATCACCGCCTCGATGCCGACGGCCGGCGGCCCCGGTGGGCGGAAGAACAACACCCCGGTGATCGTGGTCTCGGCGATCGTCGGTGTCGTCGTGGTGACCGCGATAGCGATCGGCATCGGTCTGAGCGCCGGCTCCTCCGACGACAACGGCGGCGACGTCACGCCGTCCAGCTACTCCGCTTCGCCCAGCGAGAGCGTCCGTCCCGAGGACAAGACGGCGACGATCCTGACGTCCGAGTGCACCAACCCGACCAAGAGCTACTCCGACAAGCGCAAGATCCTCTTCCCGTCGTTCCGGTTCAAGAACCTGGACTCGGTGAAGGAGTGCATCAAGGCGGCCGGCTGGAAGTACAAGATCGTCAAGGAGGAGGACAGCGCGATCTGGGGCAAGAACACCGTCACGGATCAGTCCCCCGCCGCCATCAGCTGGTGGTACCCGACCAAGGACGCCACCATCGAGCTGACCATCTCCACCGGTCGCAGCGGCTGACGGTCGCACCGCACGCAGAAGGGGCCGGCACGCATCGCGCGCGCCGGCCCCTCGTGCATCAGGTCAGAGGTACGGGCCCGAGCGGGCGCCGCCCTGGCGGGGCTTGCCCTCATCGCCCTCCGTGGGCACGACACCGGGCGGCAGGGCACGGCGCATCGACTCCAGCTGGGCGCGGGCGGCCATCTGCTGGGCGAACAGCGCGGTCTGGATGCCGTGGAACAGACCCTCCAGCCAGCCCACCAGCTGCGCCTGGGCGATCCGCAGCTCCGCCTCCGTCGGCACCGACTCATCGGTGAACGGCAGCGACAGCCGCTCCAGCTCCTCCACCAGTTCGGGCGCCAGCCCGTCCTCCAGCTCCTTCACCGAGCTGGCGTGGATCTCCTTGAGCCGGACCCGGCTGGCCTCGTCGAGGGGCGCGGCCTTCACCTCTTCCAGCAACTGCTTGATCATGCTGCCGATGCGCATGACCTTCGCAGGCTGTTCGACCATGTCCGTCACCGGGACCTCGCGGGGCTCATCGCCGTCGTCCCCGCCACCGGAGCCGGCGCTGCCGAGCGCCATGCCGTCCGGGCCGACAACCAGGACGTGCGGGTTCTCCTGCGACCGTTCGTTCATCGGCATATCCATGCCGCCCATTCTCTCGTACGAGGGCTTCTGAACGGTGGTGCCCCCGGGAGAACGTGATCCACCTTTCTGAAGCCCCCGCCCTGGCGTTTCACGTGAAACAACAAGGTTTCGCTGTTTCACGTGAAACCACGCCCACCATTTCCACGGTTTCACGTGAAACAACGGAGAGTGTTTCACGTGAAACCGTGCGTCTCGCTGCCTCGTTTCACGTGAAACGAGGCAGCGAGAAACGGCGGCCTCAGCGGCGGCGCAGCCGCAGGCCCAGGAACGCCAGCCCCAGGCCCGTCAGTGCCAGGCCCGCACCCATCGGCAGCACCCGTTCGACCGGGGCCGTCGGAGACTCCAGGGCGTACGGGCGGGCGGTGTCCGCGTCCCCGTCCGTGCCCGTCGTCGCGTCCTCGGGGACGGTGGGCGACGGGAGCGGCGGCAGCTTTTCGTACGAGCGCTGGGTGCGCCGGTCGGCGGCCCTGACGCGGTGCGACGACGCGGAGTGCGACCTGGCGGAGTCGGATGCGTCCGCCACCGGCGCATGCCGCTGCACGGGATCGCGGCGGCCGGGCAGCTGATGGGCGCGGTCGGAGTCGGACGGCCCGTCCGGCCCCGCCTCCCGGGTGTGGCCGCGGCCCGCAAAGGCCGGACCGCCGGGACCCTCGCCGTGGAAGCCCGGACCGAACGAGTGGGGGTGGTGGTGCCACCGGCCGTGCCAGCGTCCCGGGTGGTGGTGCGGCCCCCGGTGCGGATAGCCCGCCATGCCGTACGGGAAGCCGGGAAAGCCGTCCGGGAACTCGCGGAAGCGGGCCGGAGGCCCCGGGTGGCCGGCGTGGTGCCGGCCCGGCGCGTAGGGCTCCTCGCCCTGCGGCAGATCGCCCATGAAGTCCTCAGGGGCGAAAGCCTCGGCCCCGAGCATCTCGGGCCGGAATTCCTCCGCCACGTCGTCGTCCGGCGAATCGCCCGGCCGGACGAGCTGAGGTGAGCGGTCCACCGGTGTGGCCTGCCGGTCCGCGGCCGCCGCGGGAGCGGCTCCCACCGGGACGGGCAGGACGACGGCGGCGACCAACAGACTGCTGGCAATGCGCGAACGGAAAGCTGGAGCGACCACAGTGCCCCTCCCGTGCCGAGCCGTCGGGTGTCCAGCCCAGCGTCACATGTGATCAGATTCACGGCATCTTGGGACTGTCCGCCGGGGCATCCGCCGACGGCTCGGGAGGGGCGGTCCGGAAGGCCGCAGCGGCCGTTTCAGACGGTCAGCACGACCTTGCCGACGTGCACGCTCGCGTCCACCACGCGGTGCGCCTCCGCGGCCTCGGACATCGGGAGCGTACGGTCCACGATCGCCCGGACCTGGCCGTTGCCGATCAGCGGCCAGACGTGCTCGCGTACCGCGGCGACGATGGCCGCCTTCTCACTGAGCGGGCGGGCGCGCAACCCGGCGCCGGTGATCGCGGCGCGCTTGGCCATCAGCGCGGCGAGGTTCAGCTCCGCCTTGACCCCGCCCTGCAGCCCGATGATCGCAAGTCGTCCGCTGACCGCCAGGGCCTTCACGTTCCGCTGCAGGTACTTCGCGCCGATGATGTCGAGGATGACGTCCGAGCCCTTGCCGTCGGTGGCCTTGCGGATCTCCTGGACGAAGTCCTGCTCGCGGTAGTCGATCAGGATGTCCGCGCCGAGCTCCGCGCAGCGGGCCAGCTTCTCGGGGCCGCCGGCGGTGACCGCGACCCGCGCCCCGACCGCCTTGGCGAGCTGGATCGCCATCGTTCCGATGCCGCTCGCGCCGCCGTGGACCAGCAGCGTCTCGCCGGGCCGCAGGTGCGCGATCATGAAGACGTTCGACCAGACCGTGCAGGTCACCTCGGGCAGCGCGGCGGCCGTGACCAGGTCCAGGCCGGGCGGCACCGGCAGCACCTGCCCGGCCGGGACCACGACCTTCTCCGCGTAGCCGCCGCCCGCCAGCAGCGCGCACACCTCGTCGCCGACCGCCCAGCCGTGCACGCCCGGGCCGACCGCGCTGATCCGCCCCGAGCACTCCAGGCCCGGGTACGGCGAGGCGCCGGGCGGCGGGTCGTAGAAGCCCTGCCGCTGGAGCAGGTCGGCGCGGTTCACGGCGCTGGCCACGACCTCGATCAGGACCTCGCCCTCGCCGGGCTGCGGGTCGGGCACATCCGTCCAGACAAGTGCTTCGGGGCCACCGGGCTCCGGGATAGTGATCGCTCGCATGGGCGCGAGGCTACTCGCCGTCCGCGGACGGAGCGATGGCACGGGGGCCGGTGACCACGGACGCGTCGTCACCCTCCGGC
The DNA here is from genome assembly GCF_040640655.1 of Streptomyces sp. NPDC021749. NCBI lineage: Bacteria > Bacillati > Actinomycetota > Actinomycetes > Kitasatosporales > Streptomycetaceae > Streptomyces > Streptomyces sp. NPDC021749. The sequence continues at coordinate 224,085 of NZ_JBFACE010000002.1, read as the reverse complement.
ACGTCGTACCGGCTTGAGTGACCGTCATTCGTCGTCCAGCCGGCTCCGTGCTCTGCAGCGAGCAGGTCGACCGTGCCGTCGGCGTGGTCGTGGTACTCGTCGCGGTCCATCCAGACGATGAAGACCGTCGCCAGCAGCACCACCAGCGCCATCAACAGCCGGCGGGCGACCTGCCGCAGTGGCGGCGACGCGGCAGCATCACGCGGTGCGACCGGTCCTCGGGCGCCTCGTGCGCGGTGCTGTCGTGGGAGGGGAGCTTCACACGGGGCTTCCGGCCGGCCCGAACGGGTCCCCGGCCCGGTCTTCGGGTCCGCCCGCCGACCACCCCGCCGACCAGGGAAGTTCCAGGAGTTCGAGCTCGGTGCCGCGCTGTGCACCGCCGGGCGGGACGACCGCCAGCGCATCGGCGGCGGCGATCCCGCGCAGCATGGCCGGACCGTGGAAGTGCAGCGGCTCCGCCATCAGGCCGTACCGCTCGTCGTCGCGGTAGGCCACCGGGACGAGCCGGGTGTCGTGCGGATGCCCGTGCACCGGCGCGGTCACCGGCGTACGGCAGGGGCCCGGCGGCCGGCGGGCGGCGAGGGTCCGGAGCAGCGGCTCGGCCAGCGTGCAGAGCCCGGACACTGCGGCGAGGGGGTTGCCGGGCAGGCCGACGAGGTGCCGGCGCGGTGCCAGCCGGGCCAGCAGCATCGGGTGCCCCGGGCGCACCGCCACGCCGTCCACCAGCACCTCGGCGCCGAGGCGGCGCAGGATCGGGTGCACGTGGTCGACCGGGCCCGCGGCGGTGCCGCCGGTGGTGATCACCACGTCGGCGGTGGACCCCGCGAGCGCCGCGTACAGCGCGTCGGCGTCGTCGGCGAGGTGGCGGGGGGCGGCCGCGACCACACCGAGGGCCTGCAGCCAGGGGCCGAGCATCGGCCCGAGCGCGTCCCTGATCCGGCCCCCCTGAGGCAGCCCGTGGTCCAGCAACTCGTCGCCCAGGACGAACACTTCGGCCTGCGGCCGGGGATAGGCGGTCAGCTCGTCGTAGCCGGCCGCGGCGGCCAGCCCGAGGACGGCGGGGGTCACCAGCGCGCCGGCCGGCAGCAGGTGGTCACCGCGGCGGCATTCCTGCCCGCGCGGGCGGATGTCCTGGCCGGGTGGTACGGGGCGCGGCGCGGACAACTGCCGAGCGCCGCCGGGCAGTTCGCGTACCTCGCCGTGCTCGCTGCGCAGTACGGCGGTGGCACCGGACGGGATGCGCGCACCGGTCGCAATCGCGATGGCATGGCCGTCCTGGAGTGCCTCGGCAGGGGCCTGACCGGCGAGGATGCCCGGAGCGGCGGCGCCCGCGGGCTGGTCGAGGCGCCAGGGGCCGGGGCCGGAGACCGCCCAGCCGTCCATGGCCGAGGTGTCGAACGACGGCAGGTCGGTGAGGGCGGTCAGCGGGACCGCGAGCGTCCGGCCGAGCGCCTCGGCGAGCGGGGTGGCCACCGGTGCGGGAGGCCCGGGGACGGCGTGCGCGGCGAGTTCACGGGCGCGCTGCCAGGGCGTGGCGGCCGGCCTGCGGCGCGGGCCGGAGGACGGCGGCGGCGCTCCGGCATCCGCAGGGCCGGAAGGGCCGGCCGGGTCGGTGGCGCCGTCCGGGTCGTGGCCGCCGCACGCGCTGGGAGCACCGGAGGCCGCCGCGCGCGGGACGCCTGCGGACGGGATGCCGTGGCCCGGCTCCGGCGATCGGGCCGGGCCGGTGGCCGCTTCGTGGGGGTGGTTGGCCAGGGCGAGCGCGTCCTCGAACGGGTCGCCGCCGCACCGGTCGTCCCGGGCGCCGAGCGCCCCGCGGGTCTCGCCGTCGGTCATTCCGCGGGCTTCGTTCCGGAGTCCGCGGCGCCCCCGGAGCCGGCCGGCCCCTCGGCCTCCGCCCCCTCGGCCTCCGCGGCCCAGCGGTTCGCCAGGGCCGCGGCCCGGTCGGACAGCTCCTTCACGTCCCGGCCCTGCCGGCCCGCCGCGTACCCGATCAGGAAGGTCGTCAGCGGCGCGGCCGGGCGGGCCACGCCGTGCGCCGCGTCCCGCGCGAGGTCGAGAAGCGCCGCGACGTCGACATCGAGGTCGATGCCGAGTTCGGCCTTGACTGCGGTGATCCATTCGTCCAGCACGTGTCCATGCTCCCTGATCCGGGCGCGCGCCGCGCCGAGGTCTTCCCAGGTGTCGCAGTCGAAGGAGGCGGTGGCCGTGGGGTCCGGGACCCGGACGAGTGTCAGGCCGGCCAGCAGGGCGCGCAGCGGCAGACCCGCCGGTGTGCCGTGCTCGCCCCGGATCCGGGCCAGCGCGCGGCGCAGCGGCTCGGCGCGATAGGCCGCCACCAGCGGCTGGTCCCGGCCCGAGGCGTCCTGCAGCAGCGCCCCGTCCGCCGGGGCGGCGGCCGCGGCCAGCAGGCCGCGTACGGTCGCGGCGGTCAGGAACGGCAGGTCCGCGGAGAGGACGAGGACCGTGGGGGCGGTGGTGTGCCGCAGGCCGGCGTCCAGGGCGGCGAGCGGGCCCCCGCCGGGCGGGTCCTCGCGGGTGTGCAGCACGGCGCGGGCGGTCGGGCGGGCCGGGCCGACGACGACGGCGCGGGCGGCGTCCGGGCAGGCGGCGAGCACCCGGTCCAGGAGCGGGCGGCCGCCGACGGACAGGGCGGGCTTGTCCGCCCCGCCGAACCGCCGGGCCGCGCCGCCGGCCAGGACGATCGCGTCGTGGTCGGTGTGGTCGTTCACCCCTTGAGTATCGCCAGCCTCGGCGCGCCCACACAGGGGGTCGTGCACGGGCCCCTCCGGGCCCGACGGGGGACGGGTCCGGAGGGGCCGGGCTCACAGGCCGCGCAGCAGCAGCGCGGGCCGCTCGACGCAGTCGGCCACGTACCGCAGGAAGCCGCCCGCGGTGCCGCCGTCGCACACCCGGTGGTCGAAGGTGAGCGACAGCTGGACGACCTGCCGGACCGCCAACTCGCCGTCGTGCACCCACGGTTTGGCGACTATCCGGCCGACGCCGAGCATCGCCGCCTCGGGATGGTTGATGATCGGCGTGGAGCCGTCGACGCCGAAGACGCCGTAGTTGTTGAGGGTGAAGGTGCCGTGGGTCAGCTCGGCCAGGGACAGCCCGCCGGCCCGGGCGGTCTCCGTGAGCCGCGCCATCTCGGCGGAGAGGTCCTCGACCGTACGGGCCTGGGCGTCGCGGACGACCGGCACGACCAGGCCGCGGTCGGTCTGCGCGGCGAAGCCGAGATGGACTGCGGGCAGCCGGACGATCTCCTGGGTGCGGGTGTCGACGGTGGCGTTGAGCTGCGGGAAGCGCGCGAGCGCGGCGGTGGTGATCCGGGCCAGCAGCGCGAGCAGCGACACCTTGGGGGCGCCGGGGACGTTCATCGCCCGGCGGGCGGCGAGGAGTTCGGTGGCGTCGGCGTCCACCCAGCAGGTCGCCTCGGGGATCTCCCGGCGGCTGCGGCTGAACTTCTCGGCGGCCGCACCGAGCATCCCGCGCAGGGGGATCCGCTCCTCGCCGGGGGTGGGGGCGACGCCGGCAGCGGCGGCCGTGGCGGTCGCGCCCTCGGGGCCCGTCCCGCCGGCCGGGGCGGCCGGCTGGGGTGCGCGTTCCCGGCGGGCGCTGAGCGCGGCCTCGACGTCCGCACGGAGGATCAGTCCGTCCGGCCCGGTGCCGGTGACCTCCCGCAGGTCCAGGTCGTTCTCCCGCGCCATGCGGCGCACCAGCGGCGAGATGACGGGCACCGTACGGCTGTCGGCGTCCGCGGTGCGGGCCGGGCGGTCCGCTCCGCCCTCCTCGGCCGGCGCGGCCGGCTCCGCTCCGGTCGGGGGCTGCGGGCCGCCCGTCTCGAGATGCGCGGCGTCCGCGGGCCGGACCCGGCGCCGCCGGGCCGCGGCCGCGCTCGTGCCGTAGCCGACCAGGACGTTGCCGGAGCCGGTGTCGGCCGCCTCGCCGGACGGTGCCTCGGCGGCTGTCCCGGTGGCGGCGCCCGCATCGGCGCCCGCCTTCGGGGTCTCGGTCAGATCGTCCGGGACCGCGCCGACCGCGACCGTCACCAGCGGGGCACCGACCGGGAGTTCCGCCCCTTCGTCGCCGAAGCGGGCGGTCACCACGCCGCCGTACGGGCACGGCACCTCGACCATTGCCTTGGCGGTCTCGACCTCGACCACCGGCTGGTCGACGGCGACGACCTCGCCGACCTCGACCAGCCACTGCACGATCGTCGCCTCGGTGAGGCCCTCGCCCAGGTCGGGCAGGGTGAATTCACGGACCACGGCCATCACGCACCACGTCCTTCGGTCCAGTCCGACTCCCACTGCAGGCGGGCGACGGTGTCCAGGATCCGGTCGACGCCGGGGAGGTGGTGCCGCTCCAGCATGGGCGGCGGGTAGGGGATGTCGAAGCCGGTCACCCGCAGCACCGGCGCCTCCAGGTGGTGGAAGCAGCGCTCGGTGATCCGCGCGGCGATCTCCCCTCCGGGACCGCCGAACCCACCCGCCTCGTGCACCACCACGGCCCGTCCGGTGCGCCGGACGGATGCGCAGACCGTGTCGTCGTCGAACGGCACCAGGGAGCGCAGATCGACCACTTCCAGGTCCCAGCCCTCGGCGCGGCCGGCCTCGGCGGCCTCCATACAGGCGGGCAGCGAGGGGCCGTAGGTGATCAGGGTGGCGCTGCTGCCGCGGCGGCGTATCTCGGCCCGGCCCAGGGGCGCGACCGGGGTGGGCGCGTCCGGCGACCATTCGGCCTTCGACCAGTACAGCCGCTTGGGCTCCAGGAAGACGACCGGGTCGTCGGAGGCGATGGCGGCCCGCAGCAGCCCGTAGGCGTCCTCGACGGTGGCCGGGGTGACGACCTGCAGCCCCGGGGTGGCGAGGTAGTACGCCTCGGAGGAGTCGCTGTGGTGCTCGACGCCGCCGATGCCGCCGCCGTAGGGGATGCGGATGGTCAGCGGCATCGGGACCGCGCCGCGGGTGCGGTTGCGCATCCGGGCGACATGGCTGACGAGCTGCTCGAACGCCGGGTAGGCGAACGCGTCGAACTGCATCTCGACCACCGGCCGCAGCCCGTACATCGCCATGCCGACGGCGGTGCCCAGGATGCCGGCCTCGGCGAGCGCGGTGTCCGTGCAGCGGTCCTCGCCGAACTCCTTGGCCAGGCCGTCGGTGATACGGAAGACGCCGCCCAGGGTGCCGACGTCCTCGCCCATCACATGGACGGCGGGGTCCTCGGCCATGGCGTCACGCAGCGCGCGGGTCAGTGCCTGCGCCATGGTGGCGGGCTTGCGTGCGGTGGCCGGAGCGGTGGTCGTCATGGCCTGGCCTCCTCGGCGGGCGTGGTGCCCGCGGCGTCCTCGGTGTGTCCGGCGGCCTCGGCGTCCAGCTCGGCGCGCAACTGGGCCGCCTGGGCGCGCAGTTGGCTGGTCTGCTCGGCGAATACGTGGGTGAACAGGTCCATCGGGTTCAGCACCGGGTCGGCGTGCATCCGCTCGCGGAGGTCGGCGGCCAGCTGCTCGGCGCTCTCCCGGGTGGTGGCGACGAACTCGTCGGTCAGCAGGCCGCGGTCGGCCAGCTCGTGCTCCAGCAGGGCTATCGGGTCGTGCGCCCGCCAGGTCTCGACCTCGGCGTCGGTGCGGTAGCGGGTGGCGTCGTCGGCGTTGGTGTGCGCCTCGATGCGGTAGGTGACGGCCTCGACGAGGGTGGGGCCGCCGCCCCGGCGGGCGCGCTGGACGGCCTCGCCGAGCACCTCGTGCATCGCGGGAGCGTCATTGCCGTCGACGAGGCGGCCGGGCATGCCGTAGCCGACCGCTTTGTGGGCGAGGGAGGGGGCGGCGGTCTGCTTGGCGAGCGGCACCGAGATGGCGAAGCCGTTGTTCTGCACCAGGAAGACGACCGGGGCCTGCCAGAGGGCCGCGAAGTTCAGCGCCTCGTGGAAGTCGCCCTCGCTCGTGCCGCCGTCGCCGACCATGGCCAGCGCCACCACCTCGTCGCCCTTGAGACGGGCGGCGTGCGCCAGGCCGACGGCATGGGGGAGCTGGGTGGCGAGCGGGGTGCACAGCGGGGCGATGCGGTGTTCGTGCGGGTCGTAGCCGTTGTGCCAGTCGCCGCGCAGCAGGGTCAGCGCCTGTACGGGGTCGAGGCCGCGGGCCACGGCGGCCAGGGTGTCGCGGTAGCTGGGGAAGAGCCAGTCCTGCTCCTCCAGTGCCAGCGCGGCGGCGACCTCGCAGGCCTCCTGGCCGGTGGAGGACGGGTAGACCGCCAGTCGTCCCTGCCGGGTCAGGGCGGTGGCCTGGGCGTTGTACCGGCGGCCGCGCACGAGCTGGGCGTACAGCCGGGTCAGCAGGCCGGAGTCGAGCCGGGCGGCGGCGTCCGTACCGAGGATGCGGAACGGCTCCTCGTCGGGCAGGAGAGGCGCGGGATCGACGCGCGGGCGCCACGCGGGCGGCGGGCCGGCCAGGCTGCTCTTGTTCCTGCTGCTGCCGGGCTGCTCAAGGACCGTCATGTCGAGCACCTCCTCGGTTCGAAGGGGTGGCGCGATGGCGCCGCAGAAGGGTGGTGGGCGAACGGCGGATGGGCAGGATGAAACCGGTCGGGGCGGGTGAGCCCTTCCCTACCGATTGTTCGGTCGCTGATGCATTTTGGCTACAGGCGGGTTCAGCCTGTGGACAAACGGTTCTCCACAGCTTCAGATGAAGACAGGGCGTCCACAAAGGGGAGGCGGGACCATATGCCGGACGAACAGATGGCCAATAACGACGGTCAGCCGCCGACGTCCGAACCGCCGGTCCCGGCCGCCCGCCCGCTGGACACCATCGACCGGTCGATCCTGCGCATGCTGCAGACCGACGGCAGGGCCTCGATACGCTCCGTGGCCGAGCGGGTGCACGTCTCGCGTGCCAATGCCTACGCGCGCATCAACCGGCTGATGGACGACGGGGTGATCCGCGGTTTCAGCGCCCTCGTCGACCAGGAACGGGCAGGTCAGGGCGCCTCCGCGTACATCACGCTGAAGATCGTGCAGAACTCCTGGCGGACGGTGCGCAAGCAGCTCACCGCGCTGCCGGGTGCCACCCACATCGCGCTGGTCAGCGGCGACTTCGACGTGCTGCTGCTGGTGCACACCAAGGACAACCGGGAACTGCGGGAGCTGGTCCTCACCCGTATCCAGTCGATACCGGAGGTGCTCAGCACCCGCACCCTGCTGGTCTTCGAGGAGACCGATCTCGGCCCCGAGGGGGAATGACCGCCCGAGCGCCGCGGACGGCCGCCAGGGCCCCGTCAGGCGCCGGCCAGAGCCCCGGCGGGCGCCGCCAGAGCCCCTGTCAGGCCCGGCGCAGGCCCGCGAACGCGGTACGCACCACGGCCTCGGCGACCTCGTCGCGGCTCGCCGCGCCGCCCCGCCCGGGCCGGTACCACTCCACAATCGAATTGATCATGCCGAAGAGCAGCCTCGTGGCGAGCCGGACATCCACGTCGTCCCGGAGATCGCCGTCGGCGGCGGCCTGCTTGAGGAGCGCGGCGACCTCGTGGTCGAACTCCCGGCGGCGCTCCATGGCCCACCGTTCGGTGTCCGTGTTACCGCGCACCCGCAACAGCAGCGTGACGTAGGGGAGTTCGTCCATGAGCACCTCGGCCACCCGGCGGGTGACGTGCTCCAGCCGCTCGATCGCCCGCCCCTGGACGGCCGCCGGCTCCTCCAGCACCGCGAAGAGGCCGTCCAGGGCCCGGCTTATGGCGCGGTGCAGCAGCTCTTCCTTGCTGCGCACATGGTGGTAGATCGAGGACTTGGAGATGCCGGCCGCCTTGGAGAGGTGCTCCATGGAGGTGCCGTCGTAGCCGCGCTCGATGAACACCTCGACGGCGACGGCGAGCAGCGAATCGGGCGTGTAGGTGTCGCGTTTGGCCATGGTCATGATGAGAGCACCTATTCCTCAAGGTCCGCACGGCGCCGCAGCGCCCAGGACGGCACGTAGCGTCCCCCGGCATTCTGGTGGTGCATCGAGTCCAGCAGGTCCCACACCCAGTGGGCGCCGAGCCGTTCGACCCACTCCATGGGGCCGCCGGGGTAGTTCACGCCCAGTCGCATGGCCGTGTCGATGTCCTCGGGGGTGGCCACCTCGCGGGCGGCGGCGTCCACGGCGAAGTCGATGATCATCGCGACCGTCCGGGCGACGATCATGCCCGGGACGTCGCCGATCACGCTGACCTCCTTGCCCAGCGCCTGGAACAGCCCGACCGCCTCCGCGACGTCCGCCTCGGAACAGGTCTCCGAGGCGGCCAGCGCGATCCGGGTGGCGGCCCGGTAGTCGAGCGAGAGGTCGAAGCGGATGTACTTGTCGTAGACGACGCTCGTCGCCGGGTAGCCGTTGGTGAGCGCGAGGCAGGCCCCGCCGGGCAGCCGGATGAAGCCCTCCGACTCGCCCGGCGTGCGGTCGCGGGCGACCTTGATGCCGGCCTCCTCGATGAGCTCGCGGAGCACCGCGGCCGGGCCGGGCAGCCGCGCGTGCAGGGCGACGGCCTCCGGGGCCGGGCAGGGTTCCGCGGTGTGCGGCGCGGGCCGCCGGGCGCCTTCGGCGTAGTCGTACCAGCCGCGTCCCGCCTTGCGGCCGTGCAGCCCGGACTCCACCAGCCGGCGCTGCGCCAGTGAGGGCGTGAACTTCGGGTCCTGGAAGAAGGACTGCCACACGGAGTGGGTGACCGCCTCGTTGACGTCCTGCCCGATGAGGTCGGTCAGCTCGAACGGCCCCATCTTGAAGCCCGCGCCGTCGCGCAGCACCGCGTCGATGGTGGCGGGGTCGGCGACCCGTTCCTCATAGGCGCGCAGGGCCTCGGCGTAGAAGGGGCGGGCGATGCGGTTGACGATGAAACCGGGGGTGTCGGCGCAGCGCACCGGCTTCTTCCCCCAGGCCGCGGCGGTGTCGTACGCCGTGGTGGCGGCCGCCTCGTCCGTGGCGAAGCCGCTGACCACCTCGACCAGCGGAAGCAGCGGGGCGGGGTTGAAGAAGTGCAGGCCCACACAGCGGCCGGGGCGGCGCAGTCCGCCGGCGACAGCTGTCACGGACAGCGACGACGTGTTGGTGGCGAGCAGGCAGTCGTCGCCGACGATGTCCTCCAGCGACCTGAACAGCTGCTGTTTGGCGGTCAGTTCCTCCAGGATCGCCTCGACGACCAGCGCGGCGTCGGCCAGCTCGGTGAGGGCGGTGGCGGGGGAGAGGCGGTCGCGGGCGGTGTCCCGCTCGGCCGCCGTGATCCGGCCTTTCTCCACCAGCCGGTCCAGTCGCCGCACGAGCGCGTCGGCGGCCTGCTCCGCGCGGCCGGGGGCACTGTCGTAGAGCCGTACGCGATGGCCGGCGACCAGCGCCACCTGCGCGATTCCCTGTCCCATGGTGCCCGTGCCCACGACTGCCACGGTGTTGCCGGTGCCGATTGCCGTCATGCCAGCTGATCCTCCCCGACCGACTTTTCCACAGGCTCGCCGGGCCCTCTTGCCCCGACCGATCGTTCGGTTACTCTAACTCCGTTGCCCCGTCCGCTCCCAGCCCTATCCGCTTTCCGTCCGGCTCGACGAGGAGTTGGTCATCGATGGCCGCCGAAATGACCGCAGCGCAGTTGATCGAGAAGCACCGTCCGACCCTCGATCAGGCGCTGGAGGCGATCCGTACCCGCGCCTACTGGTCCCCGCACCCCGAGCACCCCAAGGCGTACGGCGAGACCGCCGCGGCCGACGGTGCGGCCGCGTTCGAGGCGCTGCGCGGCAAGCGCTTCGAGCTCACCCAGCCCGGTACGGACGACTGGACGGGCCAGGAGGTCTCGCCCTACGGGCCGGAGCTGGGGATCAGCTATCCGCACCCGGACGTGGACGTCCTGCTGCCCGCGATGCGCGCCACGATCCCCGCCTGGCGGGACGCCGGCCCGGAGCTGCGCGCGGCGGTCTGTCTGGAGATCCTGGCCCGGATCAGCGCGCGCACCCATGAGTTCGCGCAGGCCGTGATGCACACCAGCGGCCAGGCGTTCATGATGGCGTTCCAGGCCGGCGGGCCGCACGCCCAGGACCGCGGCCTGGAGGCGGTGGCGTACGCGTACGCCGAGCAGACCCGTACGCCGGAGCAGGCGGCGTGGTCCAAGCCGCAGGGCAAGCGCGACCCGCTGGAGCTGACCAAGAGCTTCACGGCCGTGCCGCGCGGCGTGGCCCTGATGATCGGGTGCAACACCTTCCCGACCTGGAACGGCTACCCGGGCCTGTTCGCCTCCCTGGCCACCGGCAACCCGGTCCTGGTCAAGCCGCATCCGCGGGCGGTGCTGCCGCTGGCCATGACCGTCAAGGTGGCGCGCGAGGTGCTCGACGACGCCGGGTTCCCCGCCGACCTGGTGTGCCTGGCCGTGGACCGGCCGGACGAAGGCCTGGCCAAGACGCTGGCCGTCCGCCCGGAGGTCCGCCTCATCGACTACACCGGCTCGACCGCGTTCGGCGACTGGCTGGAGACCCACGCCCGGCAGGCCGAGGTGTACACCGAGAAGGCCGGCGTGAACACCGTCGTCATCGACTCCACCGATGACTACAAGGGCATGCTCGGCAACCTCGCCTTCTCCCTGTCGCTCTACAGCGGCCAGATGTGCACCACCCCGCAGAACCTGCTCATTCCCCGCGGCGGCATCACCACGGACGCCGGGCCGAAGTCGTACGACGAAGTGGTCAGCGATCTCGCGGGCGCGGTGAGCGGGCTGCTGGGCGACGACGCGCGGGCCAACGCGCTGCTGGGCGCGATCGTCAATCCGCAGGTCAAGGAGCGGATCGAGGCCGCTGCCGGGCTCGGCGAGGTGGCCCTGGCCTCCCGTGAGGTGGCCAACCCGGACTTCCCCGGCGCGACGGTCCGCACCCCCGTGATCGTCAAGCTGGACGGCGCCAAGCCGGATGCCGAGGCGGCGTATCTGTCCGAGTGCTTCGGGCCGGTGTCGTTCGCGGTGGCCGTCGACTCCGCCGCCGACGCCGTGGAGCTGCTGCGGCGGACGGTCCGCGAGAAGGGCGCCATGACGGTCGGCGCGTACACCACGGACGCCGAGGTCGAGCGGCTGGTGGAGGACGCTTGCCTGGAGGAGTGCGCCCAGCTGTCGCTGAACCTCACCGGCGGGGTCTATGTGAATCAGACCGCGGCGTTCTCGGACTTCCACGGCTCGGGCGGGAACCCGGCGGCGAATGCGGTGCTCTGCGACAGCGCGTTCGTGGCCAGCCGCTTCCGGATGGTGGAGGTGCGCCGCCCCGCATGACCTGTGCCGGGCCCGGGGCGCCCGGCACGTGCCGCAGTAGTGGCCGGGCGCCGGTCAGCCGGCGCCGGTTCCGTCGATCCGGGCGTGGCGGCCGATCCAGGCGTGCATCGCGATGGCGGCCGCCGCCCCCGCATTGATCGAGCGGGTCGAGCCGAACTGCGCGATCGAGCAGACCAGCGAGGCGTACCGGCGCGCCTCCTCGGTCAGCCCCGGCCCCTCCTGGCCGAACGGGAGCACACACCGGCGCGGCAGCTCGGTCGTCTCCAGCGGCACGGCCCCGGGAGATTGTCGATCCCGATGATCGGCAGCCCCTCGGCCGTGGCCCAGGCGGTGAGGTCCGCGGTGTCCGGGTGGTGGCGGACGTGCTGGTAGCGGTCGGTCACCATCGCCCCGCGCCGGTTCCAGCGCCGCTGGCCGACGATGTGGACCTCCTTGGCCAGGAACGCGTTCGCGGTGCGCACGACGGAGCCGATGTTGAAGTATCGGTTACATCGGTTACATAACGGGTTTGGAGAACGACCCGCCGTCACGTCTGCTCACGGCACAGGCGGGGGCCCTCCCCAGTGGAAGAGAGCCATGGCGACGCTCGTAGCGAGGTTGTAGCTGGACACCTGTGGTCTCATCGGGAGAGCCACGAGCTTGGTGGCACGCTTCCGGAGTTCCGGAGATATCCCGTGCCGCTCGGAACCGAACGCCAGCAGCGCGTCATCAGGAAGTACTACAGATCTGATGTCGTCTCCCTCCGGGTCCAGCGCGTACACCGGCCCCGGCGGTAGGTCGTCGAGCGGGAGACTCTCCACCGCGGTCGCGTAATGAAGGCCAGCTGCTGCGCGCACCACGTTGGGGTGCCACGGGTCCATGTCACCGGTAGTGACAACGCCGGTGGCACCGAACCCGGCCGCGAGCCGGACCACGGCGCCGACATTCCCCAGGTTGCGAGGGTTCTCCAAGACGACAATGGGAGCCGGCCGCGGAGTCCTCGACAGGGTCTCCAGATTTCGTTGAGGGTCGGGACGAACAGCGAGACCCGCCACGTGCGTGGGGTGCACCCTGGGCACAAGGTCCCGGTACGTTGCGGCCGGCACCTCGATCACAAGATCGCCGACCCGGTTCGTGAGGTCATCGGCCAGTTCGTCGGCCAGTGTGAGGACGGCGCCCTTGTCGCTGGAGATCGCAAGGCGGACGTCCGCCCCGAAGCGAAGAGCGTGCTTCATGGCATGAAACCCGTCCAGCAGCACCATCTCAGGCGCAGCGTCCCGCCACTGTCCTACGGCTCTTGTGATCTCGTCCTCGCTCACCACATCAGACTACGGCGGGCGGCCGCTACCAGGGCCTTCACCCGGACCTGGCATCCGGTCCACTGCACGCTCGGCTGGATCAGATCATCGCCCCTCCTGTTTACGGTCTGCCGGTAGCTCCGCGGCGATCACTTCACCGCTTGTGGCGACTTCCAGTTGACCTGGCACCCTCACCTGTCGCTCTCCAGACGGTCGCCGGATGGTGAGCCGTGACGGTAGGGCGCAAAAGAGAGGCGGACCGGCTCCGTGGGCTTCATGCCCTCGAAGCCAGGGGCTCAACACCCCTTCCGTATACGGGATTGAAGTCGTGGCCCCAGTTTTCGACCGCCACGTGGAAGTCGTGGCGGCGGGTGTCGAGGTCCGCGACGATCGCCTCACGCGTCCAGTAGCGGTAGCGGTCGACGACGTTGCGGCGGTCGCCGTGCGCCGGCAGCTCCGGGTCGTAACGGTCGTCCTGCGGCCAGGGCTCCGGATGCGGGCCGACGCCGATCCGGGGCCCCTAGCCCTCGTCGTACTGGAGGGGCTCGGCGGGGGCGGTTTTCTCGCTGCTCACCCCACGAGCGTATGGCCACCGCCGCCGTACTCCGTACGGGCCGGGGGCTCACCGCCTCCGGGGCCGCCGTCCGGGACGGCCGGGACGGCGCGGGGGAAGAGCCGTTCGCGCAGTCCGGAGACGCGGGCGGAGAGCCAGGTCAGGAAGTTCGTCGGCAGGAAGACCGCGTCCGCGGCGATCATGGCGAGCGAGAAGAACGGCAGCCCCAGCAGGAACGCGATCGAGAGGTGCTCGCAGATCATGATGACCAGGAGCACGTTCTTGAGCCGGCGGTTGAAGAGCGTGAAGGGGAAGGCCACCTGGACGATCACCGTGCCGTAGGTGATCAGCATGACCATCAGGCCGTTGCTGCCGAGCAGCTGGGAGAGCGCGGGCCAGGGGGAGAAGTAGTCCAGGTGCATCGGGTAGTAGACCGCGGTGCCGTCCTGCCAGCGGGAACCCTGGATCTTGTACCAGCCGGCGGTGGAGTAGACCAGGCAGACCTCGACCATGATCACGAGCAGGGCGCCGTTGTGGGCGAGCTTGGTGAGCGTGTCCACAACGGTGCGCGGCTCCCCCGGCGCGTAGCGCTCGACCGCCCACCACAGGGCGTGCGCGGCCCACAGGCCCCACAGGACCAGGCTCCAGCCGATGTGCGGGAACGGGCCGTTGTCGAACCACAGGAGGGCGTAGCTGCCGGTGAACTGGGCGACGGCGAGGGCCAGGCCGAGCACGGCCCACAGGACGATGCCGGTCAGGTCGCGTCCGCGACCCGCATCCGGCGTGCGCTCGGCGGTCTGCGCTCCCTCGGGCATCTCCGCGCGGGCCGCGGACGCCTCTGCCGCGGCCCGGGCGCGCTTGGCACGGCGGGCGTCCAGCGACCAGACCTGGCCGCATCGGGTGAGCACGAGATACATCGACATCAGGTGGATGACGTTGTCGCCGCCGTCCCCTATGAAAACGCTGCGGTTCTGCAGCGAGATCACGCCGAGCATGAAGAGCACCGACATGGTCCGGGTGCGCCAGCCGAGCATCAGCGCCGCGCTCGACGCGACGGCCATCAGGTAGACGCACTCGAACCAGCCGCGGCCGTCGGACCACAGCAGCACGGAGAAGGCGTGGTTGGCGTCCAGGAGGTGGCGCGCCATGTCCAGGCTCCAGGGGCTGTCGGGCCCGTAGAGCGTGAGGCGGTGCGGCCACTCGCGCAGCAGGAACAGCAGCCAGGTCGCCGAGAAGCCGATCCGGATCACGGCGGTCTGGTACGGGGCCAGCGCGCGGCCGGTGGCGCGGCCGAAGAGGCGGCCGACGGCGCGCTCGATCCGGGTCTCCTCGTAGGAGGCCGGGGCCGCGGCGGGGACCTGGTGGGCGTGGGGTGCGTGCGCCTGCTGCGGCACGTCGGTGGACTCCGTGGGGTGCGAGGGCTGCGAGGTGCCCTGGGGCTGCTGGGGCGTCGGTGACGTCACTGGCTGTTCGCCCCCTCGGGCAGGTCGGCCGCGGTGACCTGCCACCAGGGCAGCGCGCGGTACACGGGCTTGTCGCTGATCTTCTCGGTGCTCCACGGCGGCGGGCTGACGGCGGCCGTACGGGAGCGGACCTGGACGCGCTCGACCCGGCCGCCGGCCGCGGTCCACTCGCCACCCATCCGGAACATCACGATCCGCCGGATGTAGCGCTCGGCCAGCTCGCCGCGGGTGCCGATCGGGCGGCCCTGGGCGTTGTGGCTGTTGAGGAAGAGCTCCCAGCCCCGGCGCAGCTGGTTCTGCTCGGTGTGGCTGGGCAGCGGGTTGTGGAGTATGGCCCGGCCGTCACGGGCGGTCAGGTCGGTCCAGCCGGTGGTGCGGCTGCTGCCGTCCTCGGCGCGGACCTCCGCGCGGACCTGGACCGCGACGTTCTGCTGGAGGGGGTTGGGCGCGAACAGCTTCCAGTTCTGTTCGTACTCGGGATAGACGTAGTCGCTGATCAGGGCGCCCTGCTGCTTGCTCAGCGTGTTCTGCGGCGCGACATGCAGAAACATCATGGCGAGATGAATCGCGACGATGACGGCGACGGCGCAGGCCGCCACGCCTATGACGATCCGCGAGGGTAGCGACAGCGCGGCCAAAGACCGCGATTCGTCCCCGAATGACTGCATTCCCGCCCCGTTCCCGTAAACCCATGCGGTCAACTCCGCTCCGGAACCGTACCTATGCGGCCGCACCGGGCACACCCTCCCCTGACTTATCCGCAGGCTTGACACCCGCTGCCCGCCCACTCACCATTGAACCGAACGATCGGTCGGTCGGGAGCGAGGGGGCACACATGACGACGATCGCGCCGGAGGAGGCGGCTCAGGAGGCCGCATTCGACGCCACCGTGGCCGCGGACGAGCGGATCGAACCACGCGACTGGATGCCGGAGGCCTACCGCTCCACACTCGTGCGGCAGATAGCGCAGCACGCCCACTCCGAGATCATCGGCATGCAGCCGGAGGCCAACTGGATCACCCGCGCGCCCTCCCTGCGCCGCAAGGCGATCCTGATGGCCAAGGTGCAGGACGAGGCCGGCCACGGCCTGTATCTCTACAGCGCCGCCGAAACCCTCGGCACCAGCCGCGACGAACTCCTCGACAAGCTCCACACCGGCCGCCAGAAGTACTCCTCGATCTTCAACTACCCGACCCTGACCTGGGCGGACGTCGGAGCCATCGGCTGGCTGGTGGACGGTGCGGCGATCACCAACCAGGTCCCGCTGTGCCGGTGCTCCTACGGCCCCTACGCCCGCGCGATGGTCCGCATCTGCAAGGAGGAGTCCTTCCACCAGCGCCAGGGCTACGAGCTCCTGCTGACCCTCAGCCGCGGCACCGACGCCCAGCACGCGATGGCGCAGGACGCGGTCGACCGCTGGTGGTGGCCGTCCCTGATGATGTTCGGCCCGCCGGACGACGAGTCGTCGCACTCCGCCCAGTCCATGGCCTGGAAGATCAAGCGGCACTCCAACGACGAGCTCCGCCAGCGCTTCGTCGACATCTGCGTCCCCCAGGCCGAGGCCCTCGGCCTGCCCCTCCCCGACCCCGACCTGGTGTGGAACGAGGACCGCGGACACTACGACTTCGGCTCCATCGACTGGACCGAGTTCCGGGAGGTCCTCAAGGGCAACGGGCCCTGCAACGAGCAGCGGATCAACCGCCGCCGGCAGGCCCACGAAGAAGGCGCCTGGGTGCGCGAGGCAGCCGCCGCACACGCGGCCAAGCACGGGAAGGCCGGACGATGACGACGACACCCCGCCCCGCGGAGATCCCCGCCGCAGGCGCCCCCACAGCAGCGGCGGACGCCCGCCCCACCGACTGGCCCCTGTGGGAGGTCTTCGTCCGCAGCCGCCGCGGCCTGTCGCACACCCACGCCGGCAGTCTGCACGCCCCGGACGCCGAGATGGCACTGCGCAACGCCCGCGACCTCTACACCCGGCGCTCCGAAGGCGTCTCCCTCTGGGTGGTGCCCTCCGCCCAGATCACCGCCTCCTCCCCCGACGAGAAGGACGCCTTCTTCGAGCCGGCCGGTGACAAGCCCTACCGCCACCCGACCTTCTACGAGATCCCGGAGGGGGTGCACCACCTGTGAGGGACACCATCACCACCCCCGCCCTGCCCCTCGGGGACGATGCGCTGATCCTCTCCCACCGCCTGGGCGAGTGGGCCGGCCAGGCCCCGGTCCTGGAGGAGGAGGTGGCGCTGGCCAACATCGCGCTGGACCTGCTCGGCCAGGCCCGGGTGCTGCTCTCCCTGGCCGGCGACGAGGACCGGCTGGCGTATCTGCGCGAGGAGCGGGAATTCCGCAACCTCCAACTCGTCGAGCAGCCCAACGGCGACTTCGCCCACACCATCGCCCGCCAGCTCTACTTCTCCACCTTCCAGGAGCTGCTCTTCGAGCACCTGGCCGGCGGGGACAGCGAGTTGGCTCCGTTGGCCGGCAAAGCCGTCAAGGAGGTCGCCTACCACCGCGACCACGCCACCCAGTGGACCCTCCGGCTGGGCGACGGCACCGACGAGAGCCACACCCGGATGCAGCGCGCCCTGGATGCCCTCTGGCGCTTCACGGGCGAGATGTTCGAGCCGGTGGCCGGCCTGGAAGCGCTGCCCTGGGCCACCTTCCACGACGTGTGGACGACCCGCATCACCGCCACCGTCGAGCAGGCCACGCTCCGCCTCCCCGAAGGACCGCAGCGCGGCGCCTGGACCGCCGGCGCGGGCCGCCAGGGCCTGCACACCGAACCGTTCGGACGGTTGCTCGCCGAGATGCAGCACCTCCACCGCAGCCACCCGGGGGCGACATGGTGACCGCCGGCGACACCACGGCCACCAGGTCCGGCACGGCCCCTACAGCCGGCACGGACGCCCCGCCCACCACGGCTCTCGAAGCGGAGCTGCTGGCGCTGGCCGGCTCCGTACCCGACCCCGAGCTGCCCGTCCTCACCCTCGCCGAACTCGGCGTCCTGCGCGATCTCCGGCTGACGGCCCCCGACCGCGTCGAGGTGGAGCTCACCCCCACCTACACCGGCTGCCCCGCCATCGAGGCCATGTCCGCCGACATCGAGCGGATACTCCACGACCACGGCATATCCGACGTCGAGGTCCGTACGGTCCTCAGCCCGCCCTGGACCACGGACGCCATCACCGCCGAGGGCCGCCGCAAGCTGGCCGACTTCGGCATCGCACCACCGCGCCCGGCCGGCCCGGCCGGCGGACCGGTCTCCGTCGACCTGACGATCCGCTGCCCGCACTGCGGATCGACCGACACCACCCTCCTGAGCCGGTTCTCCTCCACGGCCTGCAAGGCGCTGCGCCGCTGCGAGTCCTGCCGCGAACCCTTCGACCACTTCAAGGAGTTGTGATGTTCCACCCGCTCCGGGTCCAGGAGGTCGAGCGGCTCACGGACGACGCGGTGGCCGTCACCTTCACCGTCCCGCCCGAACTCCGCAGCGCCTTCCGGCACACCCCCGGGCAGCACATCGCGCTGCGCAGAACGGTCGACGGCCAGGAGATCCGCCGTACGTACTCCATCTGCACCCCGGCCACCGACGAGCCCGTCCTTCGCGTCGGCATCCGGCACGTCGAGGACGGCTCCTTCTCGACCTACGCGCTCAAGGAGCTGGCGGTCGGCGACACGGTGGAGGTGATGGCCCCGGCCGGCCGGTTCGTCCTCGCCCCGCGCCCCGGCCACTTCGTCGGGATCGTCGGCGGCAGCGGCATCACCCCCGTTCTCTCCATTGCCACCACCCTCCTCGCCCAGCAGCCCGACGCCCGCTTCTGCCTGATCCGCAGCGACCGCACCGCGGCCTCGACCATGTTCCTGGAGGAGGTCGCCGACCTGAAGGACCGCTACCCCGACCGCTTCCAGCTGATCCACACCCTCTCCCGCGAGGAACAGCAGGCCGGCCTGCCCTCCGGCCGCCTGGACGAGGACCGGCTCCGCACCCTGCTGCCCGCCCTGCTGAAGACCGACGCCATCGACGGCTGGTACCTCTGCGGCCCGTACGGCCTGGTCCAGGGCGCCGAACGCGCCCTGCGCGCCCTCGGCGTACCCCGCAACCGCATCCACGAAGAGATCTTCCACGTCGACAACGGCGCCCCGACCGCGCCCGCGGCCAAGGCCCCCGCGCACAGCACGGTGACCGCCACCCTCGACGGCCGCTCCGGCACCTGGCCCGTCCACGACGGCGAATCACTCCTCGAAGCCGTCCTCCGCAACCGCGCCGATGCCCCCTACGCCTGCAAGGGCGGCGTCTGCGGCACCTGCCGGGCCTTCCTGGTCTCCGGCGACATACGCATGGACCGCAACTTCGCCCTCGAATCCGAAGAGGTCGACGCCGGCTACGTCCTCGCCTGCCAGTCCCACCCGGTCACGGAGAAGGTCGAGCTGGACTTCGACCGGTAGGGGTTAGGGGGTCGGCAGGTTGCCGGTAGGTGGGGAGGCAGGTAGGCGGTAGGCAGATAGGCGGTAGGTGGGGAGGCGGTAGGTGGGGGGACTGGGCTGGCGTTCTGCGGAGGGGGAGGAGGGGGAGAGGGGGGAGGGGGCCCGGAGGGGAAAGGAGGTCGATAGGGCGAATCCGTGGAGCCCCTCGACCGTCGGGTCGACCGTCGGGCCGTCCGGCCTGCCGCCTCATCATCGCCACCGCATCGCCACCGCCATTCCCAATTCCTGGAACATGTTCTACCTTGTCGTGCGCGGACTTGACGGTGCGTCAGTTATGTGGCGCCGCGCGGAAGGAAGGACAGGCAGTGGACTTCACCTTCACCGAGGAGCAACAGGC
This sequence comes from Streptomyces sp. NPDC021749, assembly GCF_040640655.1. Taxonomy (NCBI): domain Bacteria; kingdom Bacillati; phylum Actinomycetota; class Actinomycetes; order Kitasatosporales; family Streptomycetaceae; genus Streptomyces; species Streptomyces sp. NPDC021749. The sequence continues at coordinate 204,709 of NZ_JBFACE010000002.1, read as the reverse complement.
CGCCGTCGAAGCGGCGCGGGCCGTCTTCTCGGGAACCGCACCGGACGGCGTACCCAGCCCGGCACTCACCACCGGAGCGGTTGCCGACGACTTCGACCGCGCGCTGTGGCGCAAGCTCGCCGACGCCGATCTGCTGGGCCTGCTCATCGGGCAGGAATACGGCGGCGCGGGCCTCGACCCGATAGCGCTCTGCCTCGTACTGCGCGAATCGGCGAAGGTACTGGCGCGCGTGCCCCTGCTGGAGTCCGGCGCCGCGGCGCTCACCCTCCAGCAGTACGCCGACGCCGCGCTCCGTACGGACGTACTGCCGCAGATCGCCACCGGAGAGCTCGTCGTCACCGTCGCCGCCGCCGGCCGGACCGGCCATGAACCGGCCGAACTCGCCGTACGCACCACCCGGGAGGGCACCGAGTGGATCCTCGACGGCGCCCAGACCGCCGTCCCCTGGGCCACCACCGCCGACCGGATCCTGCTGCCCGCACACACCGCCGAGGGCAACACCGTTCTCGCCCTCGTCCCCCGCACCCACCCCGGCGTCACGCTCGCCGACCAGTTCTCGACCAGCGGCGAGCGCCAGGCCGAGGTCCGGCTGGACTCCGTCCGTATCAGCGTCACCGAAACGATCACAGACGCGGCCGCCTGGGAGTCCCTCCGCCACCTCCTGACCACCGGCACCTGCGCACTGGCCCTGGGGCTGGGCGAGCAGGTACTCGCCATGACCAGCGAGTACACCGGCAAGCGCGAACAGTTCGGGTACCCGCTGGCCACCTTCCAGGCCGTAGCGGTCCAGGCCGCCGACCGCTTCATCGACCTGCGCGCCATGGAGGCCACCCTCTGGCAGGCCGCCTGGCGCCTCACCGCCGACGCACCCGGCCCGCTCCCGCCGGCGGGTGATGTCGCGGTGGCCAAGATCTGGGCCTCCGAGGGCGTACGCCGCGTCGTCCAGACCGCACAGCACCTGCACGGCGGCTTCGGCGCCGACACCGACTACCCGCTGCATCGCTACCACGCCTGGGCCAAGCAGCTCGAACTCTCCCTCGGGCCCGCCGCCGCCCACGAAGAGGCCCTCGGCGACCTGCTCGCGGCACATCCGCTGGGGTGAGCCGGGCCGGGTGAGCTGGTGGGCCGGGCCGGGTGAGCTGGTGAGCCGGAGCGAGGAGCCCGCGGATCGGATTCGGAATCGCCCGGGCCGGGGCCCTGGCCCGGGCGGGCACTGTTTTCGGGGGCTGCAGGGGCCCGGGGGCTGCGCTGGCCGGGGGGACTGGCCAGGGGGCACTGGCCGGCAGCCGGCTAGATAACTGTCCCCGTTCCGCCCTTACCGTCCGAAACGGGACGCCCGGCGGCCTCCCACGCCTGCATTCCGCCCGCGACGTTCACGGCGTCGATGCCCTGCTGGATCAGGTACTGCGCCACCTGGGCCGAACGGCCACCCACGCGGCACAGAACGTAGACCTTGTCGCCCTCGGGCGCATTCTCGGTCAACTCCCCGTAGCGGGCGACGAACTCGCTCATCGGGATGTGCAGCGCGCCTTCGGCGTGCCCCGCCTCCCACTCGTCGTCCTCCCGCACGTCCAGGAGGAAGGCCTCGGCCGAGAGCGCATCGACACCAACGGTGGGTACAGAACCAAATTGCATGGTCTCGACGCTACCCGACCAGCTGCGCGAGGTACGCCTCACGCTCTGCGACATCGGCGAGCAGCTTCTCGGCGATCTCGTCGAGGAGCCGGTCCGGGTCCTCCGGCGCCATCTTGATCATCGCGCCGATCGCACTCTCCTCCAGCTCAGCGGCGACGGCCGCCAGCAGCTCCTTGCGCGTGGCCAGCCACTCCAGGCGAGCATAAAGCTCCTCACTCTCGCTGAGCCGCTCCTCGGCCGGCGCCGGACCGGCCTCCCATTCCCGCGCCAGCTCCTGCAGCGCCGCCTCGTCACCCCGGCCGTACGCCGCATTGACCCGTGCGATGAACGCATCCCGCCGCGCCCGCTCCGCGTCGTCCCGCGCCAGGTCCGGGTGCGCCTTGCGGACGAGCTCGCGGTAGGCCTTACGGGCCTCCTCGCTGGGCCGCACCTTCTGCGGCGGCTGCACCGGCTGCTCGGTGAGCATCGCCTGCGCCTCCGGAAACAGCCCGTCCGCCCCCATCCATCCATGGAAGAGCTCTTCCACCTCCGGCATCGGCATCACCGACGCCCGCGCCTCGCGCGCCTTACGGATGTCCTCGGGGTCGCCGGTGCGCGCTGCCACGGCCTCCGCGATCTGCGCATCCAGCTCGTCCAACCGCGCGTACATGGGACCGAGCCGCTGATGGTGCAGCCGGGAGAAGTTCTCCACCTCCACCCGGAACGTCTCCACCGCGATCTCGAACTCGATCAACGCCTGCTCCGCCGCCAACACGGCTTTGGCCAGCCGCCGCGTCCCCTCGGCGGCTGCATCTTGCCCTTGGGAGTCCTGCGGGCCCTGGGCATCCTGGCCGGAGTGCTCATGCCCTGCAGGGTGATCATGTCCTGCCTGATCCGCCTGCCCGACGCCGCCGGCTACGGAACCTGCGGCCGCCTGGCCTGCCTCCGCCTGGTCTGTTCCGTTCACCTGGTCCGGCTGGTCCGTCTGGTCCGGGTTGTCCGGGTGATCCGGCTGGTTTTCGTGGCCGCCGCCGTACCCGCTCGGGGCGCTCTGACCGCCGTCGGGGGCATCCGGCGCCTGCGGAGCCCCCAGGGCATCCGCCGTGCCCGGTCCTTCCGCTCGGTGCTGGCCGTCCTGCGCGTTCTCCGCGTGCGAGTTCGTCACCCGGTCAGCGTACGGCCCGAGCCACCCCCTGCCCTCCCTCGCCACCGACTGTGCGCTTCCGTCACTCCGGGCCTCGGGTATGGTCGCCCGCCTTCCCCATAGGCCGGAGCTTCACCGTTCCGTTCTGCTTCCCCCGGGCCCCTCCCCCCACCCCACCCCCTCCCCTCACCCACCACTCCCCTCACCCACCACCAACCGCCGAGCGCCCATCCCTCACCACTCAGGGCTCACCGCCCACGGGCCACGACTCACGGCTCACGGCTCACGGCTCACGGCTCACGGCTCACGGCTCACCAACCATCGACCACAACAACCGGCGACCGAACACAACCCAGCCCCGGCCACAGCGCTCACGCCCAGCCCCTGGGTGAAACCCCACACGCGCAGCCCGGCCAACGACTCTGGAGATCACCTCCTGGTCGGCAACGCTCACACAGCCCTGCCCCGAACCGTCAGGGCATCCCTGCAACTCGCGACCAACCGCACGCTCGCAGGTTCCGCAACGCGGTATGCCCCGCATAACCCCTCCGGCTCTTGCCTCGCTGCCGGTCAGTAAGCGCCACCGTCGGCCAGGAGGGGTCATCGTCGGCTGGGAGAAGCCGACGCCGACCCGGCAGAGGAGGTCGTCAGTCGGGGAAAGTCATACCCCCATTTCTGCTGCCACGCGGCCGTTCTTCACTGCTGTTGTCAGGGCCGTGTGGTCCGCTTCCGTGCAGTCTGCGTAGGCGACGGCGAACTTCGTTATGGCCTCGTCCAGTTCCTCGCTCTTGCCGCAGTAGCCGGCCACCAGGCGTGGGTCGGCGCTGTGGGCGTGGGCTCGGGCCAGGAGGGCGCCGGTCATCCGGGCGTAGTCGTCCAGCTGGTCGCCGGTCAGCTGAGACGGGTCCACGCTGCCCTTGCGGTTCCTGAACTGGCGGACCTGGAAGGGCAGTCCGGTCAAACCGGTCGAGTCGTGCATCCCCTGGCCGTTGGCAGTGGAGTGTGTGCCTCTCCCGCCGGCACTGGAGTGTGTGCCTCCTCCGTCGGCCGGGGGTATGTCCTGCACGGTCGTCCAGCCGAGCAGGATGTCGCTGACGACCTGCATCCTCCGCTGGCCGAGCACCACCCGACGGCCTTCGTGCGTCACCGCCGGGGCCGGGAAGCCGGCCTTCTCGACGTACGGTGCCAGGGCCGAGCTGCGGGCCTCCTTCACTTGCAGGACCAGCGGCTCGCCCCGGTGATCCAGGAGCAGCACCACGTACGACCGCAATCCCACGCTGCCCGTGCCGACCACCCGGAAGGCCACATCGTGCACCGCGTACCGAGCCAGCAGGGGCAGCCGGTCCTCGGGGAGGGTGTCGAGGTAGCTGGTGAGAGAGGTGGCCACGGCTGCCGCTTCCGTGTCCGGTACGCGGCGCAGCACCGGCGGCGCATCCACGAACCGGCGTCCGCCGTCCGCCGTCAGTTCGGTCGCCTTCGCCGCGAACCGGGCGCTGGTGTTCTTCCGCGCCTTGGCCGACACCCGCTCCAGCGTCCCCAGCAGGTCCCGAGCATCGGTGTGCGAGACCAGTTCCTCATCGGCGATCGCGTTCCACGCCTCGGTGACCGGCAGCTTCGCCAGCAGCCGCATCGTGCGTCGGTACGCGCCCGCCGCGTCCCGGGCAGCGTTGCGGCACTCGTCCTCAGCAACGCCCGCTTCCCGGCCCGCCAGCACCATCGACGTGGCGAGCCGCTTCACGTCCCACTCCCACGGGCCGTACAGGGTCTCGTCGAAGTCGTTGAGGTCGATGACGAGGCCGCCACGAGCATCGCCGTAGAGCCCGAAGTTGGCGGCGTGCGCGTCGCCGCAGATCTGGGCGCCGATACCGGTCACCGGATCGGCCGTCAGGTCGTACGCCATCAGGCCCGCGGAACCGCGGAGGAAGGCGAACGGGCTCGCGGCCATCCGGCCGACCCGTATGGGCGTCAGATCGGGAAGCCGTCCGGCGTTGGATTCCTCCACCGCCGCTACCGCGTCCGGGCGTTCGGCCACGCTCGACAGCGCGGACTGCGCGGAACGGGGCAGCCGCTCCCGCAACGCCCGGCCAACCGCCTTGGGCGACGGGCCCTGTGCATCGGCCTTGGCAAACCCCGGTACGTACGGCACACGCGTCATGGCGGGCCACCTCCCCCTTCAGGACCTTCACGGCCGCGGCGACTTCGGCGACATCCACCAGGTCGGGAGGTCGGCGAATTCCTTAGTTACTGGAACTGTTGTTACTGGCACTTCTGTTGCTGGGACTGCTGTTGCTGGGCACTGTTACTGAGCACTACTTACCGGCCGCCGAGCGGGACTGCTCCGAGCGGGATCGCCCGGGACTGCTCCCGGCCTGCCGACGTGCAATGACGTTACCGACGTAGTGTCGTCGCGCGCAGAGCCTGTGGATAACTCTGCGTATGCGCTGGTCGTTGACGGGAAGAGGCCAGGGAGAGGGGCAGAAGGAATCCGGAGGAAGCGGGAGGAAGTGGGAGGTGGCCAGGCGCAGCGAGGGAGTGCCAGCCGCTAGACGCCTACGGCCTCCGCCATGTCTTCCTCTGCGGCTTCGTTCGGCGAGCCGGTACCGCGCGCCGCCGCCCCCACCGAACGCCGCGGCCTGGACTCCGGCACCGTCGCCGCCACCGCGGCCGCATTGGCCGCCGTCTCCGCCTCCACGGCCCGTCGGCGCCGCTCGGCCAGCCCCGCCAGGCCGACCATCAGCACACCGACGAACAGCCATCCCACCAGCGTCCAGACGTGCCTGGACAGGCCGTAACCGTCGAAGTAGACGTGACTGCGGACACCCTCCACGAAGCCGGCACCGTTCCAGAAGGAGTGCAACGCGGCGAAGAATCCGTTCTGCATCTCGGGCCGGAAAATCCCGCCCGACGAAGTGAAGTTGAGCATCACGAAGAGGGCCATCACGCCGAGCGTCGTCCACCGCTTGAGGAAGGTGTGCAGGCCGGTGCCGATCAACAGAACGCCGGCGGAGTACAGCCACGCCATGCCCCACAGGCCCCGCAAACCGTGGTCGATGAGGTGGAACACCGGGCCGGCGAAGGCCGTACCAATGAGGCTGACCACAATGGACGTGCCGATCGCCAGCGCGGCGCGCAGCCGGAGCGGCAGCACGGCACCGGCGCCGCCGATGACGGCGACCGAGGCATACGAGCCGATGCTGATCGCGACCAGCAGGAAGAAGATGCCCTGCCCGGTCGGGTCGTCCTCGGCAGGCGGTGCAACGTCCGTGACCTTCAGCGGGGCGCCCTGCCGGGCCGCGAGTGGGGTAAAGATCTTCTGCACTACGGAGGCACTGGTGTCGGATCCGGCGGTGGCGACGAGCAGTTCGGGCACCGCCGCACCACGCGTCCGTGGCTGAGTCCCGGCCCCGGTCTCTGCCTGCACCCGAGACCGCCCCGACCCCGGCTCCGGCCCCTCCCCCTGGCCCTGACCCTGGGCCCGGCCCTGGCCCTGACCGTGCGACTCTCCCTGCGTCTGCGTCTGCGTCTGCGAATGCGAATGCGACGGCATCTGCCCCTGCGTCCGCTCCCCCTCCGGCTGGGCCTGCGCCTTAGCGTTCATCACGTACGCACCGAATATGTCCTGGTGCTTCAGCTGCTCGACCGCGGTCGACCGGTTGGGGACCGTACGCGCCTCCAGGGCACCGCCCGACTTGTCGTTGATCGACTGGGCGAGCAGTTGTGCGCTGCTGCTCGATCCCACGACCGCGACCGGCAGGTGGTGGGGCGCGGGATGCGCGAACGCGCCCAGGTAGGCGAGCCCCATGCCGACGCACATCAGCAGGGGCGTGACCAGGTGCGCCAATACATGGCGGAGCCCGGCTGCAGGGGCGGCGGGAGCGGCTCGGTGGCCGCCCTGCGGCGTGCTTCGGTGGTGGTCGGGACGTCGGACCGTACTCATGGGGCGAGCCTTCTCAGCTGAGGGATTCTGTCGCTGGCTTGGGTGCAGGGAATGGGAGAGAGGGCCGCGGGGACTGGGGATGGGGGATGGGGATGGGGGCGGGGATGGAGATGGGGTGGGGGTGGGCTCGGGAATCGCGAAGTCGTCCCTTCGGGGGCTCTCCAGGTCGATCTGGGCAAGGTGCCGAGGAACCAATGAATGGACGCAATGACCGGCCGATCTGACCGATCACGCCGGAAACGCAATGGTTGGCAAATACAACTCCTTGCTCACGTTGTACTCTACAACTACATCTAAGAAAGGCAACCCGTGCCCCACCGCGATGACTCCGTCGAGACCATCCAGCAGGAGATGACCGCATTCGCCCGGCGGGCCCGCGCGACCGCCGCCCGGATGCATCCCGAGCTGTCGCTGGTCTCCTACACCCTGCTTGCGCACCTCGATGACCAGCGCGGATGCCGCGCAACGGACCTCGCGGCGCACTACTTCCTGGACAAGTCCACGGTCAGCCGGCAGATCGCCGCGCTGGAGAAGCTCGGGTTCGTCGAGCGCCGGGTCGACCCGGACGACCACCGCGTCCAGGTGCTTCACCCCACCGAGAAAGGCGCCCAGGTGCTCGCCAACGTCACCGCCAGCCGCCGCCAGGCCTTCCACGAGCGCCTGGCCGACTGGGACGAGGACGACCTCGACCGCTTCGCCACCTACCTAGGGCGCTATAACGCAGCCCAGGAACGATTGGGCTGACCAACCAGGCCCCGCACGCACATCCCCGACCGCCCTCAGACGGTCCCCGACCGACCCGCCACGCCCCCTGGCCCCTGACCGCTAGCCCCTGGCCCCTGACTCCTGGCCCCCTACCTCCGGAACCGCTGCGGACATTGACCGCCGTCCGCCAGATAGGTCTGCGCCCAGCGCCCCAGCTCCTTGAGGGCGGGGTCCATTGCACGGCCGGCCTCCGTGAGCCGGTAGGAGACACGTAGCGGCGGGCCCGCATCCACTTCGCGGACGACCAGGCCGACGCCCGCGAGCTCCATCAGACGGTCGGAGAGCATCCGCTCGCTGATACCGGGGATCGCCCGCCGCAGGTCGGCGAAGTGCACCGGGCCGGGCATCAGGGTCGCGACGATCAGCCCGGTCCAGCGCTTCCCGAACAGCTCGAAAACGCGTGCCATGCCGTCGTCGACCTGCTTACACGTCGCCTCGCTGTGGTCCGCCATACACCCAGCGTACCGCCCTCTCCTTGGCTACTGCAGAAAAGTAAGCTCCTGTGCTATTAATAGCGACGTACGGAATTCAACCAGCTGACCAAGCAGCGCTCACCCCGTGCTCAGCCAGGGACCGTGCCGCAGCCCTGTCGACCGCGGGGAGCTGCACCCGGCGCTGAACCCCTGGTGAGGCTCAGCGAGGCCTGGCGAGGCCTGGTGAGGCTCTCTGGGCCACTGCTGAACGACGTGCTGAACCACGCGCCAAACCACGCGCTGAATCACCTGCTGTCCCTGCCCGACGAATCGGGGCGGTGTTTCACGTGAAACACCGCCTCCAGCGGCGCCCGACCGGCCGCCACCGACCGAAGGAACGAATCCCATGGCCACGCTTCTGCTCATCGACTCGTCCGTCTCCCCCGAAGGCGTCTCCGCCTCCCGCTCCGTCACCGCGACCTTCCGCAAGGCCTGGGAGGAGCAGCACCCCGAGGGCACCGTCGTCTACCGCGACCTGGCCGCCGACCCGCTGCCGCACCTCGACGGCGTCGCCGCCTCCGCCGCCTTCTCCGACCCGACCACCCACACCCCCGAGCAGCAGGCCGCGTTCGCCGTACGGGTCAAGCTCGCCGAGGAGCTGGAGCAGGCCGACGCGGTCGTCATCGCCGCGCCGATGTACAACTTCACGATCCCCTCCACGCTCAAGGCGTGGCTCGACCAGGTGATCATCATGGGCCGTACCGCGGGTGAAGCACCGTCCGCCAAGGGGACGCCCGTCACGGTCGTCGCCAGCCGTGGCGGCTCGTACGCGCCGGGCACGCCCCGTGAGGGCATGGAGTACGTGCAGAACTACCTGGAGGCCGTGCTGGGCGGTGCCATGGGCCTGGACGTCGAGTTCATCGTCCCCGAGCTGACCATGGCACCCGTCAACCCGGCGATGGCCGACCTGGTGCCGCTGTACGAGACCTCCCGCGACAAGGCCCACGAGGACGCCGCGGCCAAGGCCAAGGCCCTCGCCGAGCGTCTCGCCGCCTGAGAACGGGAACCGGGCCCCGAACCTCGGCCCCGAGCCCCAGAACCCGTAGAACGGGACCGCCCAGCCGCGGGCTCCGAGCACGCCACACAGCCCGGAACCCGCGGCAGGGGCTCGCCAACAACCGCCCGAAGACAGGCCAACGAGCCTCCCGCAGAAGGTCAACACACCTCCCGACGCCCGAGCCGACACACGAGCCGACCAACGAAACTCCGGGCGAGTCTCCTGACAGGTCTCCTGACAAGGCCCTCGGCCCACCGCGAGCCCCAGCGCCCACCGCCCCCCTCCACCCCCCTCTCCCCAGCCCCCTAACTCCCCCTCACTCCCCCTCATCTCCGCCCCGGCCCTCCCGGCCCCCTCCCCGCCCCCGCCGTCACCAGCGCGCCCACGGCCAGCACGCCGCCCAGCCACATCACGCCGGCCGGCCCCCAGCTGTCCGCGGCCCGGCCGCCCAGGAGGGCGCCCAGGGCGATGGCCCCGTTGAACACCGCCACGAAGAGCGCGGAGGCGGCCTCCCGTGCGCCCGGCGCGGCCGACGTCAACCACGTCTGGGTGCTGACCGAGACGCCCCCGTAGGCCAGCCCCCATACGGCCATCAGAGCCGCCGGCCCGGCCACACCGGTGTCCGGCCCCAGCAGCGGCACCAGCAGCACCGTCCCGGCGAGCACCCCGCAGATCACCAGCAGCGTCGCCCGCGGGGAGCGCGCCGCCCCAGCCCCCGCCGCGAAGTTCCCCGCCAAACCGGCGAGGCCGAAGGCCAGCAGCAGGGTGCTGATCCGCCCCGGCTGCACCCCGGCCACGTCCTCCAGCACCGGCCGCACATACGTGTACGCCGCGAAATGGCCCGTCACCAGGAGCCCGACCAGCAGCAGTCCGGTCCGTACGGGCGCACCGCGCAGCAGGCCGAGCACCCCGCCGACGCGGACCCCGGCGGACTCCGGAAGCGGCGGCAACAGCACCGCCAGCGCGAGCGCCACCACCGCGCACACCGCGGCCATCCCCACGAACGCCGCGCGCCAGCCGCCCAGTTCGCCCAGGGACGTACCGGCCGGGACCCCCAGCACCGAGGCCGCCGCGACCCCGCTGAAGATCAGGGACGTGGCCGCCGCGACCCGGTGCGCGGGCACCAGCCGCACCGCGAGCCCCGCCGCGATCGCCCACACCCCGCCCATCCCCAGCCCCACCAGCACCCGGGCCACCAGCAGCACCGCGACGTTCGGGGCGTACGCGGCGAGCAGATTGGCCGCCGTCAGCGTGGCCATCAGAGCGGCCAGCACCGCCCGCCGGTCCCGGCGCCCCACCAGCAGCGTCAGCACCGGCGCGGCCACCGCGGCCACCAGACCGGTCACGGTCAGGGTCAGTCCCGCCGTACCGTCCGAGACCCGCAGCTCACGGCTGATCGGGGTCAGCAGTCCGACGGGCAGCATCTCGGACGTCACGACCGTGAAGGTCGCCGCCGCCAGCGCCGCCACCGCAGGCCAGCCACCACCCCGCCGGCCCCGTCCGTCTCCTCCCCGGCGGCCGTTCAACTCTCCCGCCGGAGAGGGAAGTTGCTGCACCGTCGTCGATCTCGCCACCGGACCCTCCGTCGGTCCGTCCGCACTGTTCGTCATGCCCCCAGCCAACGCCCGCGCCCACCGGGGAACAACGGCCAACTCCTCACCCTTCTATGAGCAGGACTCATCGATCCCCTCATCAGTCCGCCCATCGACCCAGGAGTTGGCGCGCCGCATGACCACCGCTCCCGACCCGACCGCCCCCGGCACGACCCCGACGTCCCCCGGCCTCGAACTCCGCGAGCTGGAGTGCTTCCTCGTGCTGTCCGAGGAACTGCACTTCGGGCGCACCGGCGAGCGGCTGTACGTCTCGCAGAGCCGCGTCAGCCAGCTGCTGCGTTCCCTGGAGTCACGGATCGGCGCCCGGCTCATCGACCGCACCAGCCGCCGGGTCCGGCTGACCCCGCTCGGCGAGGAGTTCCGTACGTCGCTGCGCCCCGCCTACGAGGCCCTGCGCGCGACCGTGGAGCGCGCCCGCAGTGCCGCCCGGGGCGTCGAAGGACGGCTGACGATCGGGTTCCAGGGCACCGCGGACGACCGGATCATGCGGGCCATCGAGACCTTCCAGCGCCGCCACCCCGGTTGTGCCACCGACATCGTCGAGATCCCGCTGTGCGACCCCTTCGGTGCGCTGCGCAACGGGGCGGTCGACGTCGCGGTGACGCTGCTGCCCATGGCCGAGCCGGACCTCACCCTCGGCCCGGTCTTCTCCGCCCAGCAGCAGACCCTCGCGGTGTCCGTACGGCATCCCCTGGCATCCCGTACGGCGATCGGCGCCGAGGACCTCGCCGACGTCCCGCTGATCTCTCCGGACGGTCCGGCGCCGCCCTACTGGCGCGCGGCCCACGCCCCGGCCACCACACCCCAGGGCCGCCCCGTACCGGCCGGGCCGCGGGTCAGCACTCTCCAGGAGGGCCTCACCCTCACCGCGGCCGGACGCGGGGCGATGCTGCTGTGCCGGCCCACCGCGGACTACCACGGCCGGCGCGACCTCGTCTTCGTCCCGGTGAGCGGACTACCGGACTCCGTCCTGGGCCTGGTCCACCACACCGCCCGCGAGACCGCCCGGATCCGCGCCTTCCGCACGGCCGTGACCGATTCGCTACGGCCGTGACCGACTCGCTACGCCTTCGACGGAGGCCGTGAATCCGGGACGGCCCGCACACACATGGTCGTGATGGAGGCCACAGAAGGGGGACCACGTGCGCGCCTCATTCCCGCCGCAACCCCAAGCCCCGCACCAGGAGGTGACCGAGGCAACAATGTGAGGAGGGCAACGCGAAACAGGAACAACGAAAGACCCCTGGTTCCCGGATTTCTCCGGAGACCAGGGGTCTCATCTGTGCGCGAGGGGGGAGTTGAACCCCCACGCCCTTTCGGGCACTGGAACCTGAATCCAGCGCGTCTGCCTATTCCGCCACCCGCGCATGGGTGCTGCCGGTTGATTCTCTCACGCGATCCGGGCTGTTCCGTCCGGGTCTTGTGCGAGCGCCTGCCGACATCCAGAACATTAGCACGCTGGCAGGGGTGGGTTCACACGCCTTTCCCCCGGACCCCTCCCCGGCGGCGTCTCCTGGGACCCGAGCGGGGGCCGAGGCCCGCGCAGCGCCGCGCAGTACCGCGCAAGGGGGATGCGGCACCGTGCGGTGACGTACCGGATCGGGAGGTGACGCGCAGCGGCGTGAGGTGACGCACGGAGCCGTGAGGTGGCGTGCGGGGGCATGTGCCGGGCAGGGTGTCCGGGGCCCTGTCCGACTCCGTGCCCCGGCCGCCCGTGGTGGTCGGCGGTTGCGGGACACTGTCATCGGGGCACATCTACGATCGCAGTGCACGAGCAGCGGGCGAGGAGCGGACAGGCACCGGGCAACCCTGTGAGAGGCGACACTCGTCCTCAAGGCGGGAAAGGGGAACCAGCCGATTTCCCAAGGCGTGGATACGATCAGTAAGCAGTATCAGGACCACCCGATCAGGACGACACCGACGAAGACTGAGGAAGGAGGTGCCCCGTGGGAGTACTGAAGCGTTTCGAGCAGCGTCTCGAAGGTCTCGTCAACGGCACCTTCGCCAAGGTGTTCAAGTCCGAGGTGCAGCCCGTTGAGATCGCCGGCGCGCTGCAGCGCGAGTGCGACAACAACGCCACCATCTGGAACCGCGACCGCACGGTCGTCCCCAATGACTTCATCGTCGAACTGAGCGCCCCGGACTACGAGCGGCTGAGCCCGTACAGCGGGCAGCTCGGCGACGAGCTGTCGGGCATGGTCCGCGACTACGCGAAGCAGCAGCGCTACACCTTCATGGGGTCGATCAAGGTCCACCTGGAGAAGGCCGACGATCTCGACACCGGCCTGTACCGCGTACGCAGCCGCACCCTCGCCTCCAGCACGTCCCAGGAGCACCCGGGCCAGGCGGCCGCCCAGCGCGCCTCGGCGGTCCCGCAGGGCCCGCGGCCCGGCGCCGGCCACGTGAGCCCGCCCCCCATGCCTTCCTCCCCGCCTCCCGGCGGCGCACAGCCCGTACCCCGTGCGGCACCGCCCGGTGCAGGGCCGCAGCCCTACGCGCAGACCCGGCGCTGGATCGAGATCAACGGCACCCGCCACCAGATCTCGCGCCCCACGCTCGTGCTGGGCCGCAGCACCGACGCTGACGTACGGATCGACGACCCGGGTGTCTCCCGGCGTCACTGTGAGATCCGGGTCGGAACGCCCCCCATGATCCAGGATCTGGGTTCTACCAACGGCATCGTGGTAGACGGGCAGCACACCACCCGCGCTAGTCTCCGCGACGGCTCGCGGATCGTCGTGGGCAGTACCACCATCGTTTACCGGCAAGCCGAAGGGTGAAGCGGGGGCAATGTCAGAGCTGACCCTCACGGTCATGCGGTTGGGTTTCCTCGCCGTACTGTGGCTGTTCGTCATCGTGGCCGTTCAGGTCATCCGCAGCGATCTGTTCGGCACCCGCGTGACCCAACGCGGGGCCGCCCGGCGCGGCGGGCAGGAAGCCCGTACCCAGCGCCAGGCCGCGCCGCCGCAGCAACAGCAGCAGCGCCGCCAGGAAGGCGGCCGCGGCGGCAACCGCCAGCGCCGAGGAGCGCCCACGAAGCTCGTGGTCTCCGAGGGGTCGCTGACCGGCACCACCGTCGCCCTCCAAGGCCAGACGATCTCCCTGGGCCGTGCGCACGACTCCACGATCGTGCTGGACGACGACTACGCGTCCAGCAGGCATGCCAGGATCTACCCGGACCGTGACGGCCAGTGGATCGTCGAGGACCTCGGTTCCACCAACGGCACGTACATGGACCGGACCCGACTGACGACCCCGACACCGATTCCCCTGGGAGCCCCGATCCGCATCGGCAAGACCGTCATCGAGCTGCGGAAGTAGTACGACAATGAGCGAGCGGAGCGAGCGAGCCGCGACGGTCCACTCGGCGGACCCGGGCGTGCTCCCGACCGGAGGGTGGGCAGTGTGGCCAGGCGAGACCGGCTGTACCCCGAGCCGACGGGTGAGGTGCGCATGAGTCTGTCACTGCGCTTCGCCGCCGGATCGCACAAGGGCATGATCCGCGAGGGCAACGAGGACTCCGGCTACGCCGGGCCGCGGCTGCTCGCCATCGCGGACGGCATGGGCGGCCAGGCCGCCGGTGAGGTCGCCTCCTCCGAGGTGATCTCCACGCTCGTCCAGCTCGACGACGACGTCCCGGGGTCGGACATCCTGACCTCGCTCGGCAGTGCCGTGCAGCGCGCCAACGAGCAGCTGCGGGTGATGGTCGAGGAGGACCCCCAGCTCGAAGGCATGGGGACGACGCTGACCGCGCTGCTGTGGACCGGCCAGCGGCTCGGTCTGGTGCACGTCGGCGACTCCCGCGCGTACCTGCTGCGGGACGGTGTGCTGACCCAGATCACGCAGGACCACACCTGGGTGCAGCGGCTGGTCGACGAGGGCCGGATCACCGAGGAGGAGGCCACCACCCATCCGCAGCGGTCGCTGCTGATGCGGGCGCTGGGCAGCGGTGATCACGTCGAGCCCGATCTGTCGATCCGCGAGGTGCGGGCCGGCGACCGCTATCTGATCTGCTCGGACGGGCTGTCCGGCGTCGTCAGCCACCAGACGCTGGAAGAGACGCTGGCCGGCTACCACGGGCCGCACGAGACGGTGCAGGAGCTGATCCAGCTCGCGCTGCGCGGCGGCGGCCCGGACAACATCACCTGCATCGTCGCCGACGTCCTGGACGTGGACGGCAACGACACGATGGCCGGGCAGCTCAACGACACCCCGGTGATCGTCGGTGCCGTCGCGGAGAACCAGAACCAGCTCAACGACCCCAGCACGCTCCAGACGCCGGCCGCCCGGGCCGCCGAGCTGGGCCGTCCGGGCGGGCAGCCGGCCGCGCCCGGTGGTGCCTTCGGGCCGCCCGGGAGCGGCGGTCCGGAGGTCGGGGGCCCGCCACAGGGCTCCTTCGGCGCGTTCATGGACGAGGACTTCGTCAAGCCCAAGCGCGGGCGGTGGCTCAAGCGGTCGCTGTTCGGCGTGCTGGCGCTGGCCGTGGTCGGCGGCGGGCTCTATGCGGGCTACCGCTGGACGCAGACCCAGTACTTCGTCGGCGCCAAGGACGACCACGTCGCGCTGTACCGCGGCATCAGCCAGGACCTCGCCTGGTTCAAGCTGAACGCCGTGGACGAGGACCACCCCGAGATCGAACTCAAGTACCTGCCGCTGTACCAGCGCAACCAGGTCAAGCAGACGATCGCGGTCGACAGCCGCATGCAGGGCGGCGACAAGGTCACCGAGCTGAGCAAGCAGGCCAACGCCTGCCGCAGCAAGGAACAGCGGGAGGCCGCCGAGCGCGAAGCGGCGCGCAACAAGGGCAAGGGCCAGGCGGGCACGCCGACCAAGCCCGGCACCCCGACCAAGCCCGGTACGCCGACCACCAGGCCCGGCACCGCGGACAAGTCCGGCACCGGTACGGCGGGGGCGCTGTCGGCGCCCGCGTCCGCGACTCCCACACCCACTCCCAGCCAGGCCCCCTCCGAGGAGCAGCAGAAGCTGGAAAAGAATTGCAGCACCCAGCAGTGAGGGCGTAGGGGGCCGTACATCTCATGAGCAGTACCACCAACACCACCACCATCGGCACGATCGGAGCCCCGAGCCGCCGCAACACCGAGCTGGCGATGCTCGTCTTCGCCGTGCTGATCCCGGTGTTCGCGTACATCAACGTCGGGCTGGCCAAGGAAGAGGCCGTGCCCGCCGGTGTGCTCGGCTACACGCTGGGCCTCGGCCTGCTGGCGGGCGTCGCCCACCTCGTCGTCCGCAAGTGGGCGCCGTACGCGGATCCGCTGATGCTGCCGATCGCCACCCTGCTCAATGGTCTGGGCCTGGTGTTCATCTGGCGTCTGGACCAGGAGCCCCAGATCAGCACCCCGCAGCTGGGCGGTGCGATGGCGCCGGGGCAGCTGATGTGGTCGACGCTGGGTGTCGCGCTCTTCCTCGGCGTGCTGATCTTCCTCAAGGACCACCGCGTCCTGCAGCGCTACACCTACATCTCGATGGTGGTCGCGCTGGTGCTGCTGATCGCGCCGATCTTCTTCCCGGCCCGCTTCGGCGCGCGCATCTGGATCACCATCCCCGGTGTCGGTTCGCTGCAGCCGGGTGAGTTCGCCAAGATCATCATCGCGATCTTCTTCGCGGGCTACCTGATGGTGAAGCGGGACGCGCTGGCGCTGGCCAGCCGCCGCTTCATGGGCCTGTACCTCCCGCGCGGCCGCGACCTCGGCCCGATCCTGGTGATCTGGGCGCTCAGCCTGATGATCCTGGTCTTCGAGACCGACCTGGGTACCTCGCTGCTGTTCTTCGGCCTCTTCGTGATCATGCTGTACGTGGCCACCGAGCGGACCAGCTGGATCGTCTTCGGTCTGCTGCTCAGCGCGGGCGGCGCGGTGGCCGTGGCCACGTTCGAGTCCCACGTCCAGGTGCGTGTCCACAACTGGCTGAACCCGCTGGAGCTGCTCAACGGCGGTGTCACCGAGACCGCGCAGGCGATGTACTCCTTCGGCTCCGGCGGCATCCTCGGCTCGGGCCTGGGCCAGGGCTACTCCCGGCTCATCGGCGGTATCGCCCCCAAGAGCGACTACATCCTCGCCACGGTCGGCGAGGAGATCGGCCTGGCCGGCCTGATGGCGATCCTGATGCTGTACGGCCTGCTGATCGAGCGCGGTATCCGTACGGCGCTGGCCGCCCGTGACCCGTTCGGCAAGCTGCTGTCGATCGGCCTGTCCGGCGCCTTCGCGCTGCAGGTCTTCGTCGTCGCCGGCGGTGTGACCGGTCTCATCCCGCTGACCGGTATGACGATGCCGTTCCTGGCCCAGGGTGGTTCCTCCGTCATCGCGAACTGGGCGCTGGTGGCGATCCTGCTGCGCATCAGCGACACCGCGCGCCGGCCGGCCCCGACCCCCGCACCGTCCACCGACGCCGAGATGACCCAGGTGGTCCGCCCGTGAACAAGCCCCTGCGTCGGGTCGCGATCTTCTGCGGCCTGCTCGTCCTCGCCCTGCTGGTCCGCGTCAACTGGGTGCAGTTCGTCCAGGGCGACGAACTGAAGAACGACCCGCACAACCGCCGGGTCGCGATCGAGCGCTACAGCACGCCGCGCGGCAACATCATCGTCGACGGCAAGGCGGTCACCGGCTCCACGACCACCGACAGCGGTGACTTCAAGTACAAGCGCACGTACAAGAACGGCAAGATGTGGGCGCCGGTCACCGGCTACGCCTCGCAGGCCTTCGACGCCAACCAGCTGGAGAAGCTCAACGACGGCATCCTCACCGGCACCGACGACCGGCTCTTCTTCAGCCGCACGGTGGACATGTTCACCGGCAGCAAGCAGAAGGGCGGCAACGTGGTGACCACGCTGGACGCCAAGGCCCAGAAG
This sequence comes from Streptomyces sp. NPDC021749, assembly GCF_040640655.1. Classification (NCBI taxonomy): domain Bacteria; kingdom Bacillati; phylum Actinomycetota; class Actinomycetes; order Kitasatosporales; family Streptomycetaceae; genus Streptomyces; species Streptomyces sp. NPDC021749. The sequence goes on along the minus strand of NZ_JBFACE010000002.1, from coordinate 187,301 downwards.
GCCGCCTTCGACGGGCTCGGTGACAAGAAGGGCGCGGTCGCCGCGATCAACCCGGAGACCGGCGCGATCCTGGCACTGGCCAGCACCCCGTCGTACGACCCGTCCACCTTCGCCGGGATGAGCGACAAGGACGCCGAGGCGTACAACGCGCTGCAGAAGAAGAACAACCCCGACGAGCCGATGCTCAACCGGGCGCTGCGCCAGACCTACCCGCCGGGCTCCACCTTCAAGGTCGTCACGGCCTCTGCGGCGCTGCAGAACGGGCTCTACAACGACGTCGACGCCAAGACGAACTCGCCGCTGCCCTACACGCTGCCCGACACCCAGGGCATCGAGCTGAAGAACGAGGGCAGCATCCCGTGCGAGAACGCGTCGCTGCGGGTGGCGCTGCAGTACTCCTGCAACACGGTCTTCGGCAAGATCAGCGCCGATCTCGGCAACAAGAAGATGAAGGCCGAGGCGGAGAAGTTCGGCTTCAACGACCCGAAGATCGACACCCCCGTCCGGGCCGCGGAGAGCATCTTCCCCAAGGACAACCGGCCGCAGAACGCGATGGCGGGCATCGGCCAGGCCTCCAACCGGGCCACGCCGCTGCAGATGGCCATGGTCGCCTCGGCGGTCGCCAACGGCGGCAAGCTGATGAAGCCGTACATGGTCGAGCAGCTGGTGGCACCGAACCTCAACGTCGTCCAGCAGCACACCCCGCAGGAGATGAGCCGGCCGCTGAGCCCGGAGAACGCGCAGAAGATCCAGAGCATCATGGAGACCGTGGTCCAGAAGGGCACGGGAACCAACGCGCAGATCCCGGACGTCACCGTCGGCGGTAAGACCGGTACCGCACAGCACGGTGAGAACAACAAGGACAACCCGTACGCCTGGTTCATCTCCTACGCGAAGACCGACAAGGGCACCCCCGTCGCGGTCGCCGTGGTCATTGAGGGATCCGACACCCTGCGCAGCGACATCGCGGGTGGAAAGCTCGCGGCTCCGATCGCCAAGCGCGTCATGGAGGCGGTACTCGAAGGCGAGAAGTGACCCGGGCCATGCCAATACCGGTCGCATATCAGGTTGCGGCTCCGGCCCGGTCCGGTAAGGCGTGCCGGGTACGGTAGCCCGGACAGCACACCGCCGGACCACACACACGGGTGCGGTCGGGACTGACGGAGAGGGCTGGAGAAGCTTATGGAAGAGCCGCGTCGCCTCGGCGGCCGGTACGAGCTGGGCTCGGTGCTCGGCCGCGGTGGCATGGCCGAGGTGTACCTCGCCCATGACACCCGCCTGGGCCGCACCGTGGCTGTGAAGACGCTGCGGGTGGACCTCGCCCGTGACCCGTCCTTCCAGGCCCGGTTCCGCCGTGAGGCCCAGTCGGCCGCCTCGCTGAACCATCCGTCGATCGTCGCGGTCTACGACACCGGCGAGGACTACGTCGACGGTGTCTCGATCCCGTACATCGTCATGGAGTACGTCGACGGATCGACGCTGCGTGAGCTGCTGCACTCCGGAAGAAAGCTGCTGCCCGAGCGCTCGCTGGAGATGACCATCGGGGTCCTCCAGGCGCTGGAGTACTCCCACCGGGCCGGGATCGTCCACCGCGACATCAAGCCGGCGAACGTCATGCTGACGCGCACCGGCCAGGTCAAGGTCATGGACTTCGGCATCGCCCGCGCCATGGGCGACGCCGGCATGACGATGACGCAGACCGCGGCGGTCATCGGCACCGCGCAGTACCTCTCGCCGGAGCAGGCCAAGGGCGAGCAGGTCGACGCCCGCTCCGACCTGTACTCCACCGGCTGTCTGCTGTACGAGCTGCTGACCGTGCGGCCGCCGTTCGTCGGTGACTCGCCGGTCGCGGTGGCGTACCAGCACGTCCGCGAGGAGCCCCAGAAGCCGAGCAACTTCGACCCCGAGATCACGCCGGAGATGGACGCCATCGTCCTGAAGGCGCTGGTCAAGGACCCGGACTACCGCTACCAGTCGGCGGACGAGATGCGTGCCGACATCGAGGCGGCGCTGGAGGGCCAGCCGGTCGCGGCGACCTCGGCGATGGGCGCGGTCGGCTACGACCAGGACCAGCCCACGACGATGCTGCGGGCGCAGGACCCGGCGGGCCAGACCACGATGCTCCCGCCGATGAACCCGGACGACGGCGGCTACGGCTACGACGAGCGGGCCGACCGGCGCCGCGGCGGCGGCCAGAAGAAGAGCAACGTCTCGACGATCCTGCTGGTCCTCGCGGCGGTGCTGGTCCTGGTCGGGGCGATCTTCATCGGCAAGGCGATGTTCAGCGGCAGCAAGCAGGACGGCAAGTTCCCCGCCCCGAACCTCGTCGGCAGGACGCTGAAGGAAGCCAAGCAGTCCGGCGTGAACAGCTCCTTCAAGGTCGCGTCGGCCGGCAGCAAGCCCTGCAGCAACGTCAAGAAGAGGCAGGTCACCAGCCAGGACCCGAAGCCGGGTATCCAGATCGCGAAGAACGACACGATCACGGTGACGATCTGCTCCGGGGCCGTCAAGGTGACCGTCCCCGACGTCCAGAGCCTGCAGGCGGAAGAAGCCAAGACGCAGCTCCACAACAAGGGCTTCGACAACGTCAAGCTGGTCGAGGAGGAGTCCGACCGGACGGCGGGCATCGTCCTCAAGCAGGACCCGGAGCCGCAGACCAAGGCGACCAAGGACACCGAGATCACCCTCACGGTCGCCAAGGAGATCCAGAAGGTCAGCGTCCCGGACGTCAAGGGTCAGGACGCGGCGGCCGCCGAGAAGCAGCTGAAGGACCTCGGCTTCCAGGTCACCAAGACCGAGCAGGACGCCCCCGACCCGAGCCAGGTCGGCAAGGTGATGAGCCAGAGCCCGGAGGGCAACACCCCGGCCAAGAGCGGCTCCACGGTCAACCTCGTCATCGGCAAGGCCGCGGCGCAGACTCAGGTTCCGGAGGTGCGGGGCCAGAAGCTGAAGGACGCGAAGAAGGCGCTGCAGCAGGCCGGCTTCACCAACATCCAGATCTCGGGTCCGCAGGACGACAACGCCCGGGTGCTCAACCAGGACCCCGCGGGGAACACCCCGACCGACCCGAAGTCCACCACCGTGACGCTGACCACCGTCGGTGGCGGGGGCGGCGACAGCGGCGGTAATGACGGCGGCGGCTTCATAGGCGGACCGTTCGGCTGACGGCCGCACGGCATCACGAGGAAGCCCCGGCAGCCCTTGGAGGGCGGCCGGGGCTTCGTCATGTGCCGGGCGGGCGGTACGGGGCCGTGGCGGTCTCTGTCCGGCTACTGGCTCAGTTCTTTCGGCGGTGTGCGGTCCGCGTCGACCTTTTCCGTGCGCTCCAGTTCGCCCCAGACGATGTAGCGGTAGGTCGAGGTGTAGACGGGGGTGCAGGTCGTGAGGGTGATGTAGCGGCCGGCCTTGTGCTTGCCGGACTCCTTGGGGACCTTGTTGAGGACGTCGACGTTGTACTTCGAGGTCTCGGGCAGGACCGCGAAGACCTTGTAGACGAACCAGGTGTCCTTGGTCTCGAAGACGATCGGGTCGCCGTCCTTGAGCTTGTCGATGTTGTGGAACTTCGCGCCGTGGCCGTCGCGGTGCGCGGCGAGGGTGAAGTTGCCCTTCTTGTCCTGCGGCAGCGCCGACTTGACCGGCTTGGTGTAGTAGCCGGCCACGCCCTCGTTGAGGACCTCGCTGCTGGTGCCCTTCTTGACCAGCACCTCGCCGTTGTCCATCGCGGGGACGTGCAGGAAGCCGATACCGTCCTTGGTGTCCAGCGCCCCGGGCCCCTTGGGGCCGCTGCTGGCCCAGTGGCGGCGCACCTGGTCGCTCTGCTGGTGCGCCTCGCGGTCGGCGAGGACGTTGGTCCACCACAGCGAGTACGCGACGAACAGGCCCAGGATCAGCCCGGTGGTGATCAGCAGTTCACCGATGACGCTGACGACGGACGCGATGGTCCGGCGCACCCGGCGCGGTGGCGAGGGCGGCGGCGCGGACCGGTCGCTCTCTTCGTCGGTTCCGGTTGCAGTCACCGCGTAGCACCCCTCTTGTTTTCGCTAGCCGCCGAGCGCTTCCGGTTTGCCCTTGCTCCGCGGCCGCTCGTCGACCATCTTGCCCCAGACGATCAACCGAAAGGTACTGGTGAATTCCGGGGTGCAGGTCGTCAGGGTGATGTAGCGGCCGGGCTTGGTGAAGCCCGAGCCGGGCGGCACCGGCCCGATCACGCTGGTGTTGCTGGGCGACGTCTGCGGGAGCACGCTCTCCATCTCGTACGTGTAGTACGCGGCCTTCGTCTCGACGATGATCTTGTCGCCCTTGACGAGCCGGTTGACGTAGCGGAACGGCTCGCCGTGGGTGTTGCGGTGCGCCGCGACCGCGAAGTTGCCCTTCTTGTCCCAGGGCATCGCGGTCTTGATCCCGCTGCTCTTGTCGTAGTGACCGATCATGCCGTGGTCCAGCACGGAGTGCTTGTCGATGCCCTCCGCTATCGGCGCCTTCACGTCGAGCTTGGGGATGTACATGATCCCGAAGCGCTCGCCGACGGCGAGGTTCTTCTTCTCGGCGCCGCCCTTGTCCCACTCGTGCTGGAGGTTGGTGGCAGCGCCGCCGGCTTCTTCCTCGGCCATCACGTTCGTCCACCACAGCTGGTAGGTGACGAACAGCAGCATCAGCACGCCGAGGGTGATGAACGCCTCGCCGAGGGCGCGGCTGGCGATCAGGCTGGGGCTGTCCTTCGCGGCGCGGGCGGCCCGGCGGGCTTCGACGCGGGAGAGGGGGGCCCGGGCCGGTTCGGAGGCCGTGGCAGCGGCGGCGGGGGCGGCGGCAGCGCCGGTGCGGCGGCCGCGCCGGCCCCCTTTCCTGGCGGCCTCCTGAGCGGCCTTACGGCGGGCTGCGCGGCCGCCGGGCGCGGGCGTCTCCGCCGCACGGGAGGCCGAGGCCGTGGTTTCACGTGAAACACCGGCTCCTGTTTCACGTGAAACGGCGTCGGTTTCACGTGAAACAGCGTCCCGGTCGGCCGGCCCGGCCTGCTCCGCCTGGCGCAGGGCCATGGTCTCGTCGTCGTCCCGCCGCGGCGTCGCGGCAGGCGCCGGTGCGGCCGGAGTCGCCGGGGCGGGGGCGGGCGCCGTCGGGGGCGTCGCCGCGGCGTACGGGCCGGGTATCGGTTCGGGCGCGGCCGGGGCGGGGCCGCCGGACCGGGTGCGGGGGCCGTACGCCTGGCCGTAGGCGGCAGGGTCCGGGCCGTAGGACCGCTGTGTCCCGGGGCCGGGCCGGGGCGGGGCCGGCGGCTGCGGCTCCTGGTGGGGGCGGAACCAGGGCGAGGACGGCCCCTCATCGGCCGGTGGGGCCGCGTGACGCCGCCGGCGACCGGTACCGGGCGGCGGCGCTTCCTGGCCCGGCAGGGGGTCGTTCAGCGGGTCGTTCAGCCGGCCGACCGCCGCCTCGAACGCATCGGGCTGCCCGAGCGGGTCCGGGGACCCGTACGGGTCCTGCGGCGCGTAGGGCTGTTCCGGTTCGTACGGCTCGGAGGACCTCCCTTCACGCTCGGGGCGCAGGGCGGTCACGCGCCGGCCTTGCCGACCACCGGGGCGAGCCCCGTCGAGCGCTCCACTGCTCCCGCGTCGCCGCATTCGACGAGCCAGTTGGCCAGCATCCGGTGTCCCCACTCCGTCAGCACCGACTCGGGGTGGAACTGCACGCCCTCGACCGGGAGTTGACGGTGCCGCAGGCCCATGATGATGCCGTCGTGCGTGCGGGCCGTGACCTCCAGCGCGTCCGGGACGGTGGCGGGTTCGGCGGCCAGCGAGTGGTAGCGGGTCGCGGTGAACGGCGAGGGCAGTCCGGCGAAGACGCCCTTGCCGCCGTGCTCGACGAGCGAGGTCTTGCCGTGCAGCAGCTCGGGCGCCCGGTCCACCACCCCGCCGTAGGCCACCGCCATCGACTGCATGCCCAGGCAGACGCCGAAGACCGGGACGCCGGTGTCGGCGCAGTGCCGGACCATGTCGACGCAGACGCCGGCCTGCTCGGGCGTACCGGGGCCGGGCGAGAGCAGGACGCCGTCGAAGCCGTCCTGGGCGTGCCGGGGCGCGACCTCGTCGTTGCGCAGCACCTCACACTCGGCACCGAGCTGGTAGAGGTACTGGACGAGGTTGAAGACGAAGCTGTCGTAGTTGTCGACGACGAGAATCCGTGCGGTCATCGGAGGGCAGCCATCCCTTCGTCGACAGTGACGTCATTGAAGGGCAGCAGCGGCTCCGCCCACGGAAAGACGTACTGGAAGAGTACGAAGACGACCGCCAGTACGAGCACCACGGAAATCAGCGCCTTCACCCATGTGTTGCCCGGCAGATGCCGCCAGATCCAGCCGTACATGCTGTCGCTGTCCCCTTGCCGATGCCGATGACGATGTCGATTGCGACACCAGAGTAAGGGGCGAGGGCGGGGGCGGGTGGGTCAGCCGGTCAAAGCCGACGGCCTTCCCTGGGCGACGGGTTGGGCGGAATCCAGGTGGGCCCAGGCGATCAGCCGGTGGCTGTGGCCCCACTCCGGTTCGCAGGTGGTCAGCGTGAGGTAGCGGCCCGGGCCGTTGAAGCCGGACTTCCGCGGCACCGGGTCGATCACGCCGATGTCGGTCGGCAGCGTCGTGTAGGGGCGGTTGTCGATGCGGTAGGTGAACCAGGTCGTGCCGTCGGTCAGGACCACGGCGTCCCCGGGCCGCAGCTCGGGGAAGTCCTTGAACGGGTCGCCGTAGGTGCGGCGGTGGCCGGCCACCGCGAAGTTGCCGAGGCCGCCGAGGCGGGCGGTGCGGGAGTAGTGGCCGAGGCCGCGCTGGAGGGTGCCGGTCGCGGTGCCTTCCAGGACGGGCTTGGCCCAGTCGGCACCGAAGCGCGGGACGTACATCACGGCGAAGGAGTCGCCCGGCCGGTGGTGGCGGGGACGTGGAGCCGGGGCGGGGCTCTCGCCGGGCGGCGGCGTGCGGTCGGGGGCGGCCGCCGGGGACGACCACTGGTCGTGGAGCTTGCCGATCTCGCCGTCCATGGCGCTGTCGGCCCGTACGCCGGTCCAGAAGAGCAGGTAGACCACGAAGAGGACGATCAGTGCGCCGGCGGTGAGGCAGATCTCGCTGAGCGTCCGCACGATCCATCGCGCCGCCGTCCGGCTCCGCAGCGTCATCCGGCCCGCCCCTCCCCGCCGGCCCGCCGGGCGCGGGTTACGGCTTCACAGGCTGTGCGTAGTGGAGATCCACTGTGCCGGAGTAGCCGGGCAGAGTCACCGCCTCGCGCTGGTCGACTTTCCAGCCCAGGCCATAGGCGTTGACGTACTGCAGGTAGTTCTGGATGGCGGGGGAGGCGGTCAGCGCGTTGTTGAGCGCCTCGCGGTCGCCGACCGCGGTGATCTTGTACGGCGGGGAGTAGACCCGGCCCTGGAGGATCAGGGTGTTGCCGACGCAGCGGACCGCGCTGGTGGAGATCAGCCGCTGGTCCATGACCTTGATGCCCTTGGCGCCGCCGTGCCACAGGGCGTTCACCACGGCCTGGAGGTCCTGCTGGTGGATGACCAGGTCGTTGGGCTGGGGCTCGGGGACGCCGGGGATCTTGGCGGTGGCGTTCGGCGGGGCGTCCATGAGCGTGACCGTCACGCCCTGGCCGGACACCGGCTTGGTGCCGGCGCTCTTCTCCAGCGCCCGGAGCCTGGCGTCCTCGGCCTTGGAGCTGCCGTTGTCGCGCCGGGCGAGGGCGTCGACCTCCTCGCGCAGGGTGGCGTTGCGGTCGTCCTGGAGGCCGTTCTTGTGGCTGCGTTCCTGGATGAGGTCGGAGAGGCGCAGCATGGAGTCGTCGGAACGCAGATTGGTGCCCCGCGCGGTGTCGAAACTCAGCCAGAACAGCAGCCCGGCGAGGGCGAAGACCACGAGGGTCAGCAGCCGGACCGGCCGCAGACGGGCACGGCGGGGAAGGCCGGAGGGGTCGGCGGGATTGCTCAACGTACCCTTACTCCTTACGACGCCGCGGAAGCACTACGCTAACGGACGCCCGGGAAAGGAATCCGATCCCCACCGCGTCCGCGCCCGGCGCACACCGCAGCGCATCGACAGGAGAGTTCCTCGTGCCGAAGTCACGGATCCGCAAGAAGGACGATTTCACGCCGCCGCCGGCCAAGACCACCAATCTGAAGATGAACTCCGGCCGGGGTTGGGTGGCGCCACTGATGCTGGCGATGTTCCTGATCGGTCTTGTGTGGATCGTGATGTTCTACGTGTCCGAGGGCGATCTGCCGATCGCGTCCATGGGCAACTGGAACATCGTCTGCGGCTTCGGGTTCATCGCGGTGGGCTTCGGCGTATCCACTCAGTGGAAGTAGCGCAAGCCCTGCCCAAGGCCATCCACACGGTTATCCACAGCCGGGGAAAACTTCAGAAGATCTGTGGATAACCCTCCGGCGGTTGACGCCGGTGTGATCGGCCGGGCCCTCCAGCCCGGCCGCTCCCTCCCCGCTCCTTCCTGCGGAAACGCAGGTCAGAGCGGTCCGGAAGGGAAGTTCCGCACAGCTTGCACAAGATCGGCCACGCACTGTGGACAACGTGCCGGAACGGGCCCCTCAGCCCACGAGCTGGAGGGTCCGTACCCACACCACCGCGGCGATCGCCAGCACCGCCACCGCACACGTCGCCACATGCACCGCGTTCCGGCGGTCGCGCGGTGCGTGCACCATCCCGAACGCCACCGCGGCGCCCACGACCAGCCCGCCGACGTGTGCCTGCCAGGCGATGTGCGGCCACAGGAACGTGAAGCCCAGGTTGAGGGCGAGCAGGATCAGCACCGGCTTCATGTCGTAGTTCAGCCGGCGCATCAGCACCGCGGTCGCGCCCAGCAGCCCGAAGATCGCGCCGGACGCACCCAGCGAGGGCTGGTTCTGGGCCGCGAGGAGGTACGACAGCGCGCTGCCGCCCAGGCCGGAGAGCAGGTACAGCGCGGTGAACCGCAGCCGGCCGAGCGCCGCCTCCAGCGGCGGGCCCAGCCACCACAGCGAGAGCATGTTGAACGCGATGTGCGCGACCTGCTGGTGCAGGAACATCGCGGTCAGCAGGCGGTACCACTCACCCGCGGCGACCCCGACGACCTGGTAGCGGGCCGGGTCGGCGGCCAGGCCCAGCAGGTCGAGCCGGTCGGGCAGCGGGCTCGACGGGCCGCCGGTGGCCAGCACGGCCACGAACACCGCGGCGTTCAGCCCCAGCAGGATCTTGGTGACCAGCCGCCGGTCGGCCGCGACCGCGCCGCCCGCGAGCGTGCGCGGGGCGGTCGCCCGCGGGGAGTGGCCGGTGCCGCTGCCGCCGCGTACGCAGTCCGGGCACTGGAAGCCGACCGAGGCGCTGACCATGCACTCGGGGCAGATCGGGCGGTCGCACCGGGTGCAGCGGATGCCGCTGACACGATCCGGATGGCGGTAGCAGCCGGGCAGGCCGTCATCGCCCCGTGCGTCCTGCGGCTCCTGCGGGCTGCCTGGCACCTGGTCCATCGGTCCCCTCGTCCTCTTCCCACGTCCGCGGGCGGCATCGAAACACCGGCATCACAACACACCGCCCCTGGCGCTGGCCGTCCGGCCACCGCCCCTGAACGAGCTGCGCGCCCCGCCTGATGTACGTCCAGGCAGGGCGCAATGGTTCCCGGGCCGCGCCCGGGCGCACCGCGGGTCAGCGGGTCTCGACGACCACGGACTCGATGACCACGTCCTTGACCGGGCGGTCGGTGCGCGGGTTGGTCTGGGTGGTGGCGATGGCGTCCACGACCTTCTTGCTCGCCTCGTTGCTGACCTCACCGAAGATGGTGTGCTTGCCGGTCAGCCAGGCGGTCGGGGAGACCGTGACGAAGAACTGGGAGCCGTTGGTGCCCGGGCCGGCGTTGGCCATGGCGAGCAGGTACGGCTTGTCGAAGGCCAGATCGGGGTGGAACTCGTCGGCGAACTCGTAGCCCGGGCCGCCGGTGCCGTTGCCCAGCGGGTCACCACCCTGGATCATGAAGCCGCTGATCACCCGGTGGAAGACGGTGCCGTTGTACAGCGGAGCGGTGGTCTTCTCCCCGGTCGCCGGGTTCGTCCACTCCCGCTCACCCTTGGCGAGCTCGACGAAGTTCTTCACCGTCTTGGGTGCGTGGTTCGGCAGAAGCCGAATCTCGATGTCGCCCTGGTTCGTCTTCAGGGTGGCGTAGAGCTGCTCAGCCACGATCAACCTTCCATGAGTCTTTGCTGACGGGCCCCCGATCCTCGCACGAAGTACCCCTGCCGTCGCCGGACCACCACCTCTTACCGGGCATCGCACTGATTTCGGGCGCGCTCGGCGGCAAAGCGTGGCATCGTCGTCCACAGAGCCCGGAAGTGTCCGGTATTGACCCGTATGCCTGCTCACGCATGCCGTATGGCGCGGCAGCGGGCATGATCTTCCAACGGGTGGACAGGCGACATAGCAGACAAGGGGAACCGAACCCCCGAGCCCCCCGGACACGCCACCGAGGAGGAGGAACCCGTGACCCGCAAGGACAGCGTGCGCGCCGCGACTCATTCGGCCAAGGACAGCGTGCGGCACGCCGCGGAGGCGGTGGCTCCGTATGCCGGTACGGCCAAGGACGCCGCCGTGCACTACGCGCACGAGGCCCGTACGCGTATGGCCCCCAAGGTGGCCGAGGCCGCCCACCAGGCCCGCGTGCAGTACGACGCCCATCTGCACCCCCGCATCGAGCACGCCCGCGGCGCCCTGCCGCCCAAGGTGGACGCGGCGGCGAACCGGGCGGCGCGCCGGACCCGCAAGGCGGCCCGCCAGGCCGCCGAGTACACCGCCCCCCGGCTGGAGCACGCCGTGAGCAGTGCCCGCGCCGCGACCGATCCGGTACGTGAGGAAGCCCTGGCCCGCGGTACCGCCGCGCTCGCCGCGCTGCGCGGCCAGGTGACCGCCAAGGAGATCGCCAAGCTCCAGAAGAAGCACAGCCGCCGCGCCCGGCGGGGCAAGCTCGCCAAGCGCTTCGCGGTGCTGGGCGTCCTGGCCGCCGGTGCGGTGGTCGCATGGAAGTGGTGGGACAAGCAGGCCAACCCGGACTGGCTGGTCGAGCCGCCGGCCCCCACCGAGGCCGGCGACCGCGGCCGGCTGAGCGCGGTCGACGGCAGCGAGGGCGCCGCGCTCGACCCCGAGGTCCAGGCCAAGCAGGAAGAGGCCGATGAGCGCGGCGGTGGCAGCACCGCCTGACGCCGGGCCGCCCGCAGCACACCGGGCCGCGTCCCCACCCCGTCCGCGGGGCGGCGGGCGCGGCCCGATCCCTTGCCGGCCCGCGCCGGCCCGCGCGCAGCCGGAGTGACGGCCCGTCAGTCAGCCAGGGCAGCAAAAAGCCCTCCTGACCAGCGAAGACGCCGGACGGAAGGGCTTGGGGAGTGGAGCCTAGGGGAGTCGAACCCCTGACATCTGCCATGCAAAGACAGCGCTCTACCAACTGAGCTAAGGCCCCTTCGCGCACCAGGGTACCCGGTGTCCGGGCGCTTTCCCGACCGGGTATCGCCGCACACCGTCGCTCTCCGTAGGATGCTTCGCGAGATTCGCGGCAGCGAAGCGATCGGGGAGACAGGGGAGACGGCATGGACGCAGCACAGCAGGAAGCCACCGCGCGGGCCCGGGAGCTGCAGCGCAGTTGGTACGGGGAGCCTCTGGGCGCGCTGTTCCGCCGACTCATCGACGACCTCGGTCTCAACCAGGCCCGGCTCGCCGCCGTGCTCGGGCTCTCGGCCCCGATGCTCTCCCAGCTGATGAGCGGGCAGCGGGCGAAGATAGGCAACCCGGCCGTGGTGCAGCGGGTCCAGGCGCTGCAGGAGCTGGCGAGCCAGGTCGCGGACGGCAGCGTCAGCGCCGCCGAGGCCACCGACCGCATGGAAGAGATCAAGAAGACCGCCGGCGGCTCGGTGCTCAACAACACCGCGCAGCAGACGTCGTCGACGGGGGCGACCACCGTGCGCCGGGTGGTCCGCGAGATCCAGTCGCTGCTGCGCTCCGTCTCCGACGCCGGGGACATCATCGACGCGGCGAACACCCTCGCCCCCACTCACCCCGAACTGGCAGAGTTCCTCCGGGTCTACGGTGCCGGCCGCACCGCGGACGCGGTCGCCCACTACGAGGCGCACCAGAGTTAGCCACAGGGGACTTGGCGGGTTCAGGAAGCGGACGGGGCGCAATGGGTGAGATCTTCGCCGGCCGGTACGAGCTGATCGACCCGATCGGGCGCGGCGGGGTGGGCGCGGTCTGGCGCGCCTGGGACCACCGACGGCGGCGCTATGTGGCGGCGAAGGTGCTCCAGCAGAGCGATGCGCACACGCTGCTGCGCTTCGTCCGCGAACAGGCACTGCGGATCGACCATCCGCACGTGCTGGCCCCGGCGAGCTGGGCGGCCGACGACGACAAGGTGCTGTTCACCATGGACCTGGTGAGCGGCGGCTCGCTGGCCCATCTGACCGGCGACTACGGCCCCTTGCCCGCACGGTTCGTGTGCACGCTGCTGGACCAGCTGCTGGCCGGGCTGACCGCGGTGCACGCGGAGGGCGTGGTGCACCGCGACATCAAGCCGGCGAACATCCTGCTGGAGGCCACCGGCACCGGCCGCCCGCATCTGCGGCTGTCGGACTTCGGCATCGCGATGCGCAAGGGCGAGCCGCGGCTCACCGAGGCCAACTACGTGGTGGGCACCCCTGGTTACTTCGCGCCCGAGCAGCTGCTGGGCGCCGAACCGGACTTCCCCGGCGACCTGTTCGCGGTCGGGCTGGTCGCGATCTACCTGCTCACCGGCGTCAAACCGGATCCCGAGGCGCTGGTCGGGCACTTCGCCGACGGGATCCCGAACGCGCCCGAGGGCGTGCCGGAGCCGCTGTGGCAGGTGCTGGCGTCCCTGGTGCACCCGAACCCGGACGCCCGGTTCAAGACGGCCACGGGGGCGCGCAAGGCGATCCTGTCGGTGGTCGAGCTGCTGCCGGAGACGACGGTGGAGGACGAGGTCGTCGAGGTCTTCGACCACATCGGGCCGCTGCCGGCCGGATTCGGGCCGGACGGGCCGCTGGCGACCGCCGAGCCGGAGGAGTCCGCGCCGGCCGACGGACCCGCCACGGCCGCTGCCGGGCCCCCCGGACACGCGTCACTCGGCAACACCGGGACGACCGGGCACAGCCCCCTTACCGGTACCGGGACGACCGGGCACGGCCCCCTCACAGACACCGGGACGACCGGACGCGGCCCGCTCACCGGTACCGACAGCTTCCCGCTCGCCCCGCCGGAACCGCGCACGCCGCCGGAACCGCCCACCCCGCCGACGCCCGCTCCCCTGCCCCGGCCGGTCCCCGCAGCGCCCCCGCCGCCCTCGGTGCCGGCGTACGAACCGACCGCCGCGGTCCGCCCCGAAGCCGCCGTCACCCGTCCCTACACGGCGGGCCCGCACCCGGTTCCCGGGCAGCCGCGGGCGGGTGTCTCGTTCGGCGCTCCGGCGGTGGCGCCGCCCGTCCCGTACCGCAAGCCGGGACCGCCCCCGAAGGTCGCGGTCCCGGTGCTGATCGTGGCGCTGTTGTGCATCGCGGTCGGCGTCTGGGCGCTGATCTCGGCCTGAGGACCGCGCCCCCTCGTCCCGGCCGCCGCGGCCTACCAGCCCCCCGGGCCGAAGTGCCGTGCTTCCGGCACCTGTTGGGCCGGCGGACGGGCCGCCGCGGACCGCCGGGCCGCCAGCGTCCACGCCCCGAGCCCGGTCAGCAGCACCACGCCCGTGCCGATGCCGGTGTATCCGACCGTCACCAGCGTGCCGTTCGGCGCCGCGTCCTCCTGCGCGCTGCGGCCTTTCTGCGCCGCCTCCCGGTCGTCGGGCGTGACGGAGAAATGCTGGGTGGGGGAGGCGTATACGGGGCCGGGCTTGGGCTTCTGGCGGACGTCCACCCGGAGCGTGAGATCGGCGCCCTTGGGGAAGTACGGGGCGGTGTCGGGGTTCAGGCTCACTTCCAGGTAGTACCAGCCGGCGAAGCGCATCGCGCTGACCGCGTCGGTGGGGTTGAAGCGGTTGCCGTAGTCGACGGGTGCGGTGAACTTCTTCGCGGCGGCCCCGTTGTCGTACGCGACGAAGCTGTCATTGCCGACCGCGCCGCGGGCCGGGTTGTAGACGCTCAGCCCGAGTGCGTTGGCGAGGAAACGGGTCTTGCGGGTAGGGGAGTTGGGCAGCTCGGCGCTGAGGTTGAGCCGCTGGCCCCAGTCGACCGGGACCCGGTAGAAGCGGGTCTCGCCCGGCTGGATGCGGTCCTTCCACACACCGGTGGCGACCGATCCCGCGTCGTTGAAGCCGGTGCCGCCCTTGGCCCGGCGCTTGGTGGGGTCGGTACGCGGAGCGGGCGTGGCGGTGGACCAGGTGCCCGGCTGCGGACGGGCGGGGGTACTGCCCTTGAGCGGGGGCTCCTGCAGGTAGTCCAGCTCGACCGGCCAGGCGTCGGTCCCGGAGGTCGCGGATCCCTCCCGGGTGAGGACGACGAAGTACGGCCCGGGCTTCTGGCACTGCGTGCGGTCGCTGCCGATGCGTCGGGTGGCGTAGTCGGCGATCGGATAGGCCATTCCACCGCCGTGGAAGGACGGCGTCGCATCCGTGCCGCAGGGCTGGCCGCTGCTGTCCTGGACGCTGAGGGTGAACTGGTCCTTGTAATCCTCGATCTTGGTGCCGGGCCCGGGTGCAGCGACCGCCGAGAAGTAGGCGTTGGTCGTGGCATCGAGGGTGACGGCGTAGTACTTCTGCTGGCCGCGCCCGATGGTGTCGGTGTGCAGGCCGGGCGTGAGTGACGGGGCGTCGGCTCTGCTGGCGGTGCCTTTGACCGCCGTGGCGTCGTCCGCCATCCGGTAGCCGGGCACGGTCTCGGCCGAGGCCACGCCCACCGTCCCGGGAAGTACGGCCACCGCGGCCAGCGCCGCCAGCACGGCGACCGTCCGTCCGCTGTGTTTCACGTGAAACACGGTCCGCCTCGCCGTGCGTCCGGTCACCACGAGCCACCCCTCATCGGATCCGAATTCCCACAGCCGGCCGCCGACTTCCGGCGGGCCCGTACGTAGGCCAGTGCCAGACCGGCCAGCATCAGGACCCCCACCGCACCGACGGCTACGGCCACCACGCGTCCTGTGGACCATCCTCCACCGTCCTGTGACGCCCCGTCCGCCCGGGCCCCGGGAGTCCGCTCGGAGACAGCGCCGGTGACCGTGGCCGCACCGGACTCGGGGCCGGACTTCTCCTGGCCCAGCACCGCGACCCTCAGCACCACACCGATACGCGGGTTCTGAGCGATCTCGGCGGCCCTGGCGCCCAGCGTCACGGCGATGCAGAAGTCGCCTATCTCGTGTACGGGGATGACGTCGGGGTGGGTCTCGTAGCGGTTGGTCCAGGCGACCGGGACCGTCCCCATCCCGAGTGCGGCCGGGCAGGGCGTCCTCGACGGTGCCCACGGCCTTACGTACTGCGGCGGTGGGGGTCCCCCTGCTCGAACGAAGCTGAGAGCTTGGGGGAGGGTGCCGCCGGAGCCGTCGCTCCCGCTCATCGAGCCGGAGGAGTCGAGCACCATCACCATGCCGCTGCCCGCTGCGGCCGGCGCCGCCGTCGATGGCTTCGCCGCGATGGCCTGAAATGGTGCGGCCGCGGCGGCCAGAGCCGGCACCCGCCCGCCGAGCAACGCCACCGCCCCTCTGCGTGGTCGGTGTGCCATGCCTGATCCCCCTTGAGTCCCGCTGGTCACATCACAGGCGAAACTTTGCTTATGCAAGCTAATGGTGTGCTATAGCAAATTCAAGAGGATCACCGTCACGGTCCCGCAACGACAATCAGCCACCCCGGACCCCTCCCCGCACGCCACCACACGCCGCCCCATCCGCCCCCGGACATACGAAACCCCGACTGCCACCGGGCAATCGGGGTTCGTACGAACTTGCTGTACGTAGGTGGGTCTCAGACACCCGAACCTGCGGGCACGGAGTCGGTCGCCTCCGTCCACAGATCCTGCTCGGCGCGATCCGCCTGGATCTGGCGGTACACGAGGAGCCCGCCGATGGCGGCCAGTGCGACCAGGAGAAGCTTCTTCACCGCGCGACCTCGTCTTTCGTTGACGTAGGGGACCTATGTCGGCCGATGATACACACCGGCCGATACCGATCGGTTACCTAGCTCGCAGTCGGCAACGCCTCGTTCGCGGGCGCCCGCCGCGAGCCAACTTCCGCACCGGAACAACGAATCGGCCCGGCGGGGAGTTCCCCGGCCGGGCCGATCGTGCAGTGCGGCTACCAGGACTTGAACCTGGGGCCTCTTCCTTATCAGGGAAGCGCTCTAACCGTCTGAGCTATAGCCGCGCGTTCGCTGCACCGAAAGATTAGCGCACTTCAGAGGCGTTCCCAAAATCGGTTCCGGAGGCCCCCCGGACGCCCTCCCGTCCGGGCCTCATTCGTCCTCGGCGAGGGTCAGCTCCACGCCGCCGACGAACCCGGCCGAGAGGTTGTAGATGAAGGCGCCGAGGGTGGCCAGCGCGGTCGCCAGCACCACGTCGATCACGGCGATGATCCCGGTGAACAGCAGCACCCGCGGCAGCGACAGGAACGCCTGCAGGTCGAAGCCGCCGCCGTCGCCGGAGCCGGTGGCCTCGCTGATCGTCCCGCCGACCGTGGAGAAGACGCCCATCGCGTTCATCACCATCCACAGCACCGAGACGGCCACGACCGTGCAGATGCCCAGCGCGATGGAGAGCAGGAAGCTGACCTTCATCACCGACCACGGATCGGCGCGCGCGACCCTCAGCCGGGCCTTGCGCGTCCGCGGTGCGGTAGCGGTGCCCGTACGGGGCTTGCGGACCGCCTGGGGCCCGTCGGCGGTGGAATACGCCTGGGGCGGCTGGTACGGCGTCTGCGGGCCTTCTGCGGCCCGCGGGGCCGGCTCCTGCGGCTGCGGCTGTGGCTGGCGGGTGTCGCTCACGGGTCCCCCCTGGTGCGCGCCCTCGTGTCGGGGGCCGTCGGCAGAAACGGCAGAGCCACGGGCGCTGTCCTCCTTCACGGTTGCGGGTCCGGACGGGGAGTCCTTCCTGACTCCCGGTCCACCCGCCGCAGCGCCCGTGGCTCCACTCATGACCTACTCCTCGTGCTACTCCGCCGCGGGCTCGGTCACCTCGGCCGCCTCGGTCCCGGGCTCGTCCCCGTCGACCTCTTCGGCTTCCCGGCCGGCCTCGGCGTTCCGGGCGATGCCCACGACGGCATCGCGCTTGCCCAGGTTGATCAGTTGGACGCCCATGGTGTCACGGCCGGTCTCCCGGACTTCGTTGACCCGCGTACGGATCACGCCACCGCCGAGCGTGATGGCCAGGATCTCATCGGTCTCCTCGACGACCAGCGCGCCGACCAGCGAACCCCGGTCCTCGACGATCTTGGCGGCCTTGATGCCCAGACCGCCGCGGCCCTGGACGCGGTACTCGTCGACCGCGGTGCGCTTGGCGTACCCGCCGTCCGTGGCCGTGAAGACGTAGGTGCCGGCCCGGACCACGTTCATCGAGAGCAGTTCGTCGCCCTCGCGGAAGCTCATGCCCTTCACACCGGAGGTGGCCCGGCCCATCGGCCGCAGCGCCTCGTCGGACGCGGTGAAGCGGATCGACTGGGCCTTCTTGCTGATCAGCAGCAGGTCGTCGGTCTCCGAGACCAGTTCGGCGCCGATCAGCTCGTCGTCCGTGCCGTCCTCCTGCTCGCGCAGGTTGATCGCGATGACACCACCGGACCGCGGCGAGTCGTAGTCCTTGAGCGGCGTCTTCTTCACCAGGCCGGCCTTCGTGGCGAGCACCAGATACGGCGCTGCCTCGTAGTCGCGGATCGCCAGGATCTGCGCGATCTGCTCGTCCGGCTGGAAGGCGAGGAGGTTGGCCACGTGCTGGCCGCGGGCGTCGCGCCCCGCGTCCGGCAGCTCGTAGGCCTTGGCGCGGTAGACCCGGCCCTTGTTCGTGAAGAACAGCAGCCAGTGGTGGGTGGTGGAGACGAAGAAGTGGTCGACGATGTCGTCTTCCTTGAGCTTGGTGCCCCGGACGCCCTTGCCGCCGCGCTTCTGCGAGCGGTAGTCGTCCGTCTTCGTGCGCTTCACATAGCCGCCGCGGGTGATCGTGACGACGATGTCCTCCTCGGCGATCAGGTCCTCGATGGACATGTCGCCCTCGAAGGGCACCAGCTTGGAGCGCCGGTCGTCGCCGAACTTCTCGACGATGGCGGCGAGTTCCTCGCTGATGATCTGGCGCTGCCGCTCGGGGGAGGCCAGGATCTGGTTGTACTCGTCGATCTTGCGCTGGAGTTCGTCGTGCTCGGCGGTGATCTTCTGGCGCTCCAGGGCGGCCAGCCGGCGCAGCTGCATCTCCAGGATCGCGTTCGCCTGGATCTCGTCGATCTCCAGCAGGCCCATCAGGCCCTCGCGCGCGACCTCGACCGTGTCACTGCGCCGGATCAGCGCGATGACCTCGTCGATGGCGTCCAGGGCCTTGAGCAGACCGCGCAGGATGTGCGCCCGCTCCTCGGCCTTGCGCAGCCGGAACTTCGTCCGGCGGACGATGACCTCGATCTGGTGGGTGACCCAGTTGCGGATGAACGCGTCCAGGGAGAGCGTGCGCGGCACGCCGTCCACCAGGGCGAGCATGTTCGCACCGAAGTTGGTCTGCAGATCGGTGTGCTTGTAGAGGTTGTTGAGGACGACCTTGGCGACCGCGTCCCGCTTGAGGACGATCACCAGGCGCTGGCCGGTGCGCGAGGAGGTCTCGTCGCGGACGTCCGCGATGCCGCCGATCTTGCCGTCCTTCACCAGGTCGGCGATCTTCTGGGCGAGGTTGTCCGGGTTGACCTGGTAAGGCAGCTCGGTGACCACCAGGCACTGGCGGTTCTGGATCTCCTCGACCTCGACGACCGCGCGCATGGTGATCGAGCCGCGGCCGGTGCGGTAGGCCTCCTCGATGCCCTTGCGGCCCACCACCAGCGCGCCGGTGGGGAAGTCCGGGCCCTTGACCCGCTCGATCAGCGCGTCCAGCAGCTCCTCGTGGGAGGCGTCCGGGTGCTCCAGCGCCCACTGGGCACCGGCGGCGACCTCGCGGAGGTTGTGCGGCGGGATGTTCGTGGCCATACCGACCGCGATACCGGCCGAGCCGTTGATCAGCAGGTTGGGGAAGCGGGACGGCAGGACCGTCGGCTCCTGGTTGCGGCCGTCGTAGTTGTCCTGGAAGTCGACGGTCTCCTCGTCGATGTCGCGGAGCATCTCCATCGACAGCGGCGCCATCTTGCACTCGGTGTACCGCATGGCCGCGGCCGGGTCGTTGCCCGGGGAGCCGAAGTTGCCGTTGGAGTCGACCAGCGGCATCCGCATCGACCACGGCTGCGCCAGACGCACCAGCGCGTCGTAGATGGAGGTGTCGCCGTGCGGGTGGTACGTACCCATGACGTCGCCGACGACGCGGGCGCACTTGTAGAAGCCCTTCTCGGGGCGGTATCCGCCGTCGTACATCGCGTACAGGACGCGGCGGTGGACGGGCTTGAGGCCGTCCCGGACGTCCGGGAGCGCACGCGAGACGATGACGGACATCGCGTAGTCGAGGTAGGAGCGCTGCATCTCCGTTTCGAGCCCGACGGGCTCGACGCGCATCCCGACGCCTTCGATGGTGGCGGGCGCGCCCTCGGCGGTCACGCCGTCCGGGGTCACAGGGGGGTTCTCGTCGGCCATGGTGGTTCAAAGTCCTTTCGAGCTGCGGCTGTTGGAAGGGCCGACAGGGCTCAGATGTCGAGGAAGCGGACGTCCTTGGCGTTGCGCTGGATGAACGAGCGGCGTGCCTCGACGTCCTCGCCCATGAGCACCGAGAACAGGTCGTCGGCTCGGGCCGCGTCGTCCAGCGAGACCTGGCCGAGGACGCGGTGGTCGGCGTCCATGGTCGTCACCCGCAGCTCCTCGGCGTTCATCTCGCCGAGACCCTTGAACCGCTGGACCGAGTCGTCCTTGATCCGCTTGCCGGCGCGCTTGCCCTGCTCGATCAGGCCGTCCCGCTCGGCGTCGGAGTAGGCGTACTCGAAGTCGTCCCGGCCCCACTTGATCTTGTACAGCGGCGGGCGGGAGAGGTAGACGTGACCGGCCTCGACCAGCGGGCGCATGAAGCGGAACAGGAAGGTCAGCAGCAGGGTGTTGATGTGCTGGCCGTCGACGTCGGCGTCCGCCATCAAGATGATCTTGTGGTAGCGGAGCTTGCTGATGTCGAAGTCCTCGTGCACGCCCGTGCCGAAGGCCGAGATCAGCGCCTGGACCTCGTTGTTCTGCAGGATCTTGTCGACCCTGGCCTTCTCGACGTTGAGGATCTTGCCGCGGATCGGGAGGATCGCCTGGTACTCCGGGTTGCGGCCGGACTTGGCCGAGCCGCCGGCGGAGTCACCCTCGACGATGAAGATCTCGCACTTGGTCGGGTCGTTGGACTGGCAGTCGCTCAGCTTACCGGGCAGCGAAGCGGTCTCCAGCAGGCCCTTGCGGCGGGTCAGATCGCGCGCCTTACGGGCGGCCACGCGGGCGGTCGCCGCCTGGATGCCCTTGCGGACGATGTCCGCGGCCTCGTTGGGGTTGCGGTCCAGCCAGTCGTTGAGGTGCTCGTGGACCACCTTCTGCACGAAGGTCTTGACCTCGGTGTTGCCCAGCTTGGTCTTGGTCTGGCCCTCGAACTGCGGCTCGGAGAGCTTGACCGAGATGATCGCCGTCAGACCCTCGCGGATGTCCTCGCCCGTGAGGTTGTCGTCCTTCTCGCGGAGCAGCTTCTTGTCGCGCGCGTAGCGGTTGATCAGACCGGTCAGCGCGGCGCGGAAGCCCTCTTCGTGGGTACCGCCCTCGTGGGTGTGGATGATGTTCGCGAAGCTGTAGACGCCCTCGCTGTACTGGGTGTTCCACTGCATCGCGAGGTCGAGGGAGAGCATCCGCTCCTTGTCCTCGGCCTCCACCGAGACGACCGTCGGGTGCACCAGCTCGCCCTTGCGGGAGTTGAGGTACTTCACGAAGTCGACGATGCCGCCCTCGTAGTGGTACCGCACCGAGAGCGGCTGGCCGTCCTCGTCCACGTGGTCCGGGCGCTCGTCCTTGAGCGAGATGGTCAGCCCCTTGTTGAGGAACGCCATCTCCTGGAAGCGCCGGGACAGCGTCTCGAAGCTGTAGGTGGTGGTCTCGAAGATCTCGCCGTCGGCCCAGAAGGTGACCGAGGTGCCGTGCTTGTCGGTCGCCTCGTGCTGGGCCAGCGGGGCGGTGGGCACACCCTGCTTGTACTCCTGGGTCCAGCGGTAGCCGTCCGTGCAGATCTCGACCGCGACCCGGGTCGACAGGGCGTTCACCACGGACACACCCACGCCGTGCAGACCACCGGAGACCGCGTACCCGCCGCCGCCGAACTTGCCGCCGGCGTGCAGGACGGTCAGCACGACCTCGACGGCCGGCTTGCCCTCGGACGGCACGATGCCGACGGGGATACCGCGGCCGTTGTCGACGACGCGCACGCCGCCGTCGGCCAGGATCGTCACGTCGATGGTGTCGGCGTGGCCGGCCAGCGCCTCGTCGACGGAGTTGTCGACGACCTCCTGCACGAGGTGGTGCAGACCGCGCTCGCCCGTCGAGCCGATGTACATGCCGGGGCGCTTACGAACCGCGTCCAGGCCTTCGAGGACGGTGATCGCGCTGGCGTCGTACGACTTCTCCTCCGAGGAGTCGCCCATGGCGCCGGCCGGAACCCCCTCCTCTTCGGTAGAAGCCGTGTTGTTCTCGTTGAGGTCGCCGGAGTCGGCCACGAAGCGCCCTTTCTGGCACAGCACAAGCCCCTTCCGCGCCTGTGCGGGTCACCCCGGGAAATACAGGCGGGAGCGGCTGCGTCGTTCGACATGTTCCGCGAGTGGGCGGGATTGCTACCAGTGTACCGGTGGCGCCGACACTCATGGGGGTTTGCAGGCACCTGAGTCGTCATGTGCCGCCCTGAACCGCCGTCCGCCGACTCCCCATATCCGAGACGGGGCCCCAGGACGCTCAAACGGGCACTCAGCGCTTCGGGCTGTC
The DNA here is from genome assembly GCF_040640655.1 of Streptomyces sp. NPDC021749. Classification (NCBI taxonomy): domain Bacteria; kingdom Bacillati; phylum Actinomycetota; class Actinomycetes; order Kitasatosporales; family Streptomycetaceae; genus Streptomyces; species Streptomyces sp. NPDC021749. Next base: position 165,225 of record NZ_JBFACE010000002.1, on the reverse strand, counting down.
AACCGGCGGCTACCATGAGCGGAGTCTCATCCGCCCCAGTGGTTCACCGGTGTCCTACGGCCTATCCGTAGGTGTCGCCGGGGCCCTTGCTGCCGGGCGCGCGCAGCGCTCCGTACCGGCGGGCGGGACCGCCCGGACCCAGCACCTTGAGCATCTTGACGGTGCCGTGCCCCAGGTCCTCGTTGAGCCGGGCCACCAACTGCGGGGCCAGCAGTCGCAGCTGGGTCGCCCACACCGTGGAATCGCATTGCACGGTCAGCACCCGGGCGTCCTCGTCGTAACGCTGCGGCTCGCAGTGCTGCGCCACCTCGGGGCCGACCAACTGCGGCCAGCGGCCCATCACCCCGCCGACCGCGGCCGGGGTCTCCCAGCCGCGCTCCGTGATCAGCCGGTTGATCGCCGCGCCCAGCGGCAGCGGATCGCGGCCGTCCGCCCGCGCGCCGGAGCGCAGGCCCCCGCGCCGGGCCTGCTTCTTCTGCTGGGCGGCCGCGCCCCGCGCCCGCGCCTGCTCCTTCGCGGCCACCAGCGCCTGCCGGGCCAGATCCACACCGGAGAGCTCCGGGGGCTTGGGCCGGTCGGGCTGCTGCTCGCTCACGGGGTCACCTTCTCGACCGCGCCGTCGGACACCGCGTAGCGCGCCCCGACCAGCACCCCGGGCACATCGTCGACGACCGCCGCCGTCACCAGCACCTGCTCGCCCGGGGCCACCAGCTCCGCCAGCCGCTCCCGGCGCCGCGCGTCCAGCTCGGCGAAGACGTCATCGAGGACCAGCACCGGCTCGCCCGCCCGTCGCCCGCCACCGCCCCCGGTGGAAGGCCCTTCGGGCCCTATCGGACTCTCGGCGCGCAGCAGGTCGTACGAGGCCAGCCGCAGTGCCAGCGCGTACGACCAGGACTCGCCGTGGCTGGCGTAGCCCTTGGCCGGCAGCTGGCCGAGCTTCAGCACCAGGTCGTCACGGTGCGGGCCGACCAGCGTCACCCCGCGCTCGATCTCCTGCTTGCGGGCCTCGCCGAGTGCGGCCAGCAGCACGCCGTACAGCTCCTCGCGAGACGTCGCGCCGGCCATCGCCTCGCCCGCCGAGGGGCGGTACTCCAGCGTCAACGGGCCGCCGCCGGGGGCCAGTTGCTCGTACGCCTTGTCCGCGAGCGGCTGCAGCGCGGCGATCAGGTCGAGGCGCTGCGCCAGCAACTCGGCACCGGCCCGGGCCAGATGCTGGTCCCACACGTCCAGCGTCGACAGGTCCATCTGCCGCCCGCCGTGCCGCCGCGCCAGCGCCGCGGTCTTCAGCAGGGTGTTGCGCTGCTTGAGGACGCGGTCGTAGTCGGCGCGCACCCCGGCCATCCGGGGCGAGCGCGCGGTGATCAGCTCGTCCAGGAACCGCCGGCGCTCGCCGGGGTCTCCCTTGACCAGGGCCAGGTCCTCGGGCGCGAACAGCACCGTCCGTACGATGCCCAGCACATCACGCGGTCTGACCTGCGAGGACCTGTTGATACGGGCGCGATTGGCCTTGCCGGGATTCAGCTCCAGCTCGATCAGCTGCTGCCGCTCGCCCTGCGCGACCGCGGCCCGGATGACCGCCCGCTCGGCGCCCATCCGCACCAGCGGCGCATCCGAGGAGACCCGGTGGCTGCCGAGCGTGGCCAGATAGCCGACCGCCTCGACGAGATTGGTCTTGCCCTGCCCGTTGGGGCCCACGAACGCCGTGACGCCCGGATCGAGCGGGACCTCGACCCGGGCGTACGAGCGGAAGTCGGCGAGCGACAGATGTGTCACGTGCATGGCGGTGCGCCGACCTCTCCCGGCTGCATGGTGGTGCCAGTACTGCTGGTGGTTACTTCTTGCTCTCGACCGCGTGGCCGCCGAACTGGTTGCGCAGCGCGGCGATCATCTTCATCTGCGGGGAGTCGTCCTGGCGGGACGCGAAGCGGGCGAAGAGCGAGGCCGTGATCGCGGGCAGCGGCACGGCGTTGTCGATGGCGGCTTCCACAGTCCACCGGCCCTCGCCGGAGTCCTGTGCATAACCGCGCAGCTTGTCCAGGTGCTCGTCGTCGTCGAGGGCGTTGACGGCCAGGTCGAGCAGCCAGGAGCGGATGACCGTGCCCTCCTGCCAGGAGCGGAAGACCTCGCGCACGTCCGTGACGGAGTCGACCTTCTCCAGCAGCTCCCAGCCCTCGGCGAAGGCCTGCATCATCGCGTACTCGATGCCGTTGTGGACCATCTTCGCGAAGTGGCCGGCGCCGACCTTGCCGGCGTGCACCGAGCCGAACTCGCCCTCCGGCTTGAGGGCGTCGAAGATCGGCTGCACCTTGGCGACGTCGTCCTTCTCGCCGCCGTACATCAGCGCGTAGCCGTTCTCCAGGCCCCAGACGCCGCCGGAGACGCCGCAGTCGACGAAGCCGATGCCCTTGGCCTTCAGCTCCTCGGCGTGCTTCTCGTCGTCGGTCCAGCGGGAGTTGCCGCCGTCCACGACGATGTCGCCCGGCGAGAGCAGCTCGGCCAGCTCGTCGATCGTGGACTGGGTGGCGGCGCCGGCCGGCACCATGACCCAGACCACCCGCGGACCCTTCAGCTTGTCCACAAGCTCCTGGAGGCTGTTCACATCCGCCAGGTCCGGGTTGCGGTCGTATCCGACGACGGTGTGGCCGGCGCGGCGGATGCGCTCGCGCATGTTGCCGCCCATCTTGCCGAGACCGACGAGACCGAGCTCCATCAGAGACCCTCTTTGCACGTAGTCGTTGCAGTCGTACCCGAGTCCGAGCCTACGCCCGCAGGTCCGCGCACACCTGTGGGCTCAGCCGCTCATCGGGGCTGGTCAGCCCGACAGACGCACCGGCATGATCAGGTACTTGTAGGCCTCGTCCGCCTCGGCGTCCTTGGCGGGGCGGCCGCTCAGCAGCGCCGGCTTGGTGGACGTCGTGAACGACAGCTGCGCCACGGGGGAGTCGATCGCCGACAGGCCCTCCAGCAGGAAGCCCGGGTTGAACGCGATCGAGATGTCGTCGCCCTCCAGATCGGCGTCGACCCTCTCCACAGCCTGTGCATCGTCGCTGGAACCGGCCTCCAGGATCAGCACGCCCTGCTCGAAGCTCAGCCGGACCGGGGTGTTGCGCTCGGCGACCAGCGCCACGCGCTTGACGGCCTCGACGAACGGAGCGGTCTCGATCACCGCGACCGAATTGAACTCGGTCGGGAAGAGCGTGCGGTACTTCGGGAGGTCGCCCTCCAGCAGACGGGTCGTGGTCCGCCGCCCGGCGCCCTCGAAGCCGATCAGGCCCTCGCCCTGGCCGGAGCCGGACAGCGCGAGCGTGACCGTGTCGCCGCTGCTCAGGGACTTGGCGGTGTCCAGCAGCGTCTTGGCCGGGACCAGCGCGACCGCGGAGGCGTCCGGGCTCTCCGGCTTCCACAGGAACTCGCGGACCGCGAAGCGGTAGCGGTCGGTGGAGGCCAGGGTGACGGTGTCGCCCTCGATCTCGATGCGGACGCCGGTGAGCACCGGGAGGGTGTCGTCGCGGCCGGCCGCGATGGCCACCTGGGCGGCGGCCGCGGCGAAGACCTCGGCGGGGACCGTGCCGGTGGCGGTGGGCATGGCCGGCAGGGACGGGTACTCCTCCACAGGAAGGGTGTGGAGGGTGAACCGCGAGGAGCCGCAGACCACGGTCACCCGTACACCGTCGGTGGAAATCTCCACCGGGCGGTTGGGGAGCGCGCGGCAGATGTCGGCGAGCAGCCGGCCGGAGACGAGGACCGTGCCCTCCTCCTCGACCTCGGCCTCCACCGAGACGCGTGCGGAGACCTCGTAGTCGAAGCCGGAGAGGCTCAGAGCGCCGTCCTCCGCCTTCAGCAGCAGGCCCGCGAGGACGGGCACCGGCGGACGGGCCGGGAGGCTCTTGGCCGCCCAGGCCACTGCCTCCGCGAGTACATCGCGCTCCACCCGGATCTTCACCGGAAACCGCCTCCTGCTGTTGCTGGCTTACGCCCTGCTGGCCTTCGTCGTCGGCTCAGTTGCCGGAGACCAGTCTGACGCACGCCACCGACAGTCGCTGCGGCTCGGGGTCAAGTCGACTCGGGCGACGCTGGACGCCGGGCCGCCGAGTTGTGCACAGGCCCCGTTTCCGAACGAGTTCCCCGGTAGATATCCGTGGTCGTAGTAGTAGGCCCTGTGGAAACCGTGGACAACTTCGTCTGCGCAGGTCAGCGCCGGTTTTTTATCCACTGCGGCTGTGGGCGGGGGCCGTGGATAAGCGGCCCGTGCTGTGGACTGCGGAAAGTTCTGCACACCCGATGCACAGGGGACGGGCAGTTCTCCCCAGTGCCATCCCCAGCTTTACCCACGTTCCCCACAGCCCAACCCATCACCTCGGTGTGACGGCTTTCACTCAGCCCGGTGAGGCGGGGTGTTGCGTTGCCGAACAGTGGACAGGGCTGTGGAGAAGCTGGGGATTGCTGGGGACAACGGCGGCTCACCTGTGGGTGGGCGGTGGACAAGAGATCCACTCCCCTGTGGACGAAATCTCTGTCCACACCCTGTGGAGAGCGCTTGACCACAAATCCACACCCGGCTGACCTCCTCCGATCGCCCTTCGGAGGCTCCGGCTGTGGATCCCACCGGGATAACTTTCCTCTCCCCAGGATGTGGACGGAAGATTCTTGCCCAATCTGTGGAGAGAGGCCGTGACCAGCCCCGGAATCGAACACGGCCGACGGCGCTCCACAGCCTCGGGACGGCGGCGCGGGCTCCCGTACGGCGGGCCGGGCGGCCCTGGAACGGCGAGCCGGGCGGCTCCGGAACGGCGAAGGGCGCCCGGGAGCGGGTCCCGGGCGCCCTGGGCGCGGTCGGTGCCGAGGCGGCGCGTCGGACGCGGCCTCAGCCGTTCTTGATGCGGTTGGTCAGCTCGGTGACCTGGTTGTAGATCGATCGCCGCTCGGCCATCAGCGCGCGGATCTTGCGGTCGGCGTGCATCACGGTCGTGTGGTCCCGGCCGCCGAACTGCGCGCCGATCTTCGGCAGCGACAGGTCCGTCAGCTCGCGGCACAGGTACATGGCGATCTGCCGGGCGGTGACCAGCACCCGGCTGCGGGACGAGCCGCAGAGGTCGTCGATGGTCAGGCCGAAGTAGTCGGCCGTCGAGGCCATGATCGCGGTGGCGGTGATCTCCGGGGCGGCGTCCTCGCCGCCGGGGATCAGGTCCTTCAGCACGATCTCGGTCAGCCCGAGGTCCACCGGCTGCCGGTTGAGCGAGGCGAACGCGGTGACCCGGATCAGGGCGCCCTCCAGCTCGCGGATGTTGCGCGAGATCCGGGACGCGATGAACTCCAGCACCTCCGGCGGGGCGTTCAGCTGCTCCTGCACCGCCTTCTTGCGGAGGATGGCGATCCGGGTCTCCAGCTCGGGCGGCTGGACGTCGGTGATCAGGCCCCACTCGAAGCGGTTGCGCAGCCGGTCCTCCAGGGTGACCAGCTGCTTGGGCGGCCGGTCACTGGAGAGCACGATCTGCTTGTTGGCGTTGTGCAGCGTGTTGAAGGTGTGGAAGAACTCCTCCTGCGTCGACTCCTTGCTCGCCAGGAACTGGATGTCGTCGACCAGCAGGATGTCCATGTCGCGGTAGCGCTTGCGGAACGCGTCCGCCTTGCCGTCGCGGATGGAGTTGATGAACTCGTTGGTGAACTCCTCCGAGCTCACGTACCGCACGCGGGTGCCGGGGTAGAGGCTGCGCGCGTAGTGCCCGATCGCGTGCAGCAGGTGGGTCTTGCCCAGACCCGACTCCCCGTAGATGAACAGCGGGTTGTACGCCTTGGCCGGGGCCTCGGCGACGGCGACCGCGGCGGCGTGCGCGAAGCGGTTGGAGGCACCGATGACGAAGGTGTCGAAGAGGTACTTCGGGTTCAGCCGGGCGGTGGGCTCACCCGGACCGGTGGCCGGCGCGGGCTGCGCGGCGAGCGGGCCCGGGGCGCCGCTGGGTGCCGGCAGCGCGGCACCGGGACCGGAACGGCCGTTGGGGCCACCGGGCTGGTGCTCGGGAAGCTCGCGGCGCTGCGCGTCGTACGGGGAGCGCGCGCCGTCGGAGTGCGACGGGACACCTCGGTCCTGACCGCGGTAGTCCGACTGCGCCTGCTGGTGCTGCGGTACGTGGGGGGCCGACGGGTACGGCTCGCGCCACTGCTCCGCGGACGTCTCGCGCTCGGGGAAGCCGCCGAGGTGCTGCTGCTGCCAGCCGTAGTCGTCGCGCGGGCCGGGGCCGCCGGGGGCCACGTGCTGCGGCCAGGCGCCGGGTTCGTGCCGCGGCTGCTGGTAGTCCGGGTAGGCGGGGCGGACGCCGGGCAGGTCGTCGCTCTGGTGCCCGTACCCCTGCCGGGTGTCGTGCCGGGGCTCGTAGTCGTACGCCTCGTGCTGCTGCGGTGCCGGGTGCTGCGGGTGGTGCGGCTGCTGCTGGGGCGCCTGGTGCTGCAAGGGTGCGGAGGGTGCCGGCGGCTCCTCGGAGGAGTCGTCGACGGTGATCGCGATCCGGATCGGGCGGCCGCACTCATGGCTGAGGGCCTCCCCGATCAGCGGCGCCAGCCGTCCTTCGAGCACGCCCTTGGCGAATTCGTTGGGCACCGCGAGCAGCGCGGTGTCGGCCACCAGCGCGAGCGGCTGGGTGCGCTTGAGCCAGTCCTGGTCCTTCGGCTTGAGGCCGTCGGCCTCCGCTCGGAGGAGATGGTCGAGCACGCGCGGCCACACTGCGGCAAGATCGGCAGGTACATCAGCCACAGGGCACGCTCTCTCACAGTCCCACGAATGTGTGATTCTCAGGACGGGCGGGAAGGAATCGGAGTTCAGCCACGGTAGTCAGGGCGGGCCTGGGGATTCAAGTTGTTGTCCACAGGCTGTGCATAGTGTGTCCTGACAACGGCTCGCGCGGGCTTCCATGGAGCCGGTTTGACCGGATGGCGTAGCCGCGCGTACCGTGACCAGGTCGAGTTGTCGATGGCTGCTGCCGCCTGCCTCCGATGGGCAAAGATCACGCTCCGGTGATCGTGTAGCGGTGCACTTAGGCGTTGCGAGGAGAGCTACTCGTGGGCGCACGGTGACAGCCAACGACGCCCCACATCTGTCTCTCCTTGAGACAACAAGCATTCCTGGAGCCCCCGAGTGAGCAAGCGCACCTTCCAGCCGAACAACCGCCGCCGCGCGAAGACCCACGGCTTCCGTCTGCGCATGCGGACCCGTGCCGGCCGCGCGATTCTCGCGTCGCGCCGCAGCAAGGGTCGCGCCCGCCTGTCGGCCTGAGCAGCCCGACCTAGGTCCATGACGTGCTGCCTACCGAACATCGGCTGAGGCGGCGCGAGGACTTCGCGACCGCGGTACGCCGGGGACGCAGGGCCGGGCGCCCGCTCCTTGTCGTGCATTGTCGTAGCGGTGCAACGGACCCGCACGCATCGGGGGAATGTGTTCCCCCGGCGCGTGCGGGTTTCGTCGTGAGCAAGGCCGTTGGCATCGCGGTCGTCCGCAACAAGGTCAAGCGGCGGCTTCGCCATCTCCTGCGCGACCGGCTGGACCGGCTTCCCGCCGGTAGCCTGGTTGTCGTACGGGCCCTGCCCGGCGCGGGCACCGCGGACCACGACGAGCTGGCCCGCGACCTGGACGCCGCGCTGGAGCGGCTGCTGGGAGGGTCGCCGAGAGGCTCCAACCCCACGGGGGCCGCGACCGGCAGCGGTTGCGCCGCGGACCCCCGGAACCCCGGCCGGGGCCCGGGAGGGAGCGCACAGTGAAGTACCCGCTGCTGCTTTTGATCAAGATCTATCAGTGGACCATCAGCCCCCTGCTGGGGCCGGTCTGCAAGTACTACCCGTCGTGCTCGCACTATGGCTATACGGCCATCGACCGGCACGGCGCGGTGAAAGGGACTGCGCTGACAGCTTGGCGCATTCTGCGCTGCAACCCGTGGTCGCTCGGTGGCGTCGACCACGTCCCTCCCCGGAAGCGTCCGGTCTGGCACCAGCGGCTGAGGAGCCGCCTGGGCGGGACTGCCGTCCATGAACCCGCCGCCCAGCCCGAGACTCAGCCCAACGCCCAAGGAGCCTGATTCGTGGACACGATCCTGAATCCTCTCTATTACGCCGTTTCCTGGATCATCGTCCAGTTCCACTCGTTCTACAGCCTGGTCTTCGACAAGAACAGTGGCGCGGCGTGGGGTCTGTCCATCGTCTCGCTGGTGGTGCTGATCCGTATCTGCCTGATCCCGCTCTTCGTGAAGCAGATCAAGTCGACGCGGAACATGCAGGCGCTCCAGCCGAAGATGAAGGCGATCCAGGAGCGCTACAAGAGCGACAAGCAGCGCCAGTCCGAAGAGATGATGAAGCTCTACAAGGAGACGGGCACCAACCCGCTCTCGAGCTGTCTCCCGATCCTGGCCCAGTCGCCGTTCTTCATCTCGCTGTACCAGGTCCTCAGCCACATCGCGAACAACAAGACGGTCGGCTTCATCGATCAGTCGCTGCTGGAGAGCGCGCAGAAGGCCCACATCTTCGGTGCCCCGCTCGCGGCGAAGTTCATGGACAGCGCGGCCAAGATCGAGAGCCTCGGCGCTTCGGTCACCAACGTCCGCGTGGTCACCGTCATCATGATCGTCCTGATGTCGGCGTCGCAGTTCTACACGCAGCGCCAGCTGATGACCAAGAACGTCGACCTCACGGTCAAGACGCCGTTCATGCAGCAGCAGAAGATGCTGATGTACGTCTTCCCGGTCATGTTCGCCGTCTTCGGCATCAACTTCCCCGTCGGTGTCCTCGTCTACTGGCTGACCACCAACGTGTGGACCATGGGCCAGCAGATGTTCGTCATCCGTCGTAACCCGACCCCGGGCAGCAAGGCGTTCGCCGAGCGCCAGGAGCGTCTGCGCGCCCAGGGCAAGCTGGTCGAGAGCCCGGCCGAGGTCGCGGCGAAGAAGGCCGTCGAGGAAGCACGCCAGAACCGTCAGCAGCCCAAGCGCCAGACGAAGGCCAAGCGGCAGACCGGTGCGCCGGCCGCCGGCGCCCAGGGTCGGACGCAGAACCGTACGCGGGCCGGCTCGGCGTCGGGTGGCTCGGCGAACGGCTCGGCGGGCTCCGGTCAGGGCGGAGCGAAGAAGCAGTCGCTGGAGAAGAAGGCCGCGCAGGACGGTACTGCGCAGGGCGGTTCGACCTCCGGGTCCCGCTCCGCGAAGTCCGGCCAGCGCAAGGGCCAGCAGCGCCCCAAGCACCCGTCGAAGAAGTAAGAAGGAGTCCTTTCGTGACGGACACGACCCCTGCCGCCGAGGGCACCGACACCCTGACCCGCCTGGAGCAGGAAGGCGAGATCGCGGCCGACTACCTCGAAGGTCTGCTGGACATCGCCGACCTCGACGGTGACATCGACATGGACGTCGAGGCCGACCGCGCCGCCGTGTCGATCATCAGCGACTCGACCAGCCGCGACCTGCAGAAGCTGGTGGGCCGCGACGGTGAGGTGCTGGAGGCGCTGCAGGAACTGACCCGGCTGGCCGTGCACCGGGAGACCGGTGACCGCAGCCGACTGATGCTGGACATCGCCGGCTACCGGGCGCGCAAGCGCGAGCAGCTCACGGCGATCGGTGAGAAGGCGGCCGAGGAGGCCCGCGGTACCGGCCAGCCCGTGACGCTCGACCCGATGACGCCGTTCGAGCGCAAGGTCGTGCATGACGCGGTGGCGGCGGCCGGCCTGCGCAGTGAGTCCGAGGGCGAGGAGCCGCAGCGCCGAGTGGTTGTCCTCCCGGCCTGACCGCTCAGCGCTTCCGTTTTTTCTTTGGCCCCGTCTGCTCGCAGGCGGGGCCAAAAGTTGTCAGCGTTCTGTGTTATTCCGGGTGCGTGACCCGGGTTCCCGGCAGGAAAAGCAGTCCAGAGGAAGGGCGGTTCCCGTGACGGAGGCAGCAGCGGAGCTCCCTCCTGCGCCGAAGGCGGCACAGGAGGTATTCGGTGAGCGCTTTCCGGAGGCCGTGCGGTACGGCGAACTGCTCGCCGACGCGGGGGTGACGCGCGGGCTGATCGGGCCGCGCGAGGTGCCGCGGCTGTGGGAGCGGCATCTGCTGAACTGCGCGGTGCTCTCCGAGGTCGTGCCCGAGGGCGTATCGGTGTGTGACGTGGGCTCCGGGGCCGGGCTGCCCGGGATCCCGCTGGCTCTGGTGCGGCCGGATCTGAAGATCACGCTGCTGGAGCCGCTGTTGCGGCGGACGAATTTCCTTCAGGAAGTCGTCGAGCTGCTCGGCCTCGACCATGTGACGGTCGTGCGGGGCCGGGCCGAAGAGGTCATGGGCAAGCTTCCGCAGGTGCATGTGGTGACCGCCCGCGCGGTGGCTCCGCTGGACCGGCTGGCCGGCTGGGGTGTTCCGCTGCTGCGGCCGTACGGCGCGATGCTGGCACTCAAGGGCGATGCCGCGGAGGAGGAGCTCAAGGGTGCCCGGGCCGCGCTGAGCAAGCTCGGTGTGGTCGACACCTCGGTGCTGCAGGTCGGCGAGGGCATTGTGGATCCGCCGACGACGGTGGTGCGGGTCGAGGTGGGCGAGAGCCCCGGCGGTGTGCGCTTCGCGGCGAAGCGGGCGAAGGCGGCGCGGGCCAGCCGTTCGACGAGGGGGCGCCGGCGCTGAGGCCTCCCGCCGGAGCCGTGGAGACCGGCATGGGGTGAGGGAATACCGTTCCGCGAAATAGGGGAAGCGGTAATTCCGTAAACCCCACCAAAACGGCACAAGACGGAGTGTCGCGGCTTATTCGGACGCGACGCTGGCATCGTGTTTCACGTGAAACGTCGCTCTCTGCTGCAAGGGATCATCAGCCGTGGTCGTGCGGCTGCCGCGCCGCGCGACCGTAGACCCACACGGGTAACGGAAGTATCCACAGACGTGGATTTGTCCACAGGAGAACGGACCTCACTGGTTCACGACGCCGAAAGCATGGCAGGCTCTGACCATTGCGAGCCTGATGTCGAGGAGAGTGAATCCTTGCGGTCCGACGCCAACATCGCGGGACCGATGACCGATCCGGTCCCCGGTCCCCGTAGCGAGTCGTTCGGGGACGACGTTTCACGTGAAACGCCGCCCCCGATGGACGACACCCCGATCGGTCGTGCAGCTCAGCTGGCGGTGGAGGCACTCGGCCGCGCGGGCGAGGGGCTTCCCCGGCCCGAACAGACCCGGGTCATGGTCGTTGCCAACCAGAAGGGCGGGGTCGGTAAGACCACGACCACCGTGAACCTGGCGGCCTCCCTGGCCCTGCATGGGGCACGGGTTCTGGTCATCGATCTCGACCCTCAGGGCAATGCGTCGACGGCGCTGGGGATCGACCATCACGCCGAAGTGCCGTCCATCTATGACGTGCTGGTGGACAGCAAGCCGCTCTCCGACGTGGTGCAGCCGGTCGTGGATGTGGAGGGGCTGTTCTGTGCGCCCGCCACGATCGATCTGGCCGGCGCCGAGATCGAGCTGGTCTCGCTGGTGGCCCGGGAGAGCCGGCTGGACCGGGCCATCAAGGCGTATGAGCAGCCGCTGGACTACATCTTCATCGACTGCCCGCCCTCGCTCGGCCTGCTGACGGTCAATGCGCTGGTCGCTGGGGCCGAGGTGCTGATTCCGATTCAGTGCGAGTACTACGCGCTGGAGGGGCTGGGACAGCTGCTGCGGAACGTCGACCTGGTGCGGGGGCATCTCAACCCGCAGCTCCATGTCTCGACGATTCTGCTGACCATGTACGACGGACGTACCCGGCTGGCCTCCCAGGTCGCCGACGAGGTCCGTAACCACTTCGGCCACGAGGTGCTCCGTACCAGCATCCCCCGCTCCGTGCGCATCTCCGAGGCACCCAGCTATGGGCAGACAGTGCTCACCTATGACCCGGGATCCAGTGGTTCGCTTTCCTATCTCGAAGCGGCCCGAGAGATCGCGCTGCGTGGGGCCCCGCAGACCGGGGGCCAGGGCCTCAGCGTCACCTATGAAGGACAGCACAGCATCTCGGAGGGGACTCAGTGAGCGAACGACGTAGAGGCCTGGGCCGTGGGCTCGGGGCGCTGATCCCCGCGGCACCGCAGAGCACGGACCATGCCGGGCCCGCGGTGGGGCAGGGAGCGACATCACCCGCGGCCGTACCGGTCCTGGCGCCGGAGCGAGGGGTGGCCGCCGCCAAGGTGACCTCGCTGCCGACGCACGATGTTTCACGTGAAACGGAAGCGCCGCCAGCGGCGGAGCCGTCGGCGGATGGCGTATCGGAAGTGGCGGGTGCGCACTTCGCCGAGGTGCCGCTCGATGCCATCACCCCGAACCCGCGCCAGCCGAGAGAGGTCTTCGACGAGGACGCCCTTGCTGAACTCGTCACCTCCATCAAGGAGGTGGGCCTGCTCCAGCCGGTGGTGGTCCGTCAGACCGGACCCGGTCGGTATGAGCTCATCATGGGAGAGCGCCGTTGGCGTGCCTCTCGGGAGGCCGGGCTGGAGAAGATTCCGGCGATCGTGCGGGCGACGGAGGACGAGAAGCTCCTCCTCGACGCGCTGCTGGAGAACCTGCACCGGGCCCAGCTGAACCCGCTGGAAGAGGCGGCCGCCTATGACCAGCTGCTCAAGGACTTCCAGTGCACGCATGACGAGCTGGCCGACCGGATCGGGCGCTCGCGCCCGCAGGTCTCCAACACACTGCGCCTGCTGAAGCTCTCCCCGTCCGTGCAGAAGCGACTGGCCGCCGGAGTGCTCTCGGCAGGGCATGCCCGGGCGCTGCTCTCCGTGGAGGACTCGGAGGAACAGGACCATCTCGCGCGCCGCATCGTCGCCGAGGGGTTGTCGGTGCGTTCGGTCGAGGAGATCGTGACGCTCATGGGGTCGACCCCCAAGAGCCCGAGCAAGGCAAAGGGGCCCCGTGCGGGCAACCGGGTCTCCCCCGCGCTCACCGGACTTGCCTCCCGCCTTTCCGACCGCTTCGAAACCCGGGTGAAGGTCGACCTGGGCCAGAAGAAGGGAAAGATCGTCGTCGAGTTCGCCTCGATGGACGATCTGGAGCGGATCCTCAACACCCTCGCCCCGGGCGAAGGCCCCGTCCTGGGCCAGTCGCTGGCCGAGGAGAACGATGAGGAGACCGGCGAAGAGCAGTGAGCTGATGCCTACGGCTCCCGGGCGGGCCGGGTTCCGGATCTATACCGGAACACGGCCCGCCCTTTGCTCTCTCGCGCTACCCGTGCCCGTAAAGGGTGGATACGATGCGTTCGGGTATGGCACGCATCCACGTGGAGACGCCTCACATCGAGGAGAGGCCATGCGATCGGTGAGCCGCACCGGACTGCTGGCAGCGGGCTTCGGCCTGGCAGCCGTTGGAGGGTTCGTTGGGGGTCTGCTCAGGGAGCAGGCCGTGCTGACGGCGCTGCGTGGTGGTGCGGCAGGCGAGAGAAGTGAGGACCTGGTTCCATGGGCCGTCGGCTCGTACCGCTCACGCTGGACAACCTTCCGGACCTCCCCAAGCGCTGCCGCTCCTGTGTCTTCTGGGAGCTCGACCCCGTCAGCGGCGAGGCCGCGGTAAAGGCGGGACGTCCCGAGCTCGAAAAGGAAGCCTGGATCTCGGCGGTCCTGCTGGAGTGGGGATCCTGCGGGCGGGTCGTCTATGTCGATGAGGTGCCGGTGGGGTTCGTGATGTACGCCCCGCCAGCCTATGTGCCGCGCTCGACCGCCTTCCCGACCAGCCCCGTATCGCCGGACGCGGTGCAGCTGCTCACCGCATGGCTGACGCCCGGATACCAGGGCCAGGGGCTGGGGCGGGTCATGGTCCAGACGGTCGCCAAAGACCTCACCCAGCGAGGGTTCAAGGCGATCGAGGCGTTCGGCGACGCCCGCTGGACCGAGCCGGCCTGTGTGCTGCCTGCCAACCATCTGCTCGCGGTGGGCTTCAAAACCGTACGGCCCCATCCCCGCTTTCCGCGGCTGCGCCTTGAGCTGAGGACCACCATCTCGTGGAAGGAAGATGTCGAGATGGCGCTCGACCGTCTGCTGGGCGCAGTCCAGAAGGAGCCGGCCCTGCGGCCGTTGTAGCGCACGATGTTTCACGTGAAACCGAGCTCTGTTTCACGTGAAACGGAGAACGGGCCCGTTCCTCACCGAGAACGGGCCCGTCCTCGGTGAGGAACGGGCCCGTTTCACGTGAAACAGACGATGAGGTGACTCAGGCGAGGAAGTCCGCCAGGTCGCGCTCGATCGCGGCCTTCGGCTTGGCGCCGACGATGGTCTTCACGACCTCGCCGTCCTTGTAGACGTTCATCGTCGGGATCGACATGACGCCGTACTTGGCGGTGGTCGCCGGGTTCTCGTCGGTGTTCAGCTTGGCGATGACGATCTCGTCGTGCTCGGCGGCAATGGCCTCCAGGGAGGGGGCGACCTGGCGGCACGGGCCGCACCAGGTGGCCCAGAAGTCCACGAGGACGGGCTTGTCGCTCTTGAGGACGACCTCTTCGAAGTTGGCGTCCGTGACGGTCACCGTGGCGCCGGCCATGGCAATCTCCTTACTGGGTGGGTGGTGGGAAAGCTGGAGCCGCGGGTCAGGCGGCAGGGGTCTTCTCGGGCTCGGGGGTCGACTCCCCGTCCGCCAGCGCGGCGAGGTACCGCTCGGCGTCGAGGGCGGCGGAGCAGCCCGTGCCGGCCGCGGTGATCGCCTGGCGGTAGGTGTGGTCGACCACGTCGCCGGCCGCGAAGACGCCCGTCAGGTTGGTGCGGGTGCTGGGCGCATCGACCTTGAGGTAGCCCTCGTCGTCGAGGTTCAGCTGGCCCTTGAAGAGCTCGGTGCGCGGGTCGTGGCCGATCGCGATGAAGAGACCAGTGACGGGGAGTTCCGAGGTCTCGCCGCTCTTGACGTTGCGCAGCGTCAGACCGGAGAGCTTGCTCTCGCCGTGGATCTCGGCGACCTCGCTGTCCCAGACGAACTTAATCTTCGGGTCCGCGAAGGCGCGCTCCTGCATCGCCTTGCTGGCCCGCAGCGTGTCGCGGCGGTGGACGACCGTGACCGACTTGGCGAACCGCGAGAGGAAGGTGGCCTCCTCCATCGCCGTGTCGCCGCCGCCGATGACGGCGATGTCCTGGTCCTTGAAGAAGAACCCGTCGCAGGTGGCGCACCAGGACACGCCACGACCGGACAGCTCGTCCTCACGGGGCAGACCGAGCTTGCGGTGCTGCGAGCCGGTGCTGACGATGACCGCCTTTGCGCGGTGCACATTGCCGGCGGTGTCGGTGACCGTCTTGATGTCCTCGCTGAGGTCGACCGAGACGATGTCGTCGGGCACGAGCTCGGCGCCGAAGCGCTCGGCCTGGGCGCGCATGTTGTCCATGAGGTCCGGCCCCATGATGCCGTCGCGGAAACCGGGGAAGTTCTCCACGTCGGTGGTGTTCATCAACGCGCCTCCGGCGGTGACGGCACCTTCGAAGACCAGCGGCTTCAGGGACGCGCGGGCGGTGTAGAGCGCTGCGGTGTAGCCCGCGGGCCCGGAGCCGATGATGATCACGTTGCGGACGTCGCTCACGGGTGTCTTCCTTGTCTCTGCCGACTGCTTGCTGGGGCTCTCGGAACTCTCACCCCACCCAACGGATCCTACGGGGCGTGCATTCCCGGAGTGTCACAGCGCACTACCCGTCGTTCAGTCTCGCGGGTACGAGTGCGACAGCAAGACCTTTCCGGGGGCTGGTGGGGTGGCGGAGACACAGGAGGACGAGACGACATACGCCGAGACGCGCTGGGCGTCTGCCGGGTCCGGCAGGACGACCAGGAAGGCGTCCTTGCCCTGGTAGCGGGTGTGGCTGGACGCGAGTGGGGCTTCCGGGCGGCCGATTCCCTGGCGGACGCAGGAGGGAATGGTGTCGGCGCTGCCCCGCAGCGGGGTCTCCGGGGAACTGCGGGCACCGATGTCCGGCGATTTGTGCGAGCTCTTGGTCGCCAGCAGGGCGTGGACATGGGAGCCGAGATTTGCGGCGGTCAGGCCGCCCGCACCGCTGGGGCCCTTCTCGGTGGTCGCCGGGGGCCGGTGAGGGCCGGCCTGCGTCCCGTCCATGGCGGCGTTCTGGAGGAGTAGTCCGCCGACGCTGAAGACGGCCGCCGCCGCTGCGGTGCCGAGCAGCACCCGGGGCCAGCGTCGCGCCCGGGAGGCCCGGCCGCCGCGGGTCTGGCGCCCCGGACCGGAGGAACCACTGGGGCGCCCGGCAGGGCGGGTGACCGAAGTACCGCGGGCGGGTGCCTCTGGCTCGGTTTCACGTGAAACAGGCGCGGGGCGGACGGTCGTTTCACGGGCCGCGGTGGCACGAGTCGCCGTTTCAAGGCTCGCTGTTTCACGTGAAACATGCGTCGCGGAGCTCGGAACGGTGGCATTGAGAAGTGCCTCGGCCGCAAGGGCGGCATCGATACGCCCGGCGACATCGGTCGGCATACGCGTCGGGCCGGGGAGCCTGCCGAGCATCCCCCTGATTTCCTCCAGGGAGGCGTAGACGTCCTCGCACAGCGCGCAGCCGGCGAGATGGGCGCGCAGCTCTGCGCTGCGGGAGGGGGAGAGCAGCCCGTCCGTGAGGTCGGAGATCTCGGAAACCTCCGGGTGCTCACCCGTGCCGGTCGTCGACGTCACGCTCGCCCACCTCCGCCCTTCACGGCACCTGTGTCCTTCGGCCCTGCCGTCGGTGGGACGGATGTCCCCTGCGCCCGGTTCCTTCCCCCGCTCGTCGGGTTGCTACCCCCGCCGTCAGCCCGCAGATGGGTGACCAAGGGGAGGAGGCGGGCACGGCCGCGTGCGCAGCGGCTCTTCACCGTTCCGGTGGGGATGTCGAGGATCGCGGCTGCCTCGGCGACGGGGTAGCCCTGCATGTCGACGAGGACCAGGGCGGCGCGCTGTTCCTCGGGAAGGGTCCGCAGGGCGCGGAGCAGCTCGCGGTGCAGGTCTTGGCGCTCGGCGGGGATCGCGGCGGACTCCTCGGGTTCGAGGAGCTGCTCCAGTCGCTCGGTCTCGGCGATCGGCGCGGTGCGCCGGGAGGCGGCCTTGCGGGCCCGGTCCAGGCAGGCATTGACCGTGATCCGGTGGAGCCAGGTCGTCACGGCGGACTGCCCGCGGAAGGTGTGGGCCGCGCGGTAGGCGGAGACCAGGGCGTCCTGTACGGCGTCCGCGGCTTCCTCACGATCACCGAGAGTGCGCAGCGCCACTGCCCAGAGCCGGTCGCGATGCCGCCGGACGATCTCCCCGAACGCATCGGGGTCGCCTTTCACATGCAGGGCAAGGAGATCGGCGTCGGTTGGTGTCGAAGCCTCGTCGCTGTCGGTGGACACGGGCCCCCCGGCCGTAGCTGCCTGATCTCGGTCCCATTCAAGCCCGCCGGATGGGGAAAGTAAATGTGCCGAGGGGCGATGATCAGCGGGCGAGCGCCCCGTTTCAGCCGCTCGCCCGCTGTTGCTCAGCCCAGCACCTTGATGTCGGAGATCCCGCCGCGGAACCCGTCCCCGACGCCGTCGCTCGGCAGCTCGGTGATGTGGACCAGCACGTAACGCGCCTTGACGGCCTTGTCCAGCTTCACCGTCAGCTTGTCTCCGGTCTTCGCCGGCTTGGAGAGCCGCTGTGAGAAGTCACTGAGAGCCGTGGGGTTCGACGCGGACGGTGAGGCCGCCAGGACCTCCGCGGTCTGGCCCGGGCGGTACATGTTGACCTCCACGCCGGAGACGTTCTTGGCGCTTCCGAGGTCTATGACGATGCCGCTGCCGTCCTTGCGGCCCGGCAGGTTTCCGAAGTTCGCCCATCCTTTGAAGAGGCTGGTCACCCACGCCGTCGAGGGCTTGCCATCCGTCACGTTCGACGCCTGGTCCCCGGAAAAGGGGGATTTCAGCGGAGAGAACTCCGTGGCACTTTGGATCGCCAGCGGAACCGAAGGCTTCTTCTGCTTGGTGCCATCCTGCGACTGCGAGTTCCCCGGAGCGTCCTGGTCTTTCTCGCGCTTGAGCAGGGTGTCCGCGAGCTGCCAGCTGCCCAGGCCCAGCGCCGCGATGAGCAGCGCGGAGACGGACCACTTCAGGGCCCGGCCGGTGCGGCTCTGGAGCGGCGGCGGCGGTGTGGCGATCGCCTGGGTCGGCCGACCGGCCTGGGGGGTACGGGCTGCCGTCTGCCGGTAGCTGCCCTGCTGGTAGCCCGTGCGCTGGTACGGCGGGGGCGTGGTGAACGCGGTCTCCGGGGGCCGGATGCGCGGCATCGCCGCGACCGCCTTGGACAGCTCCTCCGGGGTGGTGCACGGCTGTTCCTGGCGGGAGGCCGTGGCGCCGTCGTTGATCAGCGCGCGCATGGCGAGCTCGGAGAGGCCGCGGTGGACGCCGGCGCGGACCTGGTCGGGCGCGATCAGCCCGACACCCTTCGGCAGGCCGGTCAGGCCGTGCGCGTCGTTCTCGTACGGCCAGCGCTGGGTGAGCGCGGCGTACAGCAGCGCGCCGATCGCCTCGGTGTCCGTGCGCTGCGGGTGTTCGCAGCTGATGCCGCGGAGCGCGGCCATGACGGCCAGGCCACGGATGCGGTACTGCCCGGATTCCGTCCGAAGCACGGAGCTGGGGGTGATCCGGAGGTGGGCCAGGCCCTCGCGGTGTGCGGCGGCCATGGCCTGGGAGACCTGGCTGACGAGCTGGTAGGCCTCGTGCGGCTCCAGGGGGCCGTTGGCGAGGAGGGTGGTCAGCTCGGTGGCGTCCGGAAGCCACTCGTGGACGACGTAGACGAGGTCGTTCTCCTCGACGGCGTCCAGGACCTGGACGAACCGGGGGTCGCCGAGCAGTGCCGAGGAACGGGCGGCGGACAGCACCGGCCGGGCCCGCGGATGGTCGGCGGGCAGGATGTGTACGCCGACGGCGCGGCGCAGCTTTTCGTCGACCGCACGCCAGCTGCTGAATCCGTCCAGACGGGTGACGCACTCTTCGAGGCGGTAGCGTCTGGCGAGCTTGTGGCCGCTGTGCAGTTCCGGTGGCTGGGCCTCGTCCGCCGCACGCTGATCGTCGGTGCGTGCGGCGTCCTTGTCCCCGCCGGATACCTTCTCGGCCTTAGCACCGTCGTCCGTGGCCTTGCCCGCCTTGGCGGTCAGCGGCTCTTCGCCGCTCGTGTCGGCCACGTCGACGGCAGCCGTGCTCCGTTCCGCCACCGTCGTTCCTGCCTCCCCATCCGTTGCAGGCTCAATGAGCCAAGACAATTGTGCCCACAGTCCGCCACTATGCACGACACACGGTGGCAGTCGATGGTTGTGCTCAATCAACGCCCAAGCTTTGACCGGACCATGCCGACCAGGGCGTTCATTTCCTCGATGCGCATTTTGCGTGCGGCCACGTAGAACACGCCCAGAAGGGCGGCCGCGCCGGCGATCAGAGCGGCCAGGGAGCCGAAGAATCCGCTGCCCAGCGCCTGCATGATCGCGTACACCAACGCCCCGGAGACGATCGTGGCCGGGATGCTGGCGCCGGCCAGCCGCGCGTACGTCCGGACGATGTGCGCCGTGTCGAGGTCACCGTCCATGCGCCTGCTCAGCCGCCGCCAGGCCACCCCGACGCCGATGATGTACGCCAGGCCGTACGAGGCCGCCATACCCACCACGGCCCAGCGGGCGGGCAGAACCAGGAAGCACAGCCCGGAGGCGGCGGCGTTGACGGCGGCGACGATCACCGTGTTGTAGAAGGGCGTGCGGGTGTCCTCGTACGCGTAGAAGGCGCGCAGGACGACGTACTGCACCGAGAACGGGATCAGGCCCACGCCGAAGGCCATCAGCATGTAACCCATCGGGACACCGGCGCCGGACGAACCGTAGACCAGGGTGCACAGCGGGACGCCGAGGGACAGGAAGCCGAAGGCGATCGGGACGATGGCGACGGCGGAGGTGCGCAGGCCCTGCGACATGTCGTCCCGGACCGCGCCGGTGTCGCCGTCGTGCGCGGACCGGGCCAGCCGCGGCAGCAGCGCCGCCATGACGGAGACGGTGATGATCGCCTGCGGCATGTTCCAGATCAGCTGGGCGCTGGCGTAGGAGATGAAACCGGTCCCCGGGTGCCCCTGCTGGTCGGCGGTGTTGCCGGCCCAGGTGGAGAGCTGGGTGACGACCAGGACGCCGGCCTGGTTGGCGAGTACGAAGAGCACGGTCCACTTGGCGAGCTTGGCGGCCTTGCCCAGGCCGTGGCCCCGCCAGTCGAACCGCAGCCGGAGCTTGAAGTCGGCGTCGCGCAGGTACGGGATCATCGCCAGTGCCTGGACGACGAGCCCGAGGAGGGTGCCGATGCCCAGGAGGCGGATGCCCTCGTCCGGGATGGTGGTGACGCCGATGTGCGAGGTCTTCGCCGTGCCGTAGACCCAGATGAAGAGGCCGAAGGTGGCGATCATGACGATGTTGTTGAGGACCGGGGTCCACATCATCGCGCCGAAGCGGCCGCGGGCGTTGAGGATCTGCCCCATGACCACGTGCAGACCCATGAAGAAGATCGTGGGGACGCAGTAGCGGGTGAACGCCACCGCGACCTCGTTGGCCGCCGGGTCCCGGGAGATGTCGAACGAGACCAGTTTCACCAGCAGGGGCGCCGCGACCACCGCAAGCACCGTCAGCACCCCGAGCACCACGATGACCAGGGTCAGCAGCCGGTTGGCGTAGGCCTCGCCGCCGTCGTCGTCCTCCTTCATTGCGCGCACCAGCTGCGGCACGAAGACGGAGTTCAGACCGCCGCCGATGGTCAGGATGAAGATCATCGTCGGGAGCTGGTAGGCGACCTGCCAGGAGTCACCGAGCACCGCACCGCCGAGCGCCGCGACGATCAGCGCCGAGCGGACGAAGCCCGTCAGGCGCGACACCATCGTGCCGGCGGCCATCACGGCGCTGGACTTGAGCAGGCCGGAGGCCCGGCCACCGGAGGGCTTGCCGGCCGCCGGCACGGGAGCGGGCTCCGGCTCCGGCGCGGTCTGCTGCGGAACGGCCTCGGGTCCGGGCACCGCACCGGTCACCGGCGCCCCGACGGACGGGCCGGCCGGGGCGGGGCGCTGGGGATCGTAGGGATGCTGGTCTTGGTAGAGGTGCGCGAAGGCGTCGGACTCCGGACGCTCGTCGCCGGCCTGGCCGACCAGGGGATCGACACCCATGAACTGCGTCGTGGCGGCGTCGTCACCGTACGGAGCGGCCCGGTCCGGGCGCTGCGGCGCAGGCGTCCGGGGCGCGGCCCACGCCTGCGGGTCAGGGGCCTGCCGGCCGGGCCCGGGCTGCGGGTAGAGCGGCTGGGTGGGCCGCCCCAGGGACGGCGGCGGGTGCGCGGCGCGGTCGTAGCGCGCATCGCTCACCGGGTCATGCGCCATGGGGTCCTGAGCGCGGTGCGGGTCGTTGCGGTAGGCGTCCCGGACGTACGGGTCCTGCTCCGCGGGGAACGGGGGCGTCGGAGGGACCGGCCCCATGGGGTCGCCATCGGCGCCCCGGCCCCGGTCACCGTCGTACGGCGCATTCATCGCTGCCCCACCTCATCAGTCGCCGGCCATCCGGCCCCGCCATCTATCAACGGTCCACTTTCTCACCTGAGCCGGAAGGCTCGGACTTTTCCGAACCAGTGTCCGGCGCGGGGTCACTCGGCTGCTCGGGCTCGTCTCCGTCCGTGCCGCCGTCGTTGCCGTCCGTGCCCGCCGTGCCTTCGGAGCCGTCCTCGGGGCCGTCCTCGTCGGTCCGGCTGCCCGCCCGCTTGCGCTGCAGGTAGATCCGTACGCCGGCGAGCACGAGCAGCAGCACGCCGCCCGCGATGACGAGCATCACCGTCGCGGTGATCTCCGTGACGTTCACCTGGAACGTCATGCGCTCACCGTAGGGCTTGCCGTCCGAGGTGTAGAGCTGTGCGGTCACCCAGGCCCGGCCGTTGGCGTTGGCGGTGGTGTCGAACTTGAACGACTGGCTGTGCCCGCCGTCCACCGAGATCTGCTGCGACTTGCCCACGTCGAGCCGGTTGGGCTGGGAGGACGTGAGGCGCAGCGTCATGTGCTTGACGCCCTGGAAGAGGTTGTTCTGGACCGTCACCGGAATCGTGGCGCTGCGCCCGGAAAGCGTGGCCCCCGACTTCTGGATCAGGTGCACCTTCGTGGTCAGACCGTCGAGGTAGTTGTGCACGGAGTGACGGAAGCCGGCGGCACCGGAGCGGTCGCCGCGCCACTGCGTCGACATCTCCCGCATCATCGCGGTGGTGAACGGGATCACCACCCGCTCCGGCTGGGCCAGGATCGGCTGGAAGTCCTCCAGCGCCGACTGGGTGCCCTGGATCTGCCGGAACGCCCCCGTGGGGAGCTCCTGCCGGCGCAGCGAGGACGGGTAGGAGGCGCCGCTCGGCACCTGGCGGGTGGCCGCCGGGTCGGGCTTGGCCTTGGCCGCGGCGCCGAGGTTCTGCGCCTGCGTCCAGCGACCGGACTCGTCCAGTTCGCGCAGCGCGGTGGCCATGGCGTGCGCCTGGCCGGCCGACGGCATCCGCTGCGGCGCGACGACGACGCTGCGCTGCCGCTCCGGGTCCTGGAGGCTGATCATCTGGGTCTGGGCGAGGAATTCCTGGACCGCGTGGGTCGCGTTCGTCGCCTTCGACATGTCGCCCTCGAAGGCCCGGGAGAGCTGTGTGTCCGCCACGATGGCGGTGTTGCCGCCACCGATGGGGCGGGCCGCCGTCGGGGTGTAGGACAGCCGGCCGGCGTCCCGGAGGCTGTCGCTGCGGGTGATCACGTTGTGCGCGCCGGCCGAGGTCGCGACATCGACGATCGAGCGGTCGATGGCGCCGTCGACGGGCCAGGCGAAGTCGGTACGGGACTTGACGCCGAGGATCGTGTCCACGGTCTTGTCGGCGAGGTCGGTGGCCGGTCCGAGGTGGCTGAGCGCACTCGGCACGCCCTTGCCGTGGTGGGCGAGCGAGGCCAGGTCGGGGTCGGCGAAGGGCAGCGCCACCACCTGGTGCGACTTGACCGCCTCTTCGAGCTGGTGCAGCCACTGTTTGGCGACCGCCTGGTTCTTCCCCATGGGGCCGTCCGGGCCGTTCACCCGGTACGACTTGGTCATCGCGTCGACGGTCGCGAGCAGGTCGGGGTCGATGACGAAGGTCACCGGGAGGTTCTTGCCGAGCGCGACCATCTGCTGCAGCCGGCCGCCGGGGGCGAGCTCGGCGGCGAGATCGTCATTGCGGAAGACCGGGGTCTGCTGGGTGTCGGCGTCGGTCTCGGCCGTGAGGTGCGTGGAGGAGATCAGCGGCCACAGGTAGGTGAGCTGCGTCTTCTTCTCGGCGTCGGCGGACTGCCAGGGCAGGAAGGTCCGGTCGATGCCCAGGACCTGGTCGTACGACGAAGCCTGGGAGTGCCCCGACAGAGAGACACCGATCTGGTACACCCCGTCATCGTTGAGATGGAGGTCCTTGACCGGGACGCTGAGGCTGAAGGGGCGGCTGGCGCCGGCCTCCAGCTTGTCGATCTTCTCCGTGTGGCCCTTGATCTCCTCGCCGTCGACGCTGGGCAGATAGCCGGTGCGACGGGAGGTCGCCTCGATCGAACTGCGGTTGCCCAGCGCATCGCCGCGGTGCATTCCGACGTGCGCGTCGGTGATCGTGCTGCGGCTGTCGTTGGTCAGGGTGCCGGAGACGGTGACGGTGTCGCCCTTGCCGGGGGCCGACGGCGACATGGCGTCGATGGACACGTCGACCGTGTGCGACTCGGCCGGGGCGGCCTCGGCGGAGGGGGCGTGTGGAGCCTGGAGCAGTCCGACCAGCAGCGGCACTCCAGTGACGAGTGTCACGGTCCTGCGCAGCCATCGACCACGCGGCCGTTCAGTCCCCTGGAACCCTGCCGCCTCGGCCACGCGCTCGCCCGTCCCTCGTCGTCGTCAGTGGTCGTCGGAATGTGCGTCCAGGAATGGTAACGAGATCCGCCGCGGGGGAGTGCCGGGGACTGCTCCACATGATCGCGGAGCGGACGGCCGCCCGACCGGCCTGTCCCCTTTATTACGTGCGCGTTTATTACGTGGCGCTTCGCGCGGCGCGGCCACGTACCCTGTTCTGTTGTGCCGAACGCCAACAATGACCTCCCTGCCCCGCACGCCGAGCGGGCCCCGCAGTCGACGAACGCGTTGAACCACGTGCAGCGTCGCGCCGTGAGCGAGCTGCTGCGGGTGTCACCCGTCGCGGACGACCTGGCCCGCCGATTCCAGGAGGCGGGGTTCACGCTTGCCCTGGTCGGTGGCTCGGTCCGGGATGCGCTGCTCGGCCGGCTCGGCAACGACCTGGACTTCACCACGGACGCGCGCCCCGAGGACGTCCTGAAGATCGTCCGGCCGTGGGCGGACGCGCTCTGGGAGGTCGGGATCGCCTTCGGCACGGTCGGCTGCAAGAAGGACTCGTTCGACATCGAGGTCACGACCTACCGCTCCGAGGCGTACGACCGCACCTCCCGCAAGCCCGAGGTGTCCTACGGCGACTCCATCGAGGACGACCTGGTCCGCAGGGACTTCACGGTGAACGCGATGGCGGTCTTCCTGCCGCAGAAGGAGTTCGTCGACCCGCACAACGGCCTGGAGGACCTGGCCGACCGTGTGCTGCGGACGCCGGGCGCGCCGGAGGACTCGTTCTCGGACGATCCGCTGCGGATGATGCGTGCGGCCCGGTTCGCCGCCCAGCTGGACTTCCAGGTCGCGCCCGAGGTCGTCGCTGCGATGAAGGCGATGGCCGACCGCATCGACATCGTCTCCGCGGAGCGGGTCCGGGACGAGCTGAACAAGCTGATCCTCGCGCCGCACCCGCGCAAGGGACTGCGGCTGCTCGTCGACTCCGGCCTCGCGGACCGGGTCGTGCCCGAGCTGCCCGCGCTGCGTCTGGAAAGTGACGAGCATCACCGCCACAAGGATGTCTACGAGCATTCGCTCACGGTGCTGGAGCAGGCGATCGATCTCGAAGAGAACGGTCCCGATCTGGTGCTGCGACTGGCGGCCCTGCTGCACGACATCGGCAAGCCGCGGACGCGCCGCTTCGAGAAGGACGGCCGGGTCTCCTTCCACCACCACGAGGTGGTGGGCGCGAAGATGACCAAGAAGCGGATGACCGCGCTGAAGTACTCCAACGACATGATCAAGGACGTCTCGCGGTTGGTGGAGCTGCATCTGCGCTTCCACGGCTACGGGACGGGCGAATGGACCGACTCGGCGGTCCGCCGCTATGTCCGTGACGCCGGCCCGCAGCTGGAGCGGCTGCACAAGCTGACGCGTTCGGACTGCACGACCCGTAACAAGCGCAAGGCCAGCGCCCTGTCCCGCGCGTACGACGGGTTGGAGGAGCGCATCGCGCGGCTGCAGGAGCAGGAAGAGCTCGATGCGATCCGTCCGGACCTGGACGGCAACGACATCATGGAGATCCTGGGGCTGCGGCCAGGGCCCGAGGTCGGCAAGGCGTACAAGCAGATGCTGGAGCTCCGGCTGGAGCACGGGCCCATGGAGCGCGAGGCGGCGATTGCCGCGCTGAAGGACTGGTGGGCCACGCAGCAGGGCTGATGTTTCACGTGAAACGTGCGGGTGGTCGGTCAGTGCGATGTTTCACGTGAAACGGCCGGGTGATCGGTCGATGCGAGGTTTCACGTGAAACGAGCGGACGGTGGGCCGCTGCCATGTTTCACGTGAAACGTGGCGCAGAGCGCAGACGACTGGGGCGGTGTTTCACGTGAAACACCGCCCCAGTCGTCTGCGAGAGACGCGGAGTGCGCTACTTCGTGGGCGTCAGGCAGAGCACCATGGCCGTGTCGGCCCGCCGACGGCGGTGCACCGTCTTGACGTAGGCGTCCTCACCGGCGGAGCACACGGAGGGGTCCGAGGTGCCGTCGTGCACCTTGGACACCTTGTACTGGGCCTCCCCGCTGCTGCAGTCGACCACCGCGAGGCCGTCGTCGAGCGAACTACTGGACTTCTTCACGCAGTCGCCGGCCTCGGCGTTGCTGGCGTCGTCCCGGCTGGTGAACCAGAAGAACGCGAAGGCGACCAGAACGAAGACGATCCCGATGCCCCGCAGAATCGACTTGGCGGAACGGGTCTTGGCGGGGCGGGGCGGTGGGACGGGAGCGCCGTGCTGCGCATAAGGCTGCTGCGGCTGGGCCGGGTACCCCGGCTGGGGCTGGCCGTAGGGCGCCTGCGGCTGCTGGGGATAGGCGTATCCGCCCTGGGGCTGGCCGTACGGTGCCTGGGGAGCCGGCGGCGCCTGCGGATATGGATTCTGGCCGTAAGGCGGCTGCCCGTACGGCGCCTGGCCGTACGGATTCTGCCCAGGCGGCGGCATGGTCATGGAACTCCCCCGATTTTGTTGTGTACAGGCTCGTGTGTGGGACGCCCGTAAGGTACCGGGTCCCGGGCACCGCCGCAGGGACGGGACCCCTCTGGGGCGGGGAGGACAGCGCCTAACTCCGTCGAAAGCGAGCCATTGCCGCGGCGACCAGGGCGTAGAGGACCGTCACCACACCGAGCAGCGCGGCCGATCGGCCGTCCGGCGGCAGCATGAGGGCGGCGACCGCGGCGGCGCCGACGAAGGCGACGTTGAAGAGCACGTCGTACAGGGCGAAGATGCGCCCGCGGAACGCGTCGTCGACCGAGGACTGGACGACCGTGTCCGTGGAAATCTTGGTGCCCTGGGTGCCGAGACCGAGCACGAACGCGGCGGCCAGCATCGGACCCGGCGTGAAGAAGAGGCCCAGAGCGGGCACCAGCACCGCACTCCCGAGGGCGCAGCAGGCGATCCAGCCGAAGGCGGTGAGCCGTCCCACCGCCCAGGGAGTGACGACAGCGGCGGCGAAGAATCCCGCTCCGGACACCACGACGGCGATGCCGAGCAGCGCCAGGCCCTCGGACTCGGTGTCCGACCAGGAATACCGGCACAGCATCAGCACCATGACCGTCAACGCCCCGTAGCAGAAGCGGATCAGGGTCATCGCGGCCAGGGCGCGGGCCGGCATACGCCGCTGGGCGAGGTGGCGCAGCCCTGCCGCAAGGCCGCGTACGGTGCTCAACAGGGCCTCACCCAGGCCGGGTTGGAGCTGCGTCGGGTCGGGGCCGAGCAGTTGCGGCGTCATGCGCAGCGCGGTGAGCGCCGAGAGGAAATAGAAGGCCGCGGCGAGCAGCACGACGAAGGCATCCACATCGGGGCCGGCCAGCCGGACCGCGAAGGCCAGCCCGCCACCGGCCGTCGCGGCGAGCGTCCCGGCCGTCGGGGCGAGCGAGTTGGCCATGACGAGTTGCTCCTGCCCGTCGACCACGCGGGGCAGCGCGGCCGAGAGCCCGGCCAGGACGAAGCGGTTCACCGCCGTCACCGACAGGGCTGAGGCGTAGAAGAGCCAGTCGGGGACCTTCGACACGATCAGCGCCGCGGTGGCCATGGCGAGCAGCGTCCGCAGCAGGTTGCCGTACAGCAGGACCTGACGGCGTCGCCAGCGGTCGAGCAGCACACCGGTGAACGGCCCGAGGAGGGAGTACGGGAGCAACAGGACGGCCATGGCGGAGGCGATGGCTGCGGGCGAGGCCTGCTTCTCCGGTGAGAAGACCACGTACGTGGCGAGCGCGACCTGGTACACGCCGTCGGCCGCTTGGGAGAGCAGCCGTGCGGCGAGCAGCGATCGGAAGTCGCGTAGCCGGAGTAATACGCGAAGCGCGCGCACAGCATGCATGAGGCACAGCCTCACACAGCCCGCAGGCCCCCGGGTGGAATACCCGGGGGCCTGCGAAAGGCGGATGCGACCGGCGCCTCAGCGCTCGACCTCACCCCTGATGAACTTCTCGACGCTCTCGCGGGCCTCGTCGTCGAAGTACTGGACCGGCGGGGACTTCATGAAGTACGAGGACGCGGAGAGGACCGGGCCGCCGATCCCGCGGTCCTTGGCGATCTTCGCGGCACGCAGCGCGTCGATGATGACGCCCGCGGAGTTCGGGGAGTCCCAGACTTCGAGCTTGTACTCCAGGTTGAGCGGGACGTCGCCGAAGGCGCGGCCTTCGAGGCGGACGTAGGCCCACTTGCGGTCGTCCAGCCAGGCCACGAAGTCCGAGGGGCCGATGTGGACGTTGTCCTCGCCGAGCTCGCGGTCGCGGATCTGGGAGGTGACGGCCTGGGTCTTGGAGATCTTCTTGGACTCCAGGCGCTCCCGCTCCAGCATGTTCTTGAAGTCCATGTTGCCGCCGACGTTCAGCTGCATCGTGCGGTCCAGGATGACGCCCCGGTCCTCGAAGAGCTTGGCCATCACACGGTGCGTGATGGTGGCGCCGACCTGCGACTTGATGTCGTCACCGACGATCGGGACACCGGCCTCGGTGAACTTGTCCGCCCACTCCTTGGTGCCGGCGATGAAGACCGGGAGGGCGTTGACGAAGGCGACCTTGGCGTCGATGGCGCACTGGGCGTAGTACTTCGCGGCGTCCTCGGAACCCACCGGGAGGTAGCAGACCAGCACGTCCGCGCGGGTGTCCTTGAGGACCTGGACGATGTCCACCGGAGCCTCGGCGGACTCCTCGATGGTCTGGCGGTAGTACTTGCCCAGGCCGTCGAGGGTGTGGCCGCGCTGGACCTGCACGCCGGAGTTCGGCACGTCGCAGATCTTGATGGTGTTGTTCTCGCTCGCGCCGATGGCGTCCGCGAGGTCGAGGCCGACCTTCTTGGCGTCGACGTCGAAGGCGGCCACGAACTCGATGTCACGCACGTGGTAGTCGCCGAACTGCACGTGCATGAGGCCGGGCACGCGGCTGTCCGGGTCGGCGTCCTTGTAGTACTCGACGCCTTGTACCAGCGAGGCGGCGCAGTTGCCCACGCCGACGATGGCTACGCGAACCGAACCCATTCCGGTTGCTCCCTGTGTTCTCGATGAGGAACTGCACCGCAGTGCCTCATGTGGTGGTGTCATCGGACGGATCCGGCCGGGATCCACCCCGGTGCCGGGGCAGGCCGCCCGTATCTCCTGACTGGTTCTTCTTGTCCTGCGCTGCGGGGTCCGGTGCGCGCTGGTCGCGCCCGGCACGCTCACTCTCGATGAGCCCGTTCAGCCAACGGACCTCACGCTCCACGGATTCCATGCCGTGGCGTTGCAGTTCGAGGGTGTAGTCGTCCAGCCGCTCGCGGGACCGGGCCAAGGAGGTGCGCATCTTCTCAAGGCGTTCCTCCAGCCGGCTGCGGCGGCCTTCCAGCACTCGCATCCGTACGTCCCGCGACGTCTGGCCGAAAAATGCGAAGCGGACGCCGAAGTGCTCGTCCTCCCACGCATCCGGACCGGAGTGGGCGAGCAGTTCTTCGAAGTGTTCTTTGCCCGCTGCGGTCAATCGGTAGACGATCTTGGCCCGCCGCCCGGTCAGCGCCGCGGCGGAAACACCCTCCGGACCACCGTCCGTCTCCTCGGTGAGCCAGCCGTTCGCGACCAGCGCCTTGAGGCAGGGGTAGAGGGTGCCGTAGCTGAACGCACGGAACACCCCGAGCGACGTATTGAGCCGTTTGCGCAGCTCATAGCCGTGCATCGGGGACTCACGGAGCAGGCCGAGGACGGCGAACTCAAGGATGCCGGAACGTCTGGTCATCCTCCGCCTCCTCGGCCCGGTGCGTTCTTTATGCCGTCCTGATGTATCGACTCGATACATCCAGACGATAGAGCGGGCCCTGGGGCGGAACAAGTGGGGGGACGGTGAACGGCGTCACATCACTGATTCGTGCCATCCAACCTGACTGATTTGGAGTGAATTTCAACACTGGGCAGGTTTTGGCCGTGCGTAGTCTGTGCGGCATGCAGACTGCCGGGAACCGTGGGCCGATATCAGACGTCCCCGTCCTCGGTGTAGTGCGGCTCGCGCCTCAGGGACGGGCCGTGCATCGGGGGGACCTGAAGACAACTGCCGCCTTCAGGCGACGAGATAGCGCGCCTGCCCGAGGAGTATCCGTTCCATGAGCGAGCACCGTCGCAAACCGCCACAGCCGCAGAGTGGCGGACGTGCCGCGGCCCGACGCGCCGCACAGCAGTCAGGGTCAGGGCGTCGTGCCGCCCCTTCGCGTGGATCCGCTGCCGGCCCCACCCCCCCTTCCGGCCCGCCCGGGCAGGAGTCGAGGCTGGGCGGGCGGGCCGAGGCCCGCAGAGCCGCCCAGCGCGGCGGCCGCCGCCGGACGCCCGACACCGCCGCGATGGGCTCCGGTGGCGGCGGTCGTGGAGGCCGTCGTGGCGGTGGCGGCGGTGGCCCCGAGGGCGGTCGCGGCCGCGGTCGTGGTGACGGCGGCCCGCCCGGCAAGAAGCGGTTCATCGACTATCCCCGTGCCCACAAGATCGGCTGGCGGCGGTTCGTCCCGTCCTGGAAGCAGGTCGCCAGCCTGTGTGTGGGCTTCCTGGGGGTGATCGTCGGTGCGGCGGGTGTGGCGCTCGCGATGGTCCAGGTGCCGGATGAGAGCAAAGCGGCCAAGTCGCAGAACAACGTCTATCTCTGGGCCAACGGCAAGGTCATGGCCCGTGACGGTGAGACGAACCGGCAGAACGTCGGGATAGATGAGATCCCGAAGTCGATGCAGAATGCAGTGATTTCGGCGGAGAACGCGTCCTTCCGGTCGGACTCCGGTGTCGACCCGATGGGTATCGCCCGCGCCGTGCTGAACATGGCCAGGGGCGGCGAGACCCAGGGCGGCTCGACCATCACGCAGCAGTACGTGAAGAACGCCATGCTCAGCCAGGAGCAGACCCTTGACCGCAAGTTCAAGGAGCTGTTCATCGCCATCAAGGTCGGCTGGAAGATGAGCAAGCCCAAGATCCTGCAGGGCTACCTCAACACCAGCTACTACGGCCGTGGCGCGTACGGCGTCCAGGCGGCGGCGCAGGCGTATTACGGCAAGGACGCGAGGAAGCTGACTCCGGACGAGGGGGCGTTCCTCGCGGCAGTCCTCAAGGGTGCCAACCTCTATGACCCCGCGGGCGGCACCGGGCCGGGGGCATCGGCGGCGGCGAATACCAAGCGCGTCACGGCCCGCTGGAAGTGGATCCTGGACCGCGAGGTGGCCAACGGTCTCATGACGAAGGCGCAGCGGGCCAAGTACACGCGGTTCCCGAAGCCCATCCGGCCGAAGCCCGTGGCCAGCAAGAGCGGCCAGATCGGCTATCTGATGGACGTCGCCAAGAAGTACGTCCTGAAGCACGCCAACATCCCCGAGGCCCGGTTCGACAAGGGCGGCTACACGATCCGGACGACCTTCGACGAGAAGAAGACCCGGGAGCTGGAGACCGCGGTCAAGAAGGTCGACAAGCGCTACATCGACCCGAAGAAGCGGGCGAAGGACAAGTTCGTCCAGTTCGGTGGCGCGTCCGTGGTGCCGGGAGACGGCAAGATCGTCGCCCTGTACGGCGGTGCGGGCTACGACAAGGGGCACTTCAGCAACAACGCCGACACCTTCGGTGTGCCGGTCGGTTCGACCTGGAAGCCGTTCGTGCTCGCGGCGTCGATGAAGTACGGCGTCCCCAAGACCCGGCCCGACGGGCTCTCGCCGGACAGCCTCTACAACGGCAACGATCACCTCAAGGTGAAGGACGCACAAGGCAACTATGTCCTGAAGAGGGATAACTCGCCCTTCTACCAGGAGAACGAGAGCAACCACCCCTGGGGCTACATCTCGCTGGTCAAGGCGATGGAACAGTCCGTCAACACGCCCTTCGTCCAGCTGGGCATGGACGTCGGCATGGACAAGGTCCGGGACATGGCGGAGGCCTGCGGAATCTCGGAGGCCAGCTTCGACAAGCACCTCAACCCGTCGTTCGCGCTGGGCACCTCCACCCCGAGTGCGATCCGTATGGCCGATGCCTATGCGACATTCGCCGACTCGGGCACCAAGGTGGAGCCGTACTCGGTGACCAAGGTGACGTCCCAGGGCGTGGACCTGCCGGGCTTCGAGAAGCCCAAGCAGGAGACGGCGATGGATTCCAACATCGCCAACAACGTCACCAAGGTCCTGAAGAACGTCATCCAGAACGGCACCGGTAAGGCGGCCCGCCGACTGAACATGCCGGCCGCGGGCAAGACCGGTACCACCGACGAGAACAAGTCGGCCTGGTTCGTCGGGTACACCAAGCAGCTCTCGACGGCCATCACGATGTTCCGTGAGGACGCTCAGAACCCGCGTCAGCTGTCCATGAACGGCGTCGGCGGCTTCGACTCGATCCACGGTGGCGCCCTGCCCACCGAGGTGTGGACCGAGTACATGCTGCAGGCGATGAACGGCGTCACCCCGGAGGACTTCCCCCCGGCGACGCCGATCGGGCAGAAGGCGGACGAGGCGGGGATGCCGGCCCCGACGCCGACGCCCACGCCGTCCGACCCCCCGTCGGCGACGCCGTCGGACAAGCCGACCGAGTCCGCTTCCCCGAGCGACAGCCCGAGCCCGTCGCCGACCGATACCTGCTCGCCGTTCGACCCCACCTGCCGGAACACCGGTGGTAACGGCAATGGCGGAGGAAAGGGCGGCGGCACCGGCGGACCGGGCGGTACCGGAGGCACGACTCCGACACCGGATCCCACGGACACCAGCGGCGGTGGAGGGATCTTCGGCGGACCCGAAGGCTGATCCCGCGACCGTTTCACGTGAAACAGCGCGCTGTTTCACGTGAAACGGAGGCGCCGACGAAGCCCCCGCCCGGCTTGACCGGGCGGGGGCTTCGCCATGTTCTGCCCCTGCTCGTACGGCAGGATGGGCCCATGACGAGCGTGCGACAGGACGAGCCGGTGCGGCCGACGAAGCGGGACGAGGTGGCGGCGGCCGGCAGTGAGCTGATCGGAGGCCCGATCGGCCGGCACGCACTGCTCGGCACGAACTGGCTGACGCCGGTACGAGTCATCGCGCTCGTCGCCATCGGGATGTTCGCGCTCGGCATGGTGCAGAAGCTGCCCTGCTACAACGGCGGCTGGTTCTTCGGCGCCACGAGCCAGTACACCCATGCCTGCTACTCCGACATCCCGCACCTCTACGCGGGCCGTGGCTTCGCCGACGGGCTGATCCCGTACTTCGACCGGCTGCCCGGCGACATGGAGTATCTGGAATATCCCGTGCTGACGGGTGTCTTCATGGAGGTCGCCTCCTGGATGACGCCGCACGGCGGGGACCTGCAGTTCCGCGAGCAGATCTACTGGCTGGTCAACGCCGGGATGCTGATGATCTGCGCCGCCGTCATCGCGGTGTGCGTGACCCGTACCCACCGGCGGCGGCCCTGGGACGGCCTGCTGGTGGCACTGGCGCCGGCCTTCGCACTCACCGCCACCATCAACTGGGACCTGCTGGCGATCGCCCTGACGGCCGCCGGGATGCTGATGTGGTCCCGCAGCCGCCCGCTGGCCGCCGGCGTCCTGATCGGGCTGGCGACCGCGGCCAAGCTGTACCCCGTGCTCCTGCTGGGGCCGCTGCTGGTGCTGTGCTGGCGGGCGGGGGCCTGGCGGGTCTACGGCAAGGCGGTGGCGGGCGCGGCGGCGTCCTGGCTGGTGGTCAATCTGCCGGTGATGATCACGCACGATGCGACGGGCTTCCACATCCGCGAGGGCTGGGCGAAGTTCTACGTCTTCAGCCAGCAGCGGCCCATCGACTTCGGCTCCGTCTGGCTGCTGATCTCCCAGCGCACCGGCGCCGCGCTGGAGAACGCCAACACCTACGCCACGCTGCTGATGATCCTCGGCTGTGGCGCCATCGGCCTGCTGACCCTCTACGCACCGCGCCGGCCGCGCTTCGCCCAGCTCGCCTTCCTCGTCGTGGCGCTGTTCATCCTCACCAACAAGGTCTACTCCCCGCAGTACGTCCTCTGGCTGACCCCGCTGGCCGCGCTGGCCCGGCCGCGCTGGCGCGACTTCCTGGTATGGCAGGCCTGCGAGGTCATGTACTTCCTCGGGATCTGGATGTACCTCGCGTACACCGGCAACGGCGACAAGCACCAGGGGCTGCCGCCGGAGGGTTACCAACTGGCCATCGCGCTGCACCTCTTGGGCACCTTCTACCTGTGCGCACTGGTCGTCCGGGACATCCTGATGCCGGAGCGCGACGTGGTCCGCAGGGACGGCGACGACGATCCGTCGGGCGGTGTGCTGGACCGCAGCCCCGATGCGTTCGTGCTCGGGCGGGCGTACCACCCGCCGCGGCACGCGGTGCATTTCGAGAAGGCACCACGGGTGCGCTGGGGTGTGGCGCGCGACTGAGCCGGCCGGCCACATGCGACGGGCCCGGTGCCGCAGAGGTGATCTGCGGCACCGGGCCCGTCGTCCGTCCGGTGGGGCTGCGGTCCGGTCAGCGGTCCACGAGGCGGTCGTACTGCGTGGTGGTGTGCCGCAGATGGGCCACCAGCTCCTCGCCGACCTGCGGCTGCGGCGCGTCGGCCGGCACGAACAGGATCGAGACCTGCATGTGCGGCGGCTCGGCGAACCACCGCTGCTTGCCGGCCCAGAGGTAGGGCGCGAGGTTGCGGTTCACGGTCGCCAGGCCGGCCCGGGCGACTCCCTTGGCGCGCGGCATCACACCGTGCAGCGCCTTGGGCGCCTCCAGCCCCACGCCGTGCGAGGTGCCGCCGGCCACCACGACCAGATAGCCGTCGGAGGCCGCCTTCTGCTGGCGGTAGCCGAAGCGCTCGCCCTTGGCGACCCGGGTGACGTCCAGCACCGAACCGCGGTACTCGGTGGCTTCGTGGTCACCGAGCCAGAGCCGGGTCCCGATCCGGGCGCGGAACCGGGTCTGCGGGAACTGCTGCTGGAGACGGGCGAGTTCATCGGCCTTGAGGTGGCTGACGAACATGGTGTGCAGCGGCAGGCGGGCGGCCCGCAGCCGGTCCATCCAGCCGATGACCTCCTCGACCGCGTCGGACCCGTCGGCGCGGTCCAGCGGCAGGTGGATCGCGAAGCCTTCGAGCCGGACGTCCTCGATGGCCGTGGCCAGCTTCGGCAGGTCCTCCGGCTTGACGCCGTGCCGCTTCATGCTGCTCATGACCTCGATCACGACCCGGGCACCGACCAGGCCGCCCACGCCCTCGACCGAGGAGACCGAGCGGATCGCCCGGTCGGGCAGCGGCACCGGCTCCTCGCCGTGCCGGAACGGCGTCAGGACGAGCAGGTCCCCGCTGAAGTAGTCCTTGATGTGGGCCGCTTCGTAGGTCGTTCCGACGGCGAGAATGTCGGCACCCAGGCGGGTGGCTTCCTCGGCGAGCCGCTCGTGGCCGAAGCCGTAACCGTTGCCTTTGCAGACCGGGACCAGCCCGGGGAACTGCTGGAGAACGCTCTGCTGATGCGCCCGCCAGCGCGCGGTGTCGACGTAGAGGGTGAGCGCCATGGCCGGGCCCGGAACCTTTCTCGTGGCTGGGGTGTGTCAGGAGTTACGGACGTGCGGTGGAACGGTCAGCGGCGCGACATGTAGATGTCGAGCGCCTTGTGCAGCAGCTTGTTGAGCGGGAAGTCCCACTCACCGAGGTACTCGGCTGCCTGCCCGCCCGTGCCGACCTTGAACTGGATCAGACCGAAGAGGTGGTCGTTCTCGTCCAGCGAGTCGCTGATGCCGCGGAGGTCGTAGACCGTGGCGCCGAGCGCGTAGGCGTCCTGCAGCATCTTCCACTGCATGGCGTTCGAGGGCCGGACCTCGCGGCCGATGTTGTCCGAGGCGCCGTAGGAGTACCAGACGTGCCCACCGACGACGAGCATGGTCGCCGCGGAGAGGTTCACGCCGTTGTGGCGGGCGAAGTACAGCCGCATGCGGTTGGGGTCCTCGGTGTTGAGGGCCGTCCACATGCGCTGGAAGTAGCCGAGCGGCCGCGGGCGGAAGCGGTCGCGCTCCGCGGTGATCTCGTAGAGCCGCTGCCATTCGGCCAGGTCGTCGTAGCCGCCCTGGACGACCTCGACGCCGGCCTTCTCGGCCTTCTTGATGTTGCGGCGCCACAGCTGGTTGAAGCCCTTGTGGACGTCCTCCAGCGCGCGGTCGGCCAGCGGCACCTGGAAGACGTAACGGGGCTGGACGTCCCCGAAGCCGGCGCCGCCGTCCTCGCCCTGCTGCCAGCCCATGCGGCGCAGACGGTCGGCCACCTCGAAGGCGCGCGGCTCGATGTGCGTCGCCTCGACGTCGCGGAGCCGCTTGACGTCCGGGTTCTGGATGCCCGACTTGATCGCGGCGGCGTCCCAGCGGCGGATGATCACCGGGGGGCCCATCTTCACGGAGAAGGCGCCCTGCTGCTTGAGGTGGCTGAGCATCGGCTGCAGCCAGTCCTCCAGATTCGGCGCGAACCAGTTGATGACCGGCCCCTCGGGCAGGTACGCGAGGTAGCGCTTGATCTTGGGCAGCTGGCGGTAGAGCACCAGGCCCGCGCCGACCAGCTCGCCGCTCGCGTCGAACCAGCCCAGGCTCTCCGAACGCCATTCGGCCTTCACATCCGCCCAGGCCGGAACCTGCATGTGGCTCGCCGCGGGCAGGCTCTGGATGTATGCCAGATGCTGCTCTCGACTGATGGTCCTCAGGGTCAGGCTCATGCGGGGCGCTCCTCGGCAGGTGTGTCCCCTTGTGCGGGGCTCCGGCTCTCGCGCCGAAGCCTACTGTGGCCGGGGAGCGCCCCGTCTGGGCCGTACGCGCCGGGGCCCCGTATGCCGCAGTGGCACCGGGGCCGGGCGGCTATCCGATGAGGCCGCCGAAGAGGCCGCCGTGTGCCATGCCGAGGAAGAAGCCGAAGCCTGAGGCTCCGAGACCGATGATCAACAGGAAGCGCTCACCCGTCGTCGACGAGATGAACTGGCCCCACAGGCCGGTGCCGATTCCGACCAGGCCGACCCAGGAACTGACCAGATGCAGACTGGGAGAGAAAGTGGTGAAGGCGGCGATCGCGCCGAGCACCACGGTGACAAGGGCGAAGGTGTTCTCTACGGGATGGTCCTTGCCGTCGCTGTTGAGAAGCGAGAGCAGACTGCGCTGGATCCTGGCTGCCTGTGCCATGCGGCACCTCCGATGACAGGGGCGGCGCACTGTAACGCCGCTCACACCCGTTGTGTTCCAGATTGGGGGGTGTACCGGGCGGATTTCAACCGGAAGACTTCAGGCAGGTACTGTGTACCGTCTGCGCCCATGTCTGTCCGATGACCGGCCCGGCTCGGCGCGGAACGCATATGACCCTCCTGCCACGGAACGACCGTGGCCGCTGAGTCCAAAGGAGGTGGGTTCACCATGCGTCACTACGAGGTGATGGTCATCCTCGACCCCGATCTCGAGGAGCGCGCTGTCTCCCCGCTGATCGAGAACTTCCTCTCCGTCGTCCGTGAGGGCAACGGAAAGGTCGAGAAGGTCGACACCTGGGGCCGTCGTCGTCTCTCGTACGAGATCAAGAAGAAGCCCGAGGGCATCTACTCGGTCATCGACCTGCAGGCCGAGCCTGCGGTCGTCAAGGAGCTCGACCGTCAGATGAACCTGAACGAGTCGGTCCTCCGGACCAAGGTTCTCCGTCCCGAAACCCACTGAACGCGTCAGCGTCCAGCGGTAACCGGGTCCGAGTAGCAGCAACACCAGCAGCCAGCAGCACACCCGCCGAGAGGTTCCCCTAATGGCAGGCGAGACCGTCATCACGGTCGTCGGCAATCTTGTCGACGACCCCGAGCTGCGCTTCACCCCGTCCGGTGCGGCGGTCGCGAAGTTCCGCGTCGCGTCGACCCCCCGCACCTTCGACCGCCAGACCAATGAGTGGAAGGACGGCGAGAGCCTGTTCCTGACCTGCTCGGTGTGGCGTCAGGCGGCCGAGAACGTCGCCGAGTCCCTTACGCGGGGCACCCGCGTGGTCGTCCAGGGCCGCCTCAAGCAGCGGTCGTACGAGGACCGCGAGGGCGTGAAGCGCACGGTCTACGAGCTCGACGTCGAGGAAGTGGGCGCGAGCCTCAAGAACGCCACGGCCAAGATCACCAAGACCAGCGGTCGCGGTGGCCAGGGCGGCGGCTTCGGCGGCGGTCAGGGCGGTGGCCAGGGTGGCGGCGGCTGGGGCGGCGGCCCCGGCGGCGGCCAGCAGGGCGGCGGCGCTCCCGCCGACGACCCGTGGGCGACCGGCGGACCTTCTGGCGGTGGCCAGCAGGGTGGCGGCGGTGGTGGCTGGGGCGGCGGCTCCGGCGGTGGCTACTCGGACGAGCCGCCCTTCTAAGTCCGTGTCGGCTCGGCGCTGCGCTGTTTCACGTGAAACAGCGCTGTGAAACGGGCGGCGGCCTTGAGGGCGTCAGCACAAACTTCTTGAACTCACTGGAGAGAGACAATGGCGAAGCCGCCTGCTCGCAAGCCTAAGAAGAAGGTTTGCGTGTTCTGCAAGGAGAAGATCTCCTACGTCGACTACAAGGACACGAACCTGCTGCGGAAGTTCATCTCCGACCGCGGCAAGATCCGTGCCCGTCGAGTGACCGGCAACTGCACGCAGCACCAGCGTGACGTCGCCACGGCCGTGAAGAACAGCCGTGAGATGGCGCTGCTGCCCTACACGTCCACCGCGCGATAAGGGAAGGGTGACCGACAGATGAAGATCATCCTCACCCACGAGGTCTCCGGCCTCGGCACCGCCGGTGACGTCGTTGACGTCAAGGACGGGTACGCCCGTAACTACCTGGTTCCGCGTGGTTTCGCGATCCGCTGGACCAAGGGTGGCGAGAAGGACGTCGAGCAGATCCGCCGCGGTCGCAAGATCCGCGAGATCGCCACGATCGAGCAGGCCAACGAGGTCAAGGGCCAGCTTGAGGGCGTCAACGTGAAGCTGGCCGTGCGTGCCGGCGACGCGGGCCGCCTGTTCGGTTCCGTCACCCCGGCCGACGTCGCTGCGGCGATCAAGGCTGCCGGTGGTCCGGACGTCGACAAGCGCCGCGTCGAGCTGGGCTCGCCGATCAAGACCCTGGGCGCGCACCAGGTCTCCGTGCGTCTGCACGCCGAGGTCGTCGCGAAGCTGGGCGTCGAGGTCGTCGCCGCGTAATCGCAGCACCGAGCCGAAGGGCCGCACCCCGTCCTGGGGTGCGGCCCTTCGCCGTGCGGTCCGCGGTCGCCGGGGCGGACGGGTTCAGTCCTCGTCCTGGGCCCGCTTGTACAGCGCGGCGATGTCGTCGTCGAAGTACGCCGCGTACGAGACGTCGTCCTGGTCGCCGCCGCCTTCGTGGCCGCCGAGGACACCGATGACCGTTCCGGTGTGGCTCTTGGGGTCGTAGTCCGCCAGCCAGGGGCTGCCGCTCGTACCGCCCTCGAAGTCGGTGCACTGGATGCGCATCTGGGTGTCGCTGTACTTCGTGGTGCGGTTCTGGCAGGAGATCGGGGTCTCGCGGCTGGTGGGATAGCCGGTGATCTTGACTTCGTTGTCGAAGCCGCGGTCGATGCCGAGGGTGTTGCCGCCGAGGACGTCCTGGATGTTCTTGCCGTCCTTCTTGTCCAGGATGAGGAAGGCGACGTCGAGGTCCTCGTCCTGCGACTTCGCCCAGCGGTCGTCGAGGATCACCTTGTTGACCTTCCACAGGCCGGTGGGCTCCTCGCCGTCGCGGTAGTCGGGGGCGAAGACGAGGTCGTCGACCGTGCTTCCGGCCTCGGCGTCGAAGGCACAGTGCGCGGCCGTGATCAGCATGTTCCGACCCGGGCTCTGCACCACGCTCGCGGTACAGAAGTGATCGCCGGAGTCGTTCTTCTCGAAGACCACGCCGACCCGGGCGTTCTGCTCGGTCCTGCGGGGGGTGTACGCGTTGCCGTCATCGGCCGGGGCGGTCGCGGCGGGGTCCTGGTCCTGCGGGTCCTGACCCGACTCGCCGGACTTGCCGAAGCTGCTCCGCCCGCCGGCTCTGCTACTCGTATCCGACTCGTCCGAGGCGTATCCCGCCACGGCAGCGGCCATGACGACGATGAACGTCATGGGCAGCAAGGACTTCCTGGCAAGCGAGCGCACCTCGTCATTATCGACAAGCGCGCAGTGTTACGGGAGATGCTTCATCGCGAGGCTCCGGTCACAATCCACCGGCCGGAGCGGGCGCGCAGCAGGAGCGTGAGCATGCGGACGGTCATCATCAGGGCCATGGCCCACCACAGGGCGACCAGGCCGCCGCCGAAGGCGGGCACGGCGAGCGCGAGCGGAGTGAAGAGCGCCAGCGTCAGCACCATCGCCCAGGCGAGATAAGGGCCGTCCCCGGCGCCCATCAGGACGCCGTCGAGGATGAAGACGACGCCGGAAACCGGCTGGGTCACGGCCACCACCAGGAGCGTGGTCAGCAGCGGGCCCCGTACGGCGGGGTCGGAGGTGAACAGCGGGACGAACAGCGGGCGGCCGAGCACGACCAGGAGCCCGAGGACCAGGCCCGCGGCGATGCCCCACTGCACCATGCGGCGGCAGGCGGCCCGGGCGCCGGCCGGCTCCCCCGCGCCGAGGTAGCGGCCTATGATGGCCTGCCCGGCGATGGCGATCGCGTCCAGCGCGAAGGCCAGCAGGTTCCACAGCGTGATCACGATCTGGTGGGCGGCGACCTCGGCGTCGCCGATCCGGGCGGCGATGGCGGTGGCGATCATCAGCACCGCGCGCAGCGAGAGCGTACGGACCAGCAGCGGCACGCCGGCCTGGGCGGAGGCGCGGATACCCGCCGCGTCGGGGCGCAGCGAGGCGCCGTGCCGGCGTGCGCCGCGGACGACGACGGCGAGGTAGACGGCGGCCATCCCGCACTGGGCGATGACGGTGCCCCATGCGGAGCCGGCGATGCCGAGGCCGGCGCCGTAGACGAGTCCGATGTTGAGGGCGGCGTTGGCGGAGAAGCCACCGATGGCGACGTAGAGCGGGGTCCGGGTGTCCTGGAGGCCGCGGAGCAGGCCGGTGGCGGCCAGCACCACGAGCATCGCGGGGATGCCGAGCGCGCTGATGCGCAGGTAGGCCGTGGCGTACGGCGCGGCGGTGCCGGAGGCGCCGAGGGCTTCCACCAGCCAGGGGGCGGTGGGCAGCACGGCGGCGATGACCGCGGCGCCGAGCAGCAGGGCGAGCCAGATGCCGTCCATGCCCTGGCGGATGGCGGCGGGCAGATCGCCGGCGCCGACCCGGCGGGCGACCGCGGCGGTGGTGGCGTAGGCGAGGAAGACGAAGACGGAGACGGCGGTGGTGAGCAGCCCCGCGGCGACGCCGAGGCCGGCCAGCTGAGGGGTGCCGAGGTGGCCGATGACGGCGCTGTCGACCATGACGAAGAGGGGTTCCGCGACCAGGGAGCCGAAGGCGGGTACGGCGAGGGCGATGATCTCGCGGTCGTGGCGGCGGGTGATGCGCCGCGTGGTCGCGGGAGCCTGTGTCATGCACTCAATCTAACCTTCCACAGGTAAGAGATGCAAACCCTATGCAGTCCTTACTTTACGCGCTCCGGCGCCGTCTCCTCCGTGCCGTTTGTCGCGATCTTGAACAGGTGGTGGAAGTTTTTCTTCCCCACAGGCTATGGATGAGAAAGCCGCAGCTCAGGACGGTGTGGACGGGGTGATTGTGTGCTTGTCCACAGAAGTTTCCCCCGCCCCGTGCACAGGATCCGGGGAGTTCTCCACAGCTGAGG
Source organism: Streptomyces sp. NPDC021749 (assembly GCF_040640655.1). Lineage (NCBI taxonomy): Bacteria > Bacillati > Actinomycetota > Actinomycetes > Kitasatosporales > Streptomycetaceae > Streptomyces > Streptomyces sp. NPDC021749. The sequence goes on along the minus strand of NZ_JBFACE010000002.1, from coordinate 123,734 downwards.
GCCGGTCATCCACACGGCCTGTGGATAACCAGATTGGCGGACGGTGCCCACGGGCCTACCGTGGTCCGGCGCCCGCCGCCCGTTTCCGGCCTGAGACGACGTCCGAACTCGACGCGCCGTAACCGGAGTCGGGCGTCTCGATTGTCAGAGCTGTGCCGTAAGAAGGAAGCGCACAGCAAGGTCCGCGCCGCGGACGGGAGGAGGTGCCGGGGTGAGCATTCCCGAGCCCATGGAAGACCCTTGGGCGGGCTCCGGCCCCAGCGACCTGCTGCCGGCCGCCCGCTCCCGGCGGCCCGACGGCAAGGGCCGCGGCCGCGGGGACCGGCCGGACCGCGACGACGACGGCGGTTCCTGGTCCGGCGGCTTCGAGCGGGTCCCCCCGCAGGACCTGGACGCCGAGCAGTCCGTGCTCGGCGGCATGCTGCTGTCCAAGGACGCCATCGCCGACGTCGTCGAGGTCCTCAAGGGCGAGGACTTCTACCGCCCCGCCCATGAGCTGGTCTTCCAGGCGATCCTCGACCTCTACGCCAAGGGCGAGCCGGCCGACCCCATCACCATCGCCGCCGAGCTCACCAAGCGCGGCGAGATCGGCCGGGTCGGCGGCGCCTCCTACCTGCACACCCTCGTCCAGTCCGTCCCCACGGCCGCCAACGCCGAGTACTACGCCGAGATCGTCCACGAGCGCGCCGTGCTGCGCCGCCTGGTCGAGGCCGGCACCCGCATCACCCAGATGGGATACGCAGCGGACGGCGACGTGGACGAGATCGTCAACAGCGCCCAGGCGGAGATCTACGCCGTCACCGAGCAGCGCACCAGCGAGGACTACCTCCCGCTCGGCGACATCATGGAAGGCGCCCTCGACGAGATCGAGGCGATCGGCTCCCGCCAGGGCCAGATGACCGGCGTGCCGACCGGCTTCACCGACCTGGATTCCCTCACCAACGGCCTGCACCCGGGCCAGATGATCGTGATCGCCGCGCGTCCCGCCATGGGTAAGTCCACCCTCGCGCTGGACTTCGCCCGCGCCGCCTCCATCAAGAGCAACCTCCCCAGCGTGATCTTCTCGCTGGAAATGGGGCGCAACGAGATCGCGATGCGCCTGCTGTCCGCCGAGGCCCGGGTGGCGCTGCACCACATGCGCTCCGGCAGCATGACGGACGACGACTGGACGCGGCTGGCCCGCCGGATGCCGGACGTCTCCGCGGCGCCGCTCTACATCGACGACTCGCCCAACCTGTCGATGATGGAGATCCGCGCCAAATGCCGCCGGCTCAAGCAGCGCAACGACCTCAAGCTGGTGGTCATCGACTACCTCCAGCTGATGCAGTCCGGCGGCTCCAAGCGCGCCGAGAGCCGCCAGCAGGAGGTTTCGGACATGTCCCGTAACCTCAAGCTGCTGGCCAAGGAGCTGGAGCTCCCGGTGATCGCGCTCTCCCAGCTGAACCGTGGCCCCGAGCAGCGCACGGACAAGAAGCCGATGGTGTCGGACCTCCGCGAATCCGGTTCGATCGAGCAGGACGCCGACATGGTCATCCTGCTGCACCGCGAGGACGCCTACGAGAAGGAGTCCCCGCGCGCGGGCGAGGCCGACCTGATCGTGGCCAAGCACCGTAACGGCCCGACGGCCACGATCACGGTGGCCTTCCAGGGCCACTACTCGCGCTTCGTGGACATGGCGCAGACCTGACGCGCCTGGTTGTAGGGTCTCAAATTTCGTGTCGGAATCTCAGCACCGATGTCGGACGAGAGTCGGATGCGACATGGACTTGAGACTCGCAGGTCGTGACCATCACCCGTTCGACCGAATCGCGCCTGGAACTCGCGCGGCTTCTGTACGCAGACTTCGCCCCCTCAGTGCACGGCATCGTGGCCCAGCCGTTCCTGCTGAAGACCGTGGTGGAGGGGAAGGCCCGCGAGCACATCCCGGACTACTTCCTGACCACCGAGCATGCTCCGGTCGTCGTTGACGTCAAGCCGCTGCGGCGGTTGTTGAATCCGGTAGTGGGCTTCACCTTCGCATGGACTCGGCGGGCTGGAGTCGCGAGGGTGGGTTTATGAGGTGTGGAGTGAACCGCCGGAGGCGGAACTGGAGAACATTCGCTTCCTGGCTGGCTATCGACGCTCTTGGCTGTTCGACCCGGTGATCTTGGAAGAGACACGCCGTGCTGACCTGGACGGTGTCACGTTGGGAGACGCTGTCCGGCGTGTTCCCGGCCATGCCGAGCCGCGGGTGCGGGCCGCAATCCACCACCTGCTGTGGAGGCAAGAGTGGAGGACGGATCTCACGCGCCCGCTACGGCCCTCGACGGTGCTGGGGAGGCCGGTGTGAGCGGCGCCGGAACACGGGTCGGTGTCGGGACGCGCTTCCTTTACGACGGCGAGGCCGTCGAGGTGGTCGAGTTGGCCGCGACGACTGCGGGCAACGAGGTCGTCCTGAAGGACGGCCGCGGCCGAGTCCAGCGCCTGTCGCTAAAGGAACTGCTCCTTTCCGACCGCGCTTGCGTGCTCCCCGACAGCCCGGGGCTCTGGGGGAGGAGATGCCGACGAGATCGCCTCGGTGGTGTTGGACCAGCTCAACGATGAAGAGCGAGCACCGACGGCCGAGCGGGCCGGCCACATGCGGGAGGTGCTGACGGGCTACCGGTCGGGCAGCTCGGAGTTGACGGCCGACGGTGAGCCGCGGGACGAGTACACCGCGGCCACGCCGATGGAGGCCAAGAAGGCGGCCAAGGCGGCGGAACTCGGAGTCACGGTTCGCACCGTTGAGCGGTGGCTCGCTGCCTTTCGCGACCAGGGCGAGGCGGAGGATCGGAATGCTGAAACGGGAGACCGGGCACCCGCTCTTCATCCGCGCAACCACGGCATCACCAATGAGACTGACCCCACTCGGCGAAGCTGTTGTCGCAGCGATCCACTCGGCGACGGGACCAGAGGTGCCGCACCCCTGCTGACCGCACGCTAATGCGGCGTCTCACCGACCCAAACTGGCGGCCTTGATCGCGCGTTGCGCGAAAACGTCCTCCCTGCGGTCTTCCATCTGCCGCAACGCGTCCTTGCGGTCCCGCTTGGAGAGCCGATCAAGATACGTGTGGCCGACGAGGTGATCGGTCTCATGCTGCAGGCACCGGGCGAAGTATCCCAACCCCTCAATGACGAGACGGTTGCCGTCCTTGTCGAACCCACGAGCGACAGCACGATCGGTGCGGGGAACCGCCATGGCGGCACCGGGCACGGACAGACAGCCCTCGAATTCGTCAACGAGTCGCCGACTCCCTGGATCGGGCAGGTCCAGAACCGGGTTGATGATGTGACCGACATGCCGGATTCCATAGTCGTCCGGGCAGTCATACACGAATAGGCGCAGGTCAACGCCAACCTGGTTGGCGGCCAGGCCGGCACCGTCGGCGACATACATGGTCAGGAACATGTCGTCGATTAACGCCGACAACTCCGGAGTCCCGAACTCGGTCACCTCCCGGCACGGACGGCTCAGCACCTCCTCGCCCACGACCGTGACCCTGCGAACCGAACCCCGTCCCGCCTCTGGCGGCAGAGCCGGATAGGTGTTCACCGGGCGGCCTTGAACACGGACTCGTCGGTCGACGGAACGGGACCGCTGGTGACGAACAGACATGGCTGTCTCCCTTTTGCGCACGCCACAGATGCCGCGGAGGTCACCGCAGCTGATCACCTTCAGCAGGACTACTGCTTGCCAAGCTCTTTGCAAAGTAGCAGACTTTGCAAAGTGACTGAAGATGACGTCAACACCCCGGACGGCCAGGCAGCCGGCAGCGGCGAAGAATTGCGTGAGCACGAAGTCCGCACAGCCCTGCTGGACCTGCTCGTCGAAGTCGGCACCGTCACGGCGACCGAAGCCGCCTCCCGGCTGGGTTACAGCTCTGGCCTCTGCTCATTCCACCTACGCCAGCTCGCACGCCACGGATACATTGAAGAAGCCCCCCACCGCGGGGGCCGCGCACGTCCATGGCGTCTGAGGCAGCACCCCCCCGCTGCCGACCGTCCCATGGCGGAGGAGCAGTTCGGCGACTTGGCTCGTGGGCTGGAGGACGAAAGCTGGCAGCGATGGCTGACCCAGCGAGATGAAGCGCCGTCCGAATGGCGCCATGACGAAGCCTTCAGCGCAGTTGCCTACCTGACACCCGAAGAGATGAGCCGGGTCGCGGACGTGATCCGACGGGCCCTCGCGCCCTACCAGGACCGCGAACAACGCCCCTTGGCCCGGCCCGACGGCGCTCGACCGGTGGCCCTCATCACCCGACTGTTCCCCCTGCTTCCCCACACAGCAGACGGCGCGGACCAGGACTGAGGAGTGGTCGGCCGTTCTGCACTCACTTGAGGAAATGACACGACGCTGAGACAGCAGGCAGATGACACGACGTGAGACAGCCTGAAAACGTCCAGGTCACCGCGTCACCGCATGACACGGCGGCTGAGAACCTACACCTGGTGCCGTTGCGCCTCGGTTTTCGCGGCACGATCTCAGCTCCGATGGCACATCGGCGGCACTCGTGCCGTCTTCGTGAGGCTCGCTGGTGACCCGTCCGGCCACCGATGTTCCGCTGACACCCTTGGCTGCACGGGCCAGGGCCCGTGGGTCGGGGTGCGAGGGGCAGGGCCATGGCGACGGCGGCGAAGGTTGCCGAACTCAGCGTGGGGCTACGGACCTTGAGGCGGCGGATCGCCGAGTTCCGGGAGCATGGGGAGGCTGGACCCGCTCTCCGGAACCGGCCGACCCGGTTTGCTTCAGCCAGGTTGGAAGAATGCGAGCAATTTCTGGGCGGCGTCCGGCGCCATCAGCAATTCCTGTATGTCCGCGGACATCCGGGCGGCAGCGCCGGTGCGCTCGAACATCTCGCGCTCGTATTCCTTGACGGCGGCGGGGAAGTCGTCCGGGTGCGCGGCCAGCGCGAGACCGAGCAGGGCGCCGTCGAGCAGCGCCATGTTGGCGCCCTCTCCCACCGGCGGCATCAGGTGCGCGGCATCGCCGAGCAGCGTGACGCCCGGCGTCGACGGCCAGGTCAGACCGATCGGGAGAGTGGTGATCGACCGCGGCACGACCGTGTCGTCGCAGGCCGCGATCAGCGCGGTGAACCGTGCGTCCCAGCCGTCGAGCAGGTCGATCAGCCGCGCCCGGGCGGCGGCCGGGTCGTCGAACGGGATCCCGCTGGTGGCGAACCAGTCCTCGGCGGTGTGGTAGAAGCTGAGGCCGATGCGAACGCGGCCGTCGCCGTTGCGCTGCGCCGCCAGGGACAGTCCGTTGCCGAGCACCCAGTAGGTGCCGCGCCCGACCATCGCCGCGAGGCCGGGGTGCGTGCGGTCGATGTCGGGAATGCCGAGTTCGACGACGTTCTGGCCGATGTGTGTCGGACGGGCGTCGGTGAGCAGCGCGCGGACCCGGGAGTTCGCGCCGTCAGCGCCGACCAGCAGGTCATACGTCGCACTGCTGCCGTCAGCGAAGTGCAGCAGGCCGTTGTCGGCGGATGCGTACGCGCGCCCCCAGCGCACCATGTCTTCGGGGAGGGAATCCAGCAGCAGATTGCGCAGATCGGCGCGGTCGACCTCGGGTCGCTCAAGCGGGGCGTCGTCGGGCGTGTCCTCTTGGAGCAGCAGGGTGCCATCCGGCGTGAGGAGACGCATGTCCTGGCCTTCACCACGGGCAATCGCGTGGAACTGGTCGATCAGGCCGGCCTCGCGCAGTGCCCGCTGGCCGGAGTGGATGTCGAGCATGCCGCCCTGACCACGCGCACCGCGTGACGATTCCCGTTCGTACACAACGGCGTCGAGGCCGTTCACGTGCAGCACCCGGGCAAGGGCCAAGCCGCCCAAGCCGGCTCCGACGATGGCGATGGTCATGGTCGTCTCCCTCTCGATACGCCGTACTGATCGATACACTGTATCGCCACGATGCGATGTATTGTTAGCGGCATGTTGGTGTGGGAGAGGCCGGAGCCGCCGAATCGACCCGTGCCGGTCCCGTTGAGCCGGGAACGGATCGTGCGAGCGGCGATCCAACTGGCCGACGCGGACGGCCTGGACGCGGTCTCGCTGCGCAAGGTCGCCACCGCGCTGGACGTCCGTCCGATGCGGCTGTACGGCTACATCGCCAGCAAGGAGGAGTTGCTCGACCTGATGGTCGACGCCGCCCACGCCGAGATCCGACCGGTCGGAGACGGCTGGCGGGAGGTCCTCCGGTCTCTTGCCGAAGCCACTCGGCACGCCGCTCACGAGCACGAATGGCTCGCCGATCTACTGGGTGGCCGACCCCAGCTCGGGCCGCACGCGCTGGCCAGCGGGGAGAACGTGGTGGCCGCACTGGGCGACGTCGACGTGGACGCCATCATGCCGGTGGTCGCCGCAGTCAACGCGTACGTGATCGGCGCGGTGCGTCGGGAGATCGCCGAGCGGCGTGCCGAGCGGGCCACGGGGATGGGCGAGAAGCGTTGGCAGGCCTCACTCGGGCCCTATCTGGAGCGCACCTTCGCCACTGGCCGATTCCCCGCGCTGGCCACGGTGGTGCGCGATGCCGCCCACCTGGACGCCGACCACACCTTCCGGATCGGCCTCGACTTCCTGCTCGACGGCATCGAAGCCCGCATCTCAAGGTGACGCGCGGCCGCAGGACCGGACCGGCCATAGCGCCAGGCCGGCGCTGATGCGTTGAAGTGTCGCAACCTCTCCAAAGCGCCCGGAACTTGATGAAGTGCCATGGGCTGAGGCTCAAGCCGCCTCACGTCCCGTGAGGCAAGCCGGGGATCTGCCGGTCAGCTGAGATCAACCTGCCACGCGGTGCGAGGCCCTGCACCTGGCGCGTGACGGCTCCCCCTCCTCAGCCACCCCGCGGTCACCGCGTCCGCCCAGCGCACTTTCTCCTGCTCCGCCGTGACGTCGGCCGACGCCTTGCCGGCATAAGGCGGTCCCAGGTGCGTTGCCCAAGGCGGCAGCGTGGGCGGCGCCTCGTCGACGGTCGTGATCCGGGGGGGGGCGGCCCCGGCTTTGACCTTCAGGTTGGTTGAAGCTCCAGAATCCCGAGCATGGACGACACCGGCGAACTGTTGAGCATCGGCGCGTTCGCGCGGCAGGTGGGCCTGGCGCCGAGCGCCCTGCGGTTCTACGACGACTGCGGGGTGCTCCGGCCGGCCCAGGTGGACGACGCGACGGGCTATCGGCGCTACGCCGCAGGCCAGGCGGCGCGGGCGGTGAAGCTGCGCCGGCTTCGGGAGGCGGGGCTGCCGCTGGTGGATGTCGCGGTGGTCCTGGACGGTCCGCAGGACGCGGCCCGGGACGCACTCCGTGAGCATCTGGAACGGATGCGGCGGACTGCCGACCAGGCGCATGCAGTGGTGGCGGGGTTTCTGCGCGACGTGCCCGACGAGGCGACGCATGGCAACGGCTGGGCGCGGGCCCGGGTGGGCGGTGCCGAGCTCGCCAGCGCCGTCCGGCAGGTGGCGCCGGCGGCCGCGCGGGGTGCGACGGCTCAAGAATTCCCCGTGCTGGGTTGTGTGGCGCTCGAACTCGCCGATGGTGAGGTGCGGTTGATCGCCACCGACCGCTATCGGCTGGCGGTGAGGGTGCTACGGCCGGAGGAGTTCGCGGGCGGACCACGGCAGATCCTCATCGGTGCGGACACCGCACGGAGTCTGGCGGAGTGGGCCGTACGGCAGGTGGCGGTGGATGTGGAGTGCGGCGGGACGACGGCGGGGGTTCGACTGCGGAGCGGGGCGGACGAAGCGGACTGGCGCGAGGTGCCGGAGTTCGGCGACATCGTGGGTGGTGCATCCGGCTGGGCGACGCTCCGGACCGGGGATCAGGCGAGGTTTCCGGACTATCGGCTGGTGCTCCAGGACATGGGGCAGGAGGGGCATCGACTGATCGTGGACCGGGTGGGGCTGAGGGACGCGGTGGCAGGGCGGTCGGGGGTGGTGTCGTTGTCGATCGCTGGCAGGGACGAGCGGCAGGGCGGCGGGCGGACAGAGACCCCAGGAGGGCAGCGGGCCGTTTCACGTGAAACATGCGACGGATTGCTCGATGTTTCACGTGAAACGGCGGGCGGTGCCCCGGAGGCCGAGGCCGTCCAGAAGCTGGAGGTGACGGGCGGTGCCAGACAGCCCGTCCGGCTGAGGGCCGTCCTCACGGGAAGTGCACTCCAGATCGCCTTCGACCCGGCCGTCCTTGTGCCTGCCCTAGAGGCAGGAGTTGGGCCTGACGTGCTGGTGGAGATCGTCGCGGCGGACCGGCCGGTCGTGGTCCGATCCGCCGACCAGGGAAGTTTTACGACGCTGGTGATGCCTGTACGGGGCGGTGGAGGCCATGGGGACGGTGCCGGCGGGAACCCCGTCGAGAGCGATGGCGAAGGGGAGGACTGAGGGCCAATGGCGGAGGAGGGGAGCGGGAGGATGAATCCGGAACTGCCCGTGGTGCGGTTGTGCGGGGAAGGGATGCAGGCCGAGGCGGAGGGGCGGGCGGAAGCCGCGCGTGAACTCTTCCAGCGGGCTTGGGATATTGCCGCGGACGACTATGAGGCGTGCATCGCCGCGCACTATCTCGCGCGGCATCAGAAGTCGGCGGAGGAGACGCTGCGGTGGAACCAGGAATGCCTTGACCGCGCCGATCGCGTCGCGGACGAGCGCGTTCGGGAGTTCTATCCGTCGTTGTATCTGAACATGGCACACGCCTACCGTCGGCTCGACCGCCCCGCACTCGCTCACTACTTCTTCCTGCGAGCTGCGGAACGGGCGAGTGACGCCCCCGGAGGCCGACACGACCAGCGCGACCAGAGTGATCAATACGGCCACCACAGCCAGTACAGCGACTGGAACCGTTTTGCCATCGCGGAGGGGCTACGGGCGACCGCCGATGCGGTCCCTGCCGAAGCGCCGGAGGCCGACACCCTGCCCGGCGCCGCCCCGCCCCAGCCCCTCGATGCCGAGGTGGACGGACGTATCCGGGAGTTGGTGGCACGTTGGTGTGCGCGGGCCGACCTCAAGGCGCTGGGACTGACGCTCCCGGCGTACCTCGGCTACCTCGGAACGGAAGCGGACCGCGTACGGCTCCGGTCCGCGCTGCACATGGTGCATGCGGCACGCTGGCTGCCGGCGGACGAGCAGACCGAACTGGGCGCGGTGATCGGGGCGACGGCGCTGCAGTGAGAGGTGAGGATAGGGGCCGGCCGAGTCGGACCCGTCGCTGAGGAGCGTGCCATGACCATCACCCAGTCCGCGGAGTCACACGAGCCCGCAGCGGAGGTCCCCCGGCCGGTGGGCCGGGGGACGGTAGGGGCCGAGACCTCTGAAGCGTTCACGGAGCTGTTGCCCCAGACGCGGCGGGCGCTGCTGCACCGGCTGGCCGTCGGGCAGGCCGAGGGACGGGCGCCTTCGATGGTGGGTGCGGTGGTGCGCGGTGGCCAAGCGGTCTGGTCGGGGAGCCGGGGCTCGGTCGAAGGGGAGGTGCCGCACGGCGATGTGCAGTACCGGATCGGCTCGCTCACCAAAACTCTGGTCGCCGTCCTCGTGATGAGGCTGCGGGACGAAGGGCTGCTGTGTCTGGACGATCCCGTGGGCAAGCACCTCAAGGGCACGCCGGTGCCGGAGGCCACGATCGCCCAACTTCTCTCCCACTCCTCGGGGTTGACGGCCGAGCCGCGTGGCCCGTGGTGGGAGCGGACGGCGGGCGAACTGCGCCCCGAGCCGGCCGATCTGTTCGATGACCGCCCCCAGCGGCTCGTGGCGGGACGCCGGCACCACTATTCCAACCCGGGATACGCTCTGCTCGGAGCAGTGGTCGAACGGCTTCGGGGCGGTACGCCCTGGTACGAGGTGCTGCGGGGCGAGGTCCTCCAGCCCCTGGGCATGGTCCGTACGACGCAGCAGCCCGAGGCGCCCCACGCGAACGGCTGGGCGGTGCATCCGTGGGCCGATGCGGTGCTGCCCGAACCCGCCCACGAGACCGGGCTGATGGCCCCGGCGGGGCAGCTGTGGTCGACACCGGAGGACCTGTGCCGCTGGGCGGCGTTCCTGTTGCGCGGTGACGACCGGGTGTTGAGCGCGGCGACCGTGGTTGAGATGCGCATGCCCGCGGTGCCGCCGGAGGAGCACGGCTGGGACGCCGGGTACGGGCTGGGGATCCAGCTCGTACGCAGGGAAGGGCGCCGGCTGGCCGGCCACACCGGGTCGATGCCCGGGTTCCTGGCGGCACTGTGGGCCGACCCGGAGGAGGACGTGGCGGCGATCGTGCTGGCGAACTGCACCTCGGGGCCTGCGGTCCCCACCATCGCTGCCGATCTCGCCGGGATCGTGACCGCGCATGAGCCCCGGATCCCCGCGCCATGGCGCCCGCTGTCCGGACCGCTGGACCCGGAGCTGCTGGCGCTCACTGGTCCCTGGTACTGGGGCGCGAACCCGCATGCCCTGCGACTGCGGGCCGACCGCGAGCTGGAACTCGCTCCCCTGTCCGGTGCGGGACGGGCCTCGCGTTTCCGGCCCCAGGACGACGGCACCTGGACCGGCCTGGACGGCTACTACGCGGGCGAGACGCTGAAGGTGGTGCGGGACGAGCAGGGCTCGGTCAGCCATCTCGACCTCGGCACCTTCGTCTTCACCCGGGGCCCCTATGAGCCGTCGGGACCGGTGCCCGGCGGAGTGGACCCGGAGGGCTGGCGGGTCTGAAGCCCGTACGCGGCGGCGCGGTCTCCGGACGTACAGTCGAATCCGATGTCAGGAGCCGCGCCGATGCGGCTCGCTACCGCTGGAAGGCCCCATGACTGCCGTGTCTGATCCGACCGCGAACACCGTTGGCCCCGACCTGCTCGACCTGCCGCCCCTCACCGCGGCCCACTTCGCGCGCATCGAGGACAAGGTCGCCGCGCTGATGCGCACCCGCTGCGACGTCGTGACGATGCAGGGTGAGGCGCTGCTGCCGCTGGAGGCCTGCATCCGGTCCGCCGTACGGCCCGGCAGCACTGCCCTCAACATCATTACCGGCCCGTACGGCGAGACCTTCGGCGGCTGGCTGCGTTCCTGCGGGGCCGAGGTGGTCACCCTCTCCGCACCGTTCACCGGGGCGGTCGACCCGCGGCAGGTGGCCGAGGCGCTGCGTGAGCACCCGGAGATCGACTTTGTGAGCCTGGTGCACGCCGAGGCGGCCACCGGCAACACCAACCCCGTCGCCGAGATCGGCACCGTGGTGCGGGAACACGGCGCGCTGCTGATGCTGGACGCGGTCGCTTCGGTCGGTGCGGAGCCCCTGTTGACCGATGAGTGGGGTGTGGACCTGTGCGTCATCGGCGGACAGAAGGCGCTGGCCGGGCCCGCCGGAGTGTCCGTGGCCTCGGTCAGCGCCCGGGCGTGGGAGCGGATCGCCGCCAATGAGCAGGCTCCGCGGCGTTCGTATCTGTCGCTGTGGGACTGGAAGGAACGCTGGCTCGACGGCGGTCGCACGGCTCTACCGCACGCGCCGGCCCAGCTGGAAATGCTCGCTCTGGAGCAGGCGGCGGACCGTATCGAAGCTGAGGGGCTGGACGCGGTCATCACCCGGCATCGGGCAGCGGCAGCGGCGACCCGGGCCGGCGTGCGGGCCCTGGGGGAGCTGACCCCGTACGTCGTGCGTGACGAGGACGCGGCGCCGGCCGCGACAACCCTGCGTGCGCCCGAGGGAGTCGACGCCCGGGAGATCGTGGCTGCTGCGCTCGCGGTGGATGGAGCGGTACCCGTGCAGGCCGCGGCGGGCACGCTGGCCAAGGAGATGATCCGGGTGAACCACTACGGCCGTGCCGCCGACCTCGCCGTGGTGAGGGCCTCGCTGGGGGCGCTGGCCGGCGGGCTTCGTACGCTAGGTATCTCGGTGGATGCCGAGGGCGCAGCCGTTGCGGCGGGCGAGGCATGGGACGAGGTGTCCGCCGGCTGAGGAATGTCGGACGTGGGCCGCGTTTCACGTGAAACACGGCCCACGCGGATGCGCCATGCACCGCCGTTTCACGTGAAACCAGCTCACTCGCTCGGGCCCGGGGTAGCCGAAGTGCTCCTCAAGGGGCCCGTTTTCATGCGCCAATGTCCCTGCACCGCAGTGCAGTTGGACTCCGCCCGCTGCGGGTGCGCAGACGAGGAGACCGGCCCGATCGGGCGTACTCCGGTGGCGCGCCAGGTGCTGTAGCGACAGGCTGAATGCTGGAGATCTCTACGCGCTGGAGGTTCGCTCCGCAGCGATCCGGCGGCTCTCACTTATGCCGAGCCCGGCTCATGAGGTCGACCGCGCGCCCGTCCCCGCTACCTCGCCGTGAGTCCCTTAACGATCATGTCCAAACGCTCTCATAGAATCGGAATGAGCGACCCGGTTGGAAGTGCGGGGTGCGCGAAACGGTCGGCAGGGGTCTACGGGAGGTCCGGCGATGGCGGCGAGCGGTGCCCGGCACGGTCATGCGCCCGCGCGTGCTGATGCCCGGCGCAACAGGGCACTGGTGCTCCAGGCGGCCCGATCGGCCTTCGAGGAACAGGGGTTGGGGGTGCCGCTCGGGGAGATCGCGCGCCGGGCAGGGGTCGGCGCCGGCACCGTCTACCGCCATTTTCCTTCCAAAGAAGCCCTGTTCAAGGCGGCGGTCGTCGAGCGGATCGAGCTCTTCACGGACACCGCAAGGGACTTGCTGGATGTCGACGACCCCGCCGAGGTCTTCTTCCGCTACCTGTCCTCGGTGGTGCGCCTTGTGTCACGGAACAAGGCGTTGTGTGAGGCGCTGGAGGCGGCCGGCACGGGTCACTTCGCGCCCTCGCCGGACGTCGGGCGGGACTTCGACGAGGCGTTGGAATCCCTGCTCGCGAGGGCCCAACTCGTCGGCGCGGTACGGCTGGACGTCGGGCTGGCCGACCTCAAGGCGCTGCTGCTGGGCTGTCTCGCGATGGAACAGGCCCGGTCCGGATCGGGCGACGACGGCGGGGTGCCGGGCCGGATGACGGCGCTGATGTGTGATGCGCTGCGTACGCATAGCGCCGTAACGGAACTGCCTGGTTCGCCTGGAAATCGTAACGAAACACGATGCGCGCAGTGCGGGGCGGTGATCGAACCGGCGCGCACCGGCAGACCCGCGCGCTACTGCGGCGCGGCCTGCCGGCAGCGGGCACACCGGGCGCGGGGCCGCACCCGGGCGGAGGTGAGGCCGTCCCTCACAGCGTCAGCTTGAACCCCAGGTGGGAGGCCTCGAAGCCGAGGCGCTCGTAGAAGCGGTGGGCATCGACACGGGTGGCGTCGGAGGTCAGCTGCACCATCCGGCAGCCCAGCGCGCGTGATGTGGCGATCGCCCACTCGATGAGCTGGGTTCCGAGGCCGCTGCTGCGTTCCTCGCGGTGCACGCGTACACCCTCGATGATCGAGCGAGTGGCGCCGCGCCGGGACAGGCCGGGGATGACCGTGAGCTGGAGCGTCCCGATCGTCCGCCCGTCGCGCGCCGCGACGATCAGGTGCTGGTTGGGGTCGGCGGCCAGCGCCGTGTAGGCGGCGACGTACGGAGTCATGTCGTCCGGCGATTCACGGGTGGCGCCCAACGGGTCGTCGGCAAGCATCGCGACGATGGCGGGCAGGTCGGCCTCGGTGGCGCGGCGTATCTCGATGTCGCTCATGGGCGCGACCTTATGCTTCAACGCCTCCACCGCACCGGCCTGGCCGCCGAGCAATCCCGCGGTGACAACAGCCGGTCAGCGCCGCCCTGTCCCCTCGTCGGTCAGTCCTGCGACGACGGGGCGAGCGTCTGGACCGCGGTGACGAGCGGTGCCAGCTCTGGTCGCTGGGCGGCCTCCTGCAGGGCCTCGCAGAGCGCCCCGTCATGCGTCGGGCGGGCCTCCACCAGGAGGGCCAGCCCGTCGGGCGTGACGTTCGTATAGATGCCACGCCGGTCGTCAGGGCACAGGTAGCGGGACAGCAGGCCGCGGTCCTCCAAGCGGGTCACGAGGCGGGTGGTGGCGCTCTGGCTGAGCACCACCGAGTCCGCGACCTGGTTCATCCGCAGATGCCCGCCCGGCCCGTCGTGCTGCTCACTGAGGACGTTGAGCACCGAGAACTCACGGACGCTGAGGTCGTGCTGCGCCTGCAGTGCGCGTTCGATGTGCGACTCGATGCGGCCGTGGAGAGCCGAGAGCGCGCACCAGCCCTGGGCCAGGGAGGGGGTGGCCGCCGGCGGACAGCCGGGCGCAGCGGTCTCAGCCTGGGCCTCGGCGGTGCCCGGGGTCTCCGGCCCCGTGGCCGCCACCTGCGGGGCGTCCGCCCTCGCGGCCTTCGCCTGCGGCCGAGCTGCCTGCTTCTCGCGCGTCTGCTGCGTCATCGAAGACCTCCTCATGGGGCGCACGATCCAGGATAGGGCACGAGTGAAATATCCGGCGCTTGCAATTAACCCGCGTCTGCAATTATTGTGGACGCTCGTAAGGGACGGACACAACCATTCGAAGGGATCCGTCATGCCTCTCGCACTCCTGGCTCTTGCCATCGGTGCTTTCGGGATCGGAACGACCGAGTTCGCGGTCATGGGTCTGCTGCCGGACATGGCGGCCGGCTTCGACGTGTCCATCCCTCTCGCCGGATACGCGACCACCCTCTACGCCCTCGGTGTGGTCATCGGCGCTCCGCTGATGACGGCGCTGGGCACCCGCTTCACGCGCAAGCAGATGCTGATGCTGTTGATGGGCCTGTTCATCGTGGGCAATCTGCTCACGGCCGTCGCGCCCAGCTTCTGGATCATGCTCGCCGGCCGGATCGTCTCCGCGTTCACGCACGGTGCGTTCTTCGGTATCGGCGCCATCGTTGCCGCCGACCTCGTCGCCCCTCAGAAGCGCGCCAGCGCCATCTCGCTCATGTTCAGCGGCCTGACCGTCGCCAACGTCGTGGGCGTCCCGGCAGGCACCATGCTCAGCCAGCAGTTCGGCTGGCGGACCACCTTCTACGCCATCACGGCGCTCGGCGTGATCGGCCTGCTCGGCATCATCAAGTTGATCCCGGCGCAGCAGGCGAAGGCCGCCTCGCGCATCGGCAGTGAGCTCGCGGTCTTCCGGAACCCGCAGGTCGGCCTGGCGATGCTGATGACGATCCTCGGCTTCGGCGGGGTCTTCGCCGCGGTCACGTACCTCGCCTCGACGATGACCGAGGTCACCGGCTTCGCCCCGTCCTCCGTCATCTGGCTGACGGCCCTCTTCGGACTCGGCATGGTCGGCGGAAACCTGGTCTCCGGCCGCTTCACCGACCGCGCCATGATGCCGATGCTGTATGTGGCGATGACCGGCCTGGCGCTCTCGCTGGCCGCGTTCACCTTCACCGCGCACAACAAGATCGCAGCGACGATCACCATCGCGCTGATCGGCATCTTCGGCTTCGCGACCGTGCCACCGCTGCAGAAGCGGGTCATGGACCAGGCAGCCGCCGCGCCCACGCTCGCCTCGGCCGGCAACATCGCGGCCTTCAACTTCGGCAATGCGCTGGCCGCTTGGCTCGGCGGGCTGGTGATCTCGGCCGGCCTCGGCTACACGGCAACCAACTGGGTCGGTGCGCTGATGACCACCGTTGCGCTCGGGGTGGCGATATTCGCCCATGCCCTGGAGCGGCGTCAGACGGGCCGTGGCCAGGTCGTGGCCGCGGGCGGCGCCACCACGGTCGCCGACGAGCCCCTGGCAGCGGCGCACCACTGAGGCCCGTGGTGGCCCCGTACCAGTACGGCCGGCAGAGCGCAGACCACCGCACCGCACGGACAGCACCGCGGTTCCCCGCTGCACGAGCTGCCGCAGGGCCCTCCCCTCCCGGACCCCGCGCACAAGCGCCACGCGCACGGTCACCCGCAAGACCACCGGTACGACCCACCCCCGCACTGGTACGGCCCGACGGGCTCTTCCACACGCTGCCCACGGCGCTGGACCGGCCGCTGCTCTTCCTCGCGGGCGGGGTGCCGCTCCACCGCGACGGCCGGCTGATCGGCGCGATCGGCTTCGGTGGTGGCGCACCCGACCAGGACCATCGGATCGTCCTCAGCGTGATAGCGGAGGCGGGCCTGGAGTGAGCTGGATCGGGCGGGAGCGGGACGCCCGACTGCCGTGACCACAGATCGCCTCTGACTACAGATCGTCCCTAACGACAGGGCACCTCTGACGACAGGGCACCCCTGACGGCGGTTTGCTGCTGACGGCCGAGTGTTCCAGGCGGCGACGGCCGTGAGGCTGCGAGGGCCGACCGGCCGCCCGTCAGCTGATGCCCGCGCCCGCCCTGCCGTTCCCCGGCATTCGGTGGGCGCGGGCCCGGCCGCCCGGTCCTCGCGCAGCTCCTCGCGCAGCTCCTCGCGCAGCCGGCGTCCGCGGCCGGTCGGCCCCCAGGGTTTGAGGACGGAGATCGCAGTGAGGAAGAAGCAGGTGGCCGAGGCGACCGCCGGTGCGATGACGAGGCCGATGTCGGGGACCGGAGTGCCCGTGGCGGCCTCGGCGGCGAGACGGTCGATGCCCGGACGGAGCGCGAAGACCGAGAGCAGCACCGTGACGAGCGTCAGCCAGAACTTGACGTAGACCCAGCGGTGCCGGGCCAGCCCCCAGGGGGTGCCCAGCGACAGCACCAGGCCCGTGAACAGCGCACCGAAGGCGAGGGGGAGGATCAGCCAGTCACCGAAGACCTTCATTGCGCGGTAGGCGGCGGCTGCCATCTCGGGGGAGCTACTGGTCCAGCCCGTGATGCTGAGCGCCAGCAGCCCGAGCGTGAGGCCGAGCCAGCTGACGGATACGGCGACATGAAGCACGAGGAGGGCCCGGCGGGCGGGCCGGCTGAGCTGCTGCATACCGTCCACGGTCCCGACCCGGGCCCTGCGGTACATCTGCCGCCGGGAGTATCCCCGTATACGCGCCTCTGAGTACGGCCTGCAATAACGGCGGTTCGCGGCGCCGCAACTCCCTGCCTCGTCCCACTCCTCTCCGCTCCCCAGTTGGTCGCCGTCCTCGTCCCGCCCCCAGTTCGTCGCCGACCCCGCCCGCGCCCCGGTGAGCAGCCGACCCCCGCCCCCCTCTGCGCCCCTGCCCCCTGCCCCCTGCCCCCTGCCCCCGTGATCGTGGGGTGGTTACGCTCCCGGCATGGGGACGCTGCATCTGTTCGATATGGACGGGACGTTGCTGTACGGCTCCGCGGCCGCCGTGGAGATATCCCGGCAGCTCGGCCTTGATCGGGAGATCGCCGAGTTGGAACGCCGATTCGCCACGGCGGAGCTGACACCGGTGCAGTTCGCGCAGCTGGCCTGCGATCTATGGGCCGCCGAGCTGACCGAACTTCAAGTGGCCGCCGCCTTCGACGGCGCTCCGTGGCTCGCCGGAATTCGGGAGGTCTGGGCGGATATCCGCGCGCGCGGCGAACGATGTGCGGTAATTTCCCTCTCGCCCGGCTTCTTCGTCGAGCGGCTGCTGGACTGGGGAGCCGACACGGCCCACGGTTCGCGCTGGCCCGCCGTGCCGATCCGGGTGCCGGTGGATCCGGACGGCATCCTCTCGTCGGCGGCGAAGGTGCGGATCGCCGATGAACTCTGCGTGCAGTACGGGCTGACCCGGGAGGACTGTGTGGCGTACGGCGACTCCATGTCGGACACCGAACTGTTCGCGGCGGTGCCCCGGTCCGTGGCGGTGAATGCCGACCATCACGTCAGTGACCTGGCCTCTTTTGCCTACACGGGGCGTGATCTGCGAGAGGCATACGCGCTGGTCCGTACTGGCGGGTAATTCCGCGCTGTCCGCGGCGGATTCAACCGTGTGTGCGCGAAAAATGCGCTCTGTGCTGAGGATCACGGATATCGGAGGGGCGTGCGGAGTGTTCCAAGATCAGGGCTTGTGGTTTCAACTACTGCCGGTATGGTCGAGTCCGGCTTGGCGGGGGTGAGGGCTTCCGTGGGTACGCGAAGACGCGGGCAAAGCTCATCAGCCTAGCGGTGAAGTGGCCCGTCACACCCGGACTTCCGACTGTTTGTCCGTTGTGCTGAGCGGGATGGCATGCTGCTGACGCGGCATCTGCTCCGCATTGTCGCAGGGAAGTGAGATTTGTCCGCTTTAGAGGATGTTGCCGGAATCGCTTGAGTCGATTAAGAATTCCGGTCAGGGCGGGGGAATTCCGGGCAGTTCCGGTCTACGGAAGTGCGAAGACGACCGAAAGACGTTCGAGGCGAGGCAGACCATGGACGCTCCGACCACCACATCGGCCGATAGCGGCTCTTCTGGCGGCAGCAGCGGCGATTGGGGTTGGTTCACTCCGCCGGCGAAGAAGTCCTCCGGGGAACAGCAAGAACAGCAGGAACAGCAAGAACAGCAGCAACGGCAGAATGTCCGGGACCGCCAGGATGTGGACGGCCAGGGCAGCCAGAACGGCCAGAGCGGCCAGGATGGTCAGTATCAGGGCGGTCAGCGCCGGGACGGTCGGCAACAGGACGGTTGGGGCCGGAGTGCCTCATACGGAGGTGGCCGAGCCGAGGCCGAGGACTGGGGTAGGGGCAACGGCCAGGATGAGCCCGACGGCCGGGGCGAACGCGACTACCGCGGCCTGCAGGGCGGGCGTCATGCGCCGAACAATCCGAGCGCCCCGAGCGCCCCGAGCGCCCCGAGCGCCCCGAGTACCCCGAACACCCCGAATGCCTGGAACTCCCCCCATCCTCCCCACGACCGGGAGCGGATACCCAGCCGGCCGGTCAACCCGATCCGGCCGGTAGGCACCGCAGCCGATCGTGGGACGGAGCCGCCGCAGGCTCCACAGCCGTACCGCGAGCCGCCCAACCCGTTTGGTGAGCCCGGCCCCGAGTACGGCGACCCCACTCGCCCGTACGGAGAGCCTGCCCACCCGTACGGCGACCCCGCCCGTGCTTATGTGGACCCCTCGCGCCCCTATGGCGAGCCGGTTCATCAGCCAGCCCCCGAGACCCACCGCCAGCCGTTCCCTGAGTCGGCCCCCGAGACCCACCGCCAGCCGTTCCCGGAGCCGGCCCCCGAATCCCACCGCCAGTCGTCCCCCGGACCCACCGGCCGGCCGGCTCCGGCGCCCCGCCGCCAGCCAGCTGCGGAGGCCACCGGTCAGCCGGCTCCAGAGGCCGCCCGACGTCAGTCCGCCGAGCCGCCGTCCCGCCCCTCCGTATGGGAGCGCGGCGCCGCTCGTGACCACGAGCCCGAGCCCGAGCCCGTCCACGAAGCGTTGCGCCACACCGCAGCGGCGCCCACCCACAGCACCACCCCAAGCCCCGACGCCCCTCGCCCGGCCAACCCCAACCCCGTGGCGTCCGGCCCCAGCGCCCCAGCCCCCGGTACCCCCGCCCCCGGTACCCCCGGCCCCAGCACCCCCACACCCAGTACCCCCGCCGCTCCCCCCGCTCCCCCCGCGCCCCAGCCCTCCCTCGCCGCACTCGATGCCACGGTGTCCGAGGAGTCCGCTTCGCCCGATGCGATCCTCATTCGCCGCACCATGGCGGAGATCGAGCCGGTGGCCGACAAGGTCACCTCGTACTTCTACGCGCTGCTCTTCGTCCAGCACCCGGACCTGCGGGCCCTCTTCCCGGCCTCGATGGACACCCAGCGCGACCGGCTGTTCAAGGCGCTGCTCACCGCGGCCAAGCACGTCGACGACACCGAGATACTCACCGGCTACCTCTCGAACCTCGGCCGCGGCCACCGCAAGTACGGCACCCAGCCCGACCACTACCCCGCGGTCGGCGAGTGCCTGCTCAGCGCGCTCTCCCGTTACGCCACGACCAGTTGGGGCCCGGAAGTCGAGGCCGCGTGGGTGCGCGCGTACACCGCGATCTCCCAGATCATGATCGACGCGGCCGCCGAGGACGAGGCCGTGGCGCCCGCCTGGTGGCAGGCCGAGGTCGTCTCGCACGAGCTGCGCACGCCCGAGATCGCGGTGGTCACGGTCCGCCCCGACCAGCCGTACCCGTTCCTCGCCGGGCAGTACACCAGCATCGAAACGCCCTGGTGGCCGCGGGTCTGGCGGCACTACTCCTTCGCCTCGGCGCCGCGTTCCGACGGCCTGCTCTCCTTCCACGTGAAGGCGGTTCCGGCCGGCTGGGTCTCCAACGCCATGGTCCACCGCGCCCGCCCCGGCGACGTCCTCCGGCTCGGCTCACCGGCCGGTTCGATGACCGTCGACCACACCACCCGCAACGGCCTGCTGTGCGTCGGCGGCGGCACCGGCATCGCGCCCATCAAGGCCCTGATCGAGGACGTCGCCGACCACGGCATCCGGCGCCCGGTCGAGGTGTTCTACGGCGCCCGCAGCGACCACGACCTCTACGACCTCGACACCATGCTGCGTCTGGAACAGACCCACCCGTGGCTGTCGGTCCGCCCGGTCGTCGCCACCGGGCCCGCGGTCCGCGGCGGGACCAGCAGCGAGACCGGTCAACTCCCCGATGCGGTACGGCAATACGGGCCCTTCCGGGAATACGACGCCTATCTTTCCGGGCCGCCGGGCTTGATCCGCAGCGGTGTGGACGCTTTGGTGGGGGTCGGCATTCCGTCCGACCGCATACGGCACGACTCGGTGGAAGAGCTGGTCTCGGTAGGGGATTGAGATCTTGGCAGAGCACGGCGAATACGGGCCGACAGGGGAGGCGCGGGGGATGCAGGACGTGCCGCAGGGAGAGCGTCCAGGGAGCGACGGTGAGCACCTGGTGCAGCAGAGACTCGGCACGACCGAGCGTGCCGACCGGTTCTACCGGGACCAGGTGCTGGACCACCTCAATACCCGTATGCAGGAGTTCGTCGCACGGCAGGAGATGTTCTTCCTGTCCACGGCCGACCGGCACGGCGAATGCGATGCGACGCTCCGCGCCGGGCCGCCCGGATTCCTGCAGGTGCTCGACGCACACACGCTGGCGTACCCGGAATACCGGGGCAATGGCGTCATGGCGTCCATCGGCAACATTTCGGAGAACCCCCGTCTCGGCCTGCTGATGGTCGACTTCACCCGGGACCGCATCGGTCTGCACGTCAACGGCCGGGCCCGGGTGGTGATGGACGAGGAGATGCGGGCCGGCTATCCCGGTCTGCCGGTCGATCCGGTTCCCGGACGGCGTGCCCAGTTGTGGGTCATGGTCGAGGTCGAAGAGGCGTACATCCACTGCGCCAAGCACATTCCGCATCTGCAGAAGGTCCCGCCACAGCAGCGCGGGGCCCGGGCCTGGGGCACCGACGACTTCAAGCGGAAGGGCGGTGACTTCTTCGGCGCGGCGGCCGAGGCGAGCAGCCGAGCACCTTTCCGCCGCCCGGAGCGCAAGAACGAGCACCTCCGGGGCGGTCTGCATGAGGACCGGCAGGACGAGGCGCCAGCGGCGTACGGGACCGGAAGCCGGGCCGTGACCCGGAGAGGAAACGGAAACGGTAGCGGAAACGGTTCAGCACCCGAAGACACCGCGCTCCCCGGCCTCGGCCCCTCCCAGGCCTCGGCGGCGGGCTCGCGGTCCGATGCCGAGGTGGCTGCCGTGCCGGACCGGGACGACTTCGTGGCGGAGCTGAACGCGGAGTTCCTCGACCGGGTCGAGCGGGTGCTGGCGCGTGCCCAGCCGCGTCGGGCGGCGGAGGACGAGCCGGAGTTCCGCGGCTGGTTCGACCGACGCGACGCCTGAGTCACGGCCCCTGCCGCAGCCCCTGGCCACAACCTGGGCGCCCTCAAGACAGGCCTCACGCCAGACCCAAAACAGAGCTCACCCCCGGCCCAAGAGCCAGACCTCACGCCAGGCTCATGACAGGGCTCGCCAATCCCAGAACAGGGCTTCCCCATCCCAAAACAGGGCTCTGCAGGCCCAAGACAGGGCTCACGCCAGGCCAGGTTCACGCCCAGCTCAGGGCTCAGCGTACGGAAGCCGATCTCACCCCAGATCCGGCGCGTGCATCGCCCGTACGCCCTCGATGTTGCCGTCCAGATAGTGCCGCAACGACAGCGGGACGACCTCGACGGAGGCGATGCCGACGCGGGTGAACGGCACCCGCACGATCTCGTAGTCCCCGCACGGCTCGTCGATCTCGGGGCCGTGCCGACGGGCGGGGTCCATGGAGTCGAGCCGGCAGACGAAGAAGTGCTGGACCTTCACACCGTCCACCCCACCGTCGCTGAAGTGCTCGACGGTGTCGACGAAGACCGGGACCACGTCCTTGATCTTGGCGCCCAGCTCTTCGTCCAGCTCCCGATGGAGCGCGTCGACGACCGTGGCGTCCTCCGGCTCAACGCCGCCACCAGGAGTGATCCAGTACGGGGCCCGTCCCGGCTTGGTGCGTTTGATCAGGATCAGGTCCTCGCCGTCGAGCAGGATCGCGCGGGCGGTGCGTTTGACGACTGGCCGTACGGTCATAGTCGACAGATGCCGCAACCACGCCCTGGTGAAACCCCTGCCCCTCCCTCACCAGCCCGCAGGGCACCGCGTCTCGTCACCGGACCAACCGATTCACCAGCCAGCGGCTCGCCGTCAGCCAACCGGCCACCGCGACCCGCTGCGAGCCCACCGAGCTCCGCTTGCTGGTCGCCAGCCCACCCGGTCACCGTGGCTCGCCCCCAGCCCATCCGGTCACCGCGTCTCGTCACCAGTCGACCGCGGACCGCAGCAGCCACTCGTGGGACCGGGCGATATGCGGCAGCCCCAGCGTCCCGGTCCGTACGGCGAGGAAGTACGTGCGCAGCGGGGGCACAGGAGGCTCCAGCAGCGCCACGACCTCGCCGCACGCGAGCGACTCGGTGCACAGATAGCGCGGCAGCACGGCCAGCCCTGCCCCGGCCGTCACACACGCCAGCACCGCGCGGAGATCGGCGGCGATGACGGCGGCGGACGCCGCGGGCTCGGCGTCGAAGACCTCGGCCCAGTAGCGGGCGATCAGCGGCAGGCTTTCGTGGACGTCGACGAGCGGTACGGATTCCAGTACGCGGACGCCGCCCGCCTGCAGCACGGCCGGCCCGCCGAACTGCGCCGACCAGGACGGTGCGGCGATCAGTACGTGCTCCTCGTCGCACAGCGCGGTGGCGGTCAGCAGCCCGCCGCGCGGCCGGGTGGTGGTGACGGTCAGATCGTGGTGGCCGGCCGCCAACCCGGTCAGCAGCTCGTCCGCGGAGCCGAAGGCGGTGCGTAGGGAGAGGCCCTCGGCGATGAGCGGAGCCAGCGCGGGAAGCGCGCGGTGGGCCATGAACTCCGGTGGGCCGGCGAGATGCAGGGTGCGGGTGACGGACTCCCGGTCGAGCCCGGCCTCGGTGATCTCGGTGAGCGCGTCGAGGTGGGGTGCCACTTTGTGGGCGAGTTCGTCGCCGACGGTGGTCGGCGTGACACCACGGGCGTAACGGAGGAAGAGCGGACGGCCCAACTGCCGTTCCAGCGCCCGTATCTGGCTGGTCACGGCGGGCTGGGACAGCCCGAGTAACGCCGCGGCGCGGGTGAAGGAACCGGCTCGGTGCACCGTGACGAAGGTGCGCAGCAGAGCCAGATCCATCCCGTACCTCCTGCGTCCTTCGGAAGCCTGGTCGCGAGCCAGCCATAAAATTGCGGATAGGGCTGTGTCTCTAGCGTGATTGGACACTGACGCTCAGTCAACTAGCCTTGTTCGAGCGGTTGGTTTCACGTGGAACATTCGGTTTCACGTGAAACACGTGGCGGCGCGCACCACACAACCGCGGCCGGCAGGGTGACGAGGGGGGATACCCTGCCGGCCCCTCGCATGTGGCGCCCGGGAAATGGCCGTTCGAGCTGCTGGCGTGTTCGAGGGGGAGCCGAGGCCGATGCCAACGCGCGGACGATGTCAGCTTCGGTGCCGGTGCCGGTGCCGGTGTCGGTGGCGGTGGCGGTGGCGGTGCCGGTGGCCGGGCGGCCCGGGACGCGGCCTCAGACGATCCGCGTCGGCCGCCACTCCCCGCTCAGCCCGCGTTGGCCGTGTCCAAGGCGCGGAGGACATCCGCGATCAGGTCGTCCGGGTCCTCGATGCCGACCGAGAAGCGGATGAAGCCCTCGGGCACGGCGTCGCCGCCCCAGCGGGCACGGCGTTCGGCGGTGGAGCGTACGCCGCCGAAGCTCGTGGCGTCGTCGACCAACGTGAGGGCGGACAGGAAGCGTTCCGCGTGGGCCTTGTCCGGGAGGGTGAAGGACACCACAGAGCCGAAGTGGCCGGGGCGCATCTGGCGGGCGGCGAGCGGATGGGCCGGGTCGGTGGGCAGGCCCGGGTGGCGCAGGCCGGTGACCTCGGGGCGGTCGGCCAGCGCGGCGGCGAGCGCCAGGGCCCCGGCCGACTGCTGGCGGACGCGCAGCGCGAGGGTCGCCAGTGAGCGGTGCGCCAGCCAGCTCTCCATGGGGCCGGGGATCGCGCCCACGGTCTTGCGCCACTGCCGCACGGCATCGGCCAGCCCGGCGTCGCGGGTGCTGGCGTAGCCGAGCAGGACGTCGCCGTGGCCGGTCAGTGCCTTGGTGCCGCTGGCGACCGAGAAGTCCGCCCCGAGGTCCAGCGGGCGCTGACCGAGCGGTGTGGCGAGGGTGTTGTCGACCGCGACCAGGGCGCCGCGCCGATGTGCCTCAGCGGCGAGCCGGCGGACGTCACAGACGTCGAGGCCGGGGTTGGAAGGCGTCTCGATCCACAGCAGCCGGGCGCCGTCCAGCACGTCGAGTTGGGCGTCCTGTGCGGTCGGGGCGGTACGGACCGCGATGCCGTAACTCTCCAGCCGCGTGCGGACGGCGGGCAGCAGCTGGTAGCCGTCGCTGGGCAGCACCACGGCATCGCCGGAGCGCAGCTGGGAGAAGAGCACGGCACTGATCGCCGCCATGCCGGAGGCGAACGCGACGGTGTGCGCGGTGCCGTCCGGGGCTTCCAACTCCCCGATGGCGCGTTCCAGGTGGGTCCAGGTCGGGTTGGTGTCGCGGCCGTATGTGTACGGCCCGGAGGCGTCGCCGGGGAGGTGGTAGTGGGCCGCGAACACCGGCCCGGGAAGCGCCGGTTCGAACGCTTCCGGCTCCGGAAGCCCGGCACGTACGGCGCGGGTGCCGTCGCCCGTCATGCGTTCTCCTTCTCCTGCGGGGAGCACGGGGCCTCCTGCGGGTGGTGCGGGACCTGCGCGTCCTGGGGGATCTGCGTCTCCGGGGGGATCTGCGCGCGGCGCCGGTCGTCGGGCTCGGGTGCGCGTGCCGGGAGGAGCGTCCGTGCGGTGAGCGCGGTGCGCACCTCGGCCAGCAAGCCGTCGCTCGCCGCCTCGATCATTTCCAGGCACTCCTCGAAGCCTTCAAAACCGCCGTAGTACGGGTCCGGGACGTCGAGATCGGCGGCTTGCGCCGCGTACGAACGCAGCAGACGCACCTTGGCGGCGTCCTGCGGCGTGGGAGCCAGCCGGCGGAGTTCGCGCAGATGGCCGGAGTCGAGGGCGATCACCCGGTCGAGGCGGGCGAACCAGGAGGCGCGGAACTGCCGCGCGGTGTGGGCGGTCGGGTAGCCGGCCGTGCGCAGGACGGCGACGGTGCGCGGATCGGCGCCGTCGCCCTCGTGCCAGCCGCCGGTGCCCGCACTGTCCACCTCCACCAGGCCGTCGAGCCCGTCTTCCGCGACCCGGGCACGGAAGACGGACTCCGCCATCGGCGACCGGCAGATGTTGCCGGTGCAGACGAAGCAGACGCGGTACGGAGCGGCCAACGGTCAGTCCTCGTCGGGAAGGATCACGTGCATCGCCCAGGAGACGATCGAGACGATCACGCCACCGAGCACCGCCGTCCAGAAGCCGTTCACATGGAAGGCGAGATCGGCCTTGCCGGCGAGCCAGGAGGTCAGCAGCAGCATCAGCGCGTTCACGACCAGCGTGATCAGGCCGAGCGTGAGGATGAACAAGGGGAGGGACAGCAGCTTCACGACGGGCTTCACGATGAAGTTGACCAGCCCGAAGATCAGCGCCACGAGGATCAGGGTGAGTATCTTGCGGCCGGTGTTCTCGCCGGTCAGCGTGATGTCCTTGAGCAGCCAGATGGCCACGGCAAGCGCTGCGGCGTTGGCGATCGTCTTGACCAGAAAATGCTTCATGGTGAGATCGTCGCAGACGAGTGTGAACCATCGGAGGGGTGCGAACGGCATGAAGGCTTTCAGGCTGGAGGAACTGGAGGCAGAGCGGGTCGCGAACGACGGCGCTTATCTGCAGTTCATCCGGGAGCGCAACATGTCGGTCGGGCTGTACGCGCTGGACGCCGGCAGCACCGATCCGCAGCGGCCGCACGCCCAGGACGAGGTGTACTTCGTCGTCAGCGGCCGGGGACTGATCACCGTCGGGGCGGACACGGAGCCGGTGGCGCGTGGCAGCGTCGTCTACGTGCCGGCCGGAGTACCCCACAAGTTCCACCACATCAGCGAGGATCTGCGGGTGATGGTGGTCTTCTCTCCTCCTGAGAGCTAAGGGTCGGGGCCCCGAACCCGTAGGGGACGAGTCAGGGTAGAGCCGGGGCTGCGAGGCCCCCACGGCGGTGTCCGGCGACCTAGCATCGTGGGTGATGGGAGAGCCGGAGGCGGCGAGGCGGCAGGAACGCGGCCCGCGGACGGCGCCATCAGTGCGCAACGCAGCGCACCGGACAGATAGCGCGGTACGGACAACGGTACAGACAGCGCGACCGACAGAAAGCAGGGCAGAGCAGTGGCTGGTAAGGGGATATTCACAGGACTTCCGTGGTGGGTCACCTGGGTTGTGGTGCCCGTCATCCTGATCGTGGTCTTCGGCGGCCTGATCGCCTCCGCGCTCCACTTCCTGATCGGTCTGCTGTTCAAGGTCCTCATAGCGGCGGCTCTGATCGCGGGCGTCATTTACCTGGTCCGCCGTTTCACCGGCTCGTCCTCGTCCTCGTCGAAGAGCGACTGGTAAACCACGGGGCCCCGCCGAGCCGCCACCACGGCGGCCGACGGCCCACGTACGCGCTTTCACTCCGCTCCGGACCTGGCATGGTTCCGGAGCGGTGGTGGTTCCGGGCGGTGGTGGTTCCGGGGTGGAGCAGGTTCCGGGGCGGGGGTCTCTTCGGGCCGGGCGGGCTCCGGACCTGGCGTGGCTTCGGGCCGGGGGTGTCTTCGGGCCGGCATGGCCCTTGGCGAACGTGGCCACGGAGAAACGTGATCTCGGATGGACACGACTTCGGAGGGACAGGGCCTCGGACCAACCTGGTCACGGGAAACGTGATCACGGTCGGAGGCGACGTCGGACGGATGTGGGCCCGGGCGGCGGTGGCGTCCGGGCGGGCGGAGGTCCAGACGAAGGCCGGGGCCAGACGAAGGTCTCGGGTCGGGCCGGGCCGGGCCGGGACGGCGGCGGCGCTCAGGAGGGCAGTGCCCAGGGCAGGCAAGGCAACGGATGAACGCAACCCTCAGCCTCTTGCCCTCCTGACCGCATCAACCTCCCCTTGACCCGCCGGCTTCCGCTCGTGTCCGTCGCTGGGCCAGGCGGGTTAACTCCCTTGGCTTTCGGTCTATCGGCGCGACACGCGGAGCTAGAGTGCGGACCGCAGACGTCTTCCGGATGACGACGTTCCGCATGTTGCGTTCGAACGGTGACGCCCGGACGGGGATGCCTGGACGGTGATGCCGGACGGTGTCGTCCGGGCGGTGTCGTCCGGATGTCGCGGTGCGAAGGGTGACGTACGGGAGGCGCTGCATGAGGCGAGGCCGGGACGGGTGTCACCGCGGAGGGACGGGAGACGCGCGCGGGCGCGGGAGCGGTACCTGCGACCGGGGCCCCGGCCCCCGTGGCGAGCGGAACCTGGGGGTTGGCGTTGGCAATGGCGAATGGCGAATCCGGCTCTCACCCCACTCTGATCGGCTCGGTGCAGCGGGCGCTCCGGTTGCTGGAGGCGGTGGGGGCGCACGAGGACGGGGCACCCGCCAAACAACTCGCCAGAGAGACCGGACTGCCCCTGCCGACGACGTACCACCTGCTGCGGACCCTGACCCACGAGGGCTATCTGCGCCGGGAGAACGGCGTGTTCGTCGTCGGGGAGGCGGCCGAAGCCATCGGCCGGGCCGGGGCCAGGCGTCGGCAGCGGACCCAGATCTCGGAAGCGCTGGCGCTCGCGGGCCGGGAGTTGGGGGCCGCCGTCTACTTCGCCGTCTACCGGGAGGGTGAAGTGGAAGTCGTGGCGGTGACCGATGATCCGGAACGGCCGCCGGTGGAGGAGTGGGTCGACTTCCGCAGCACCGCACACGCCCACGCGATCGGGCAATGTCTGCTCGCCCAGCTTGACGACGCAACGAGGAAGGAGCATCTGGCCCGCTATCCCCTGCAGTCCATAACCCCGTTCTCCCTGTGCACGGAGGGCGATCTGCTGCGCCGCCTGGATACGGTGCGTCGCGGTCAGGCGGCCTACGAGTGCCAGGAATATGCCCTAGGCACGGTCTGTGCGGCCATTCCCGTCCAAGTCGGCGCGGCCGTGGCGGCCCTGGCGATCTCCCTGCCAGCGGAAGAACTGCATCGATTGCGGTCCGTTACGGATCGACTACGAAAAATGGCGGAGGCGACACTAACGACACTCGCCTTCTCTATCAGTATCTGAAAACTCACTCCTTGTGATCTGCCTGCGCCTGGCCGACGATGGCGTCAATAGGGCTATGGGGGATGTTTCCCGGCCATCTCCGATCAAGTGCGGGGCAGTGGTTGATGACCGACACAGTTCAGGCAGAAGTGATCATGAGCTTCGTCGTCTCCGAGGAGCTTTCGTTCCGGATCCCGGTGGATCTCGACTTCGACAGCGCCGATCCGTATGCCGTCCGTCTCACCTTCGACCTGCCCGGCGATGCGCCCGTGACCTGGGCGTTCGGTCGTGAGCTGCTGCTGGACGGGCTGAGTAGGCCGTCCGGTGAAGGTGATGTGCGGATCGAACCGGCCTCGCACGCGAACCTCAGCGACGTCTTCATCAGCCTTCAAGTGGGCGTCGAGCGCGCGCTGTTCCGGGTCAGTGCGGCGCCCCTGGTTGCCTTCCTGGACCGTACGGACCGGCTCGTCCCACTGGGCAAGGAAGAGGTCTGCGACACCCTGGAAGCGATCTTGGACCAAATCCTCACCGAGGCCCCCGCCGGCTGACCCGCCCGCGCCCAATCGTTCCGGCTAAGCGCCGCCGTTCCGGATAAGCGCCGCCGTTCCGGCTGAGCGCCGCGCGCACCTGGGGTGGACGCCGGCCGGCGCCTACGTGGTCGTCACCTGCGGCCGCGCCCGCTGGATGCCCCCTGCCTGGCCGCGCCTCGCGCCCAAGGGCTCAGATCCGCGCGTTCCGCGTTCCAGACGCCCGGTGCCTCGCGTCCCGGACCTCCTGGATCGCGGACCGTCGGACCTCGGATCTCCCGGGCCTCCGGGGCTCCGTGGCCGCATCCGCTTGGCCGTCAGCCCCGTCGTACCCGCCCAGTTGCGCCACCCTGGCCGCGTCCCCGCCCCCCTCCGACTCCCGACCCTCCCAGCCCCGCGCTGGCGCCGCGCCGTGTAGCTGCGGCTCCGGCCGCAGCTATCCCGCTGCCCCGCACCGGTCGTCTCTCCGAGCCTCGGGGCTCCAGGTACTCGCGTCGCCCCGTTACGGGTGCGCCGCGGCCGGCTTCCTCAGCCTCGTCCCTGGCCTCCCGGGCCTCCCGGGCCTCCGGCGCCCCGGGTCTCGGACCCGTAGCCCCGGATCGTCAGGCTTCCGGGCCACCCGACCTCGGGCCCCGAGACGTCCACTTCCCGATCCTCCCGGGCCCCCGGGCCTACCGGCTCCGACTCTCCGGCCCGGGCTGCCCGGCGCCCGACCCTCCCACCCCCGGGCTTCCCCGCCCTCCTGGCCTCCCCGCCCTCCCCGAAGCCCGGGCGGCGGCTTACCGCCTGCGTCGCCTGCCGCGGCCTCCGCGGTGGCCGGAGGGCGCGCGGGTGGTGGCTCCTGGTTGCCCGGAGGCCCCGGTAGTCCCCTGCGTCCCGTAGGTGTCCGGTGGCGCATCCGCATCCCGCGTCCCGGGGACGTCCGATGGGGCCGCTGCACCCCGCGTCCCGGGGGCGTCCGGGCGGGCCGTCGCGGCACGCGTCCCCGGGATGTCCGGTGAGGGTGCCGGACCCTGGCTTCCGGAGATGTCTGGTCGGGCTCCTCCGCCTCGCGTGCCGGGCTTCTTGCGGTCCGCTGAGACGACCAGGGCGGCCAGGAGCGTCGTCAGGGGTACCGAGGCGACCAGGCCGATGCTGCCTACGAGGGTGCGGACGATTTCCTCGGCGACCACCTCGCTCGTGGCGACCGTACCGACGCTGCTCTGTGCGATCGAAAACAGCAAAAGCAAAGGCAGGGCGGCTCCTGCGTAGGCCAGTACGAGGGTGTTGACGACGGAGGCGATGTGGTCCCGGCCGATCCGCATCGCCGCGCCGTACAGCTTCCGCCAGCCGGCCGACGGGTCCGCCTCGCGCAGCTCCCAGATCGCCGCGGTCTGGGTGACCGTCACATCGTCGAGCACGCCCAGCGATCCGATGATGATCCCCGCCAGCAGCAGACCGTGGATCTCGATGTTCGGATAGAGGCCGTGCACCAGGCCCGTGGTGTCGTCCGTATTCCCGGTCAGCAGCGCCCAGTTGATGAACACCGACCCGAGCAGCCCGATCAGCAGCAGCGACGCAAGTGTGCCGAGCACCGCGACCGAGGTGCGGGCCGTCAGGCCGTGGCACATGTACAGCGCGATCAGCATGATGGCGCTGCCCCCTACCACCGCCACCACCAGCGGATCGGAACCCTGCAGGATCGCCGGCAGGATGAACAGAGTCAGGACGACGAAGCTGGCCGCCAGCGCCACCAGCGCCAGCACCCCGCGCAGCCGCCCCACGACGACGACCGCCAGGGCGAAGATCCCGGCCAGGATCCACATCGGCACGGACCGGTCGACATCGCTGACCGAGTACTGGAGTTCCTTCGGCGCCTTGGGGGAGTACGCCACCACGACGTCCTGACCGGTGGAGTAGTGCCGGAGCGAGTCCGGCGTCACCACCGTCTGGAACGTGCGGCCGGCGTTCTCGCCCGTGGTGACCTTGATCGTCGCCTGCTGGCAGGGCCTTCCCTTCGCTGCTCCCCCGGTCGGCTGCTCCCCGGTAGGTGATGGCGGCTGGGGCTGCTGTTCGGCATGCACATCCGCACAGTTCACCTCCGCCACTTTGATCACGCGGGCCCGTTCCGTGGGTTGGTCGAAGCCCACCCCGGACGGTTTGTGCGGTGGCGCGCCGCCCGGCCAGAGCACGACCAGGCCGACCGCCACCGCGGCCGCGAACGGAATCAGCACCGCCGCGATCACCTTGCGCAGATGCCGGGAGACGGGCGCGGCCGGTCCATGGCCATGACTGTGTCCGTGCCCCTGCCCGTGCCCGTGGCTGTGGCTGTGGCCGTGGCTGTGACCAGGGCCGTGATCATCCCCGCGCCCGGGCTCGCGCGGGCCCGACTGCGCACCGAACTGCGACTGCACACCGAACTGCGACTGCGGACCCGACCGCGGGCCGAACTGCGACTGCGGACCCGACCGCGGGCCGAACTGGGGACCCGACTGCGGACCGGGCTGAGGGTGGGGCTCGTGAGTGCTCACCGCTCGATCATTGCAAGACGTCGGGCCGCTGTCGGGGCCCCGTTCCGATGAGTCCCCTCTGTACCCGTTCCGATGAGTCCCCTGTGCACCCGTTCTGACGGGCCCCCTGTTCACCCCGCGGCGTCGGCCGCTACCGTGGTGCCACCTTTGCAATCGCGGGAGCTCGGAGCACCGGGCTGAGAGGGCGCTGACCTTCGTCCCAGCGGTGTTTCACGTGAAACACCGGCGGACGGATACGGCTGCGTCGACCGCCGAACCTGTTACCGGGTAATGCCGGCGTAGGGAGTTGGGTCTTATGACTCTGCAGGATGCACGCACGCCCGAAAGCGGAAGCGGTGCCAGCGGCGAGCCGAAGGAGATCGGCTGGCACAAGGGCTATGTCTCCGGATCGCGCCCGGACCTGCGGGTACCGGTTCGGCGAGTGCACCTCACCAACGGCAAGGACGTGACGCTCTACGACACGTCAGGGCCGTATACCGACCCGAACATCGAAACCGACGTCCGCCGTGGGCTGGCGCCGCTGCGGGAGAACTGGATCATCGCCCGCGGCGACACCGAGGAGTACGCGGGCCGGCCCATGCGGCCGGAGGACGACGGCCTCAAGCACACCGCGCCGCGCGGCGGGCTCAAGAACCTCGACGCGGTCTTCCCCGGCCGCCCGCGCCAGCCGCGCCGCGGCCGTAACGGCGCCGCGGTCACCCAGCTCGCCTACGCGCGGCGTGGCGAGATCACCGCGGAGATGGAATACGTCGCCCTCCGCGAGAACGTGAGCCCCGAGTTCGTACGCGACGAGATCGCGGCGGGTCGGGCGGTGCTGCCGGCCAACGTCAACCACCCGGAGATCGAGCCGATGATCATCGGCAAGAACTTCCTGGTGAAGGTGAACGCCAACATCGGTAATTCGGCGGTCACTTCCTCCATCGAGGAGGAGGTGGAGAAGATGACCTGGGCGACGCGCTGGGGCGCCGACACGGTCATGGACCTCTCCACCGGCCGCAACATCCACACCACCCGTGAGTGGGTGCTGCGCAACTCCCCCGTCCCGATCGGCACCGTCCCGCTCTACCAGGCGCTGGAGAAGGTCGACGGCAAGGCCGAGGAGCTGACCTGGGAGATCTACAAGGACACCGTCATCGAGCAGGCCGAACAGGGCGTGGACTACATGACGGTGCACGCCGGTGTGCTGCTCCGGTACGTCCCGCTCACCGCCCGCCGCAAGACCGGCATCGTCTCCCGCGGCGGCTCGATCATGGCCGCGTGGTGCCTGGCGCACCACAAGGAGTCGTTCCTCTACACCCACTTCGAGGAGCTCTGCGAGATCCTCGCGTCGTACGACGTGACCTACTCGCTCGGTGACGGCCTGCGTCCCGGCTCCATCGCGGACGCCAACGACGAGGCGCAGTTCGCGGAGCTGAAGACGCTCGGCGAGCTGAACACCATCGCCAAGCGGCACGGCGTACAGACCATGATCGAGGGCCCGGGCCACGTCCCGATGCACAAGATCAAGGAGAACATCGACCTCCAGCAGGAGATCTGCGAGGAGGCCCCGTTCTACACGCTCGGCCCGCTGACCACCGACATCGCGCCTGCCTACGACCACATCACCTCCGGTATCGGCGCGGCGATGATCGCCTGGTGGGGCACCGCGATGCTCTGCTACGTCACGCCCAAGGAGCACCTCGGCCTGCCGGACCGCGACGACGTCAAGACCGGCGTGATCACGTACAAGATCGCGGCCCATGCGGCGGACCTGGCCAAGGGGCACCCGGGCGCCCAGGAATGGGACGACGCGCTCTCCGACGCGCGCTTCGAGTTCCGCTGGGAGGACCAGTTCAACCTGGCCCTCGACCCGGACACGGCACGCGCCTTCCACGACGAGACGCTGCCCGCCGAGCCGGCCAAGACGGCGCACTTCTGCTCGATGTGCGGGCCGAAGTTCTGCTCCATGAAGATCAGCAGGAGCATCACGGAGCAGTTCGGCGGTGACGACGGCTCGACCCCCGAGGAGATCGAGGCGGGCATGCTGGAGAAGTCGAAGGAGTTCGCGGCGGCGGGGAACCGCGTGTACCTGCCGTTGGCGGACTGATCGGCGAACGGTGTGGAGAAGGGCTCCGTCGGTGCTTCCGACGGGGCCCTGACGGTGCCTCCGGTGGGGCCTGCGGCAGGCCCTCCCCCCCCGTGGGGCCTCCGGCGGGCCGTCCCGCGGGGCCTCCTCCATCACCCCCCCAACCCCTACTCCGCCCCCTCCTCAGGCCCCCCGTGGTCCGGGCTGGTGAAGTCCGGGCTGGAGTAGCGCGGGCGGGAGGACGAGGGGCCGGTTTCGGGGCTGGAGAACTCGGGGCGGGTGTAACCGAGGGTCGGGATGCGGCTCTCGGAGGCCGGGGTGCGGCGGGGGACATAGCGGACGGGGTCGTTGTCCGGGGCGGCCGTGGGGTCGGCGAGCGCCTCGCGCAGGAAGGGCAGCAACCCGCGTTCCAGCAGGGCCCGCCGCCACGCCTCACGGGCCTCGTCCAAGGCCTCGTACAGCTCGTCCGTTCTGGCGGACTCGGCGGACGGGCCGTTGCGCAGTGCGGTGATGACCAGGCAGGTCATCGCGACCAGGGAGCCGGCCGCGGTGAGCGCCGCGAACACCCAGCCCACGCTGATCAGCGGCTGCGCCAGCGACTTGTCCGGGCTGACCGCGCGCAGGACGTAGCCGATGACGAGGAAGAGCACGGCGGCGATACCGGCGAGGACCGGGGCGAGCACGGTGATCATCGCCGCCAGCCCGGCACCGGTGTTTCCGGCCTCGTCCGCGGCCGGATCGGTGGCCGAACCCGGTCCCCCTTCGGCGTCCTCCCCGTGCTCCCCGGCGTGCGCCGCGGGGCCGGACGCCGGGCCGGACGCGGCCGGTGCCGGTGCCCGCAGCTCGGCACGGAGCTGGACATAGCGTTGGTATTCGGCCGTCGCGCAGGCGGCGATGGCGGTGGTCGCGCTGAGCGCCATCGTGCGCAACTGCTCGGTGTTCAGATGGTTTCCCGTGGCGGCGGTGAGGTCGTCCGGGCGGTATTCCGCGGTACGCAGCGCCTCATCAAGGAGCCGCGCGAATTCCGCGCGGTCCTCGTTCAGCAGGTGCGGAGCGCTGTTCATGTGCATCCCCCGATGCTCCGTAGGGCCGTACGGCCGGCGTGGGCCGGGCAGTGGGCGGAAACGGAGGAGAGCCTGCTACGGATAGACCGATGGTAGAGCGACTCCGGTACGGGGTGACAGAGAGTTTGCGGAAATTGAGTAACCGCACGACCGGATCCCGCCGGTGTCTCCCCTCGTTCCCGCCCGTACCGACCGTCCTGCCGGTCCGGGGGATACCTGCCCCGGTAACGCTCAGGCAGTCAGGGGGAGTTGGACGACCAGCAGCTTTCCGGCCATCGTGATGCCGCCGTCCATGGCGATGGCCAGACCGTCGGCGTAGACGTGCGGACCGTCGACCGCGATGCCGTCGCCCTCGCCGTCCTCCGCGCCGACCTCGCCCAGGAGGTACGGGATCGGGCTGTGGCCGTGCACGACGCGGTCGCCGCCGTAGGCGTCGAGGAGTTCGCGTACGGCCTGCGAGCCGGACTCGTCGCGGAAGGCGAAGCGCTTGGTGAACTTCCGGAAGAGATCCCAGACTTCGTCGGCGTCGCTGCGGGTGAGGACCTCGTGGACGGTGTCGTTGACCGCCTCGATGGAGTCGCCGTATTCGAGGTAGGCGGTGGTGTCGGAGTGCACGAGCAGATGCCCGTCCTCCTCCATCACGGCGTCCAGCCGGGCCATCCACTGCAGGTGGTGGTCCTCCAGGCGGTCCATGTCGGTCTTCTGGCCGCCGTTGAGCAGCCAGGCGGCCTGGAACGAGGCGGTGCCGGCGCCGGACTGCACAGGGGTGTCGCCGAACCGCTTGGCGCCCAGCAGCAGCAGCTCGTGGTTGCCCATCAGGGCCTTGCAGTAGCCGCCGGCCGCAGCGGCCTCCGCGGACAGCTGCATGACCAGGTCGATCACGCCGATGCCGTCCGGGCCGCGGTCGGTGAAGTCGCCGAGGAACCACAGCCGGGCGTTGCCGGCGGCCCAACTGCCGTCGGCGTCGATCAGGCCCTCGGCGGCCAGCGCCTCGCGCAGCTCGTCGTAGTAGCCGTGCACATCGCCGACGACGTAGAGCGGGCCCATGCCCCCGGG
This sequence comes from Streptomyces sp. NPDC021749, assembly GCF_040640655.1. Classification (NCBI taxonomy): domain Bacteria; kingdom Bacillati; phylum Actinomycetota; class Actinomycetes; order Kitasatosporales; family Streptomycetaceae; genus Streptomyces; species Streptomyces sp. NPDC021749. Next base: position 88,020 of record NZ_JBFACE010000002.1, on the reverse strand, counting down.
CGCGTCGGAGCTCGTGGCCGGGTCGGGGACCGGCGCGACGGACGGGCGGTCGATGAGCGTGTCGGTGCGGCCCGGGGTGACGACCGGGAGGTCGCGGGCGGTCGGGGTGTAGTCCTCGGGCAGCTCGACCGGCTGCGTGGCCGGCGGCACCGAGGGGGGCGCGGCGGGCGGCGCGACCGGGGTGCCGGCGGGCACATGGAGCGGCGGGCCGGCCGGCGGCACGGGAGACCCTGCGGACGCACCGGCGGACATTCCGGGCGGCGGAACGGACGCCGGAGCTTGTCCTGCCATGGTCCACACCATGGGTCCCTGACTGGCCCCCTGAGTCATCGACCCCTCCACCGTTGCGCCGCCGTGCACCTCTCGGACCTTGCCTGGTCGACGGCGGTCCGCGGTGTCGTGCGCCCATCATAGGAATGCCGATCGCGGGTTGTGACGCACCCGGGGGTGGTCAATCCGCTGGAGCCTGGCATTCGCGGCTGATTTCTCCCGGGATCGCCTGGTTTTTCTGTGTCAACGCGGGCGCCTCGGCGTCGTCCGGTGCGCCCGTTCGTTCTGGTTCGGCGGCGAGTTCAGGCGCCGGCGGGTCCTCGTGGCGGGCTGATGGTCGTGCGCGTCGACCGCCGCTGGGAGGAGGTGCGCACGATCAGATCGGTCGGTATGACCTGCTCGATGGGGCGTCCGGTGTCGAGCCCCTCGATGGCGTCGATGAGGATCTGCACCACGGCGGTACCGATCCGGCGCGGTTTGAGGGAGAGCGTGGTGATCGGCGGTTCGGTCGTGGCGTAGACGGTGGACTCGCTGCAGCAGACCAGCAGCAGGTCCTCCGGGACGCGCAGGCCGTAGCGCCGGGCGGCGGCGAGCAGATCGGTGCCGTTGGGGTCGAAGAGGCCGTAGACGGCGTCCGGCCGGTCCGGGCGGGCCAGCAGCCGGTCGGCGGCCACCGCGCCCGCGCACGGGTCGTGGGCCGGGTACGACTCGTAGACCGGGTCCTGTCCGACCCGCTCGCACCAGCGCAGGTACGCCGTGGTCGAGAGGCGGGTGTAGGTGTCGGTGGTGGTGCCGGTGAGCAGGCCGATGCGGCGGGCGCCGGCGTCGGCGAGGTGGTCGAGCAGGCCGAGGACGGCGGCTTCGTGGTCGTTGTCGACCCATCCGGTGACCGGGAGCGCGCCGCCGGGGCGGCCGTCGGAGACCACCGGGATGCCGTGCCGGACGAGTTCCGTCACGACCGGATCGCCGTCGGCGGGGTCGATGACGACCGTGCCGTCCAGGGCGACGTTGGACCACACGTCGTGCCGGGAGGTCGCGGGGAGGATGACCAGCGCGTAGCCGCGGGCCAGGGCCGCGGAGGTGGCCGCTCTGGCCATCTCGGCGAAGTACGCGAACTCGGTGAAGGTGAAAGGTTCATCCCCGTACGTGGTCACGGTCAGGCCGAGGAGCCCGGACTTGCCGGTACGGAGGGTGCGGGCGGCTGCGGACGGGCGGTAGCCCAGCCGGTCGGCCACCTCGCGGACGTGGCTACGGGTGGCATCCGGGAGCCGGCCCTTGCCGTTGAGCGCGTCGGAGACGGTCGTGATCGACACACCGGCTGCGGCGGCCACATCGCGGATGCCCGCACGCCCCAGCCGGCGACCGGTCGCCCGGCTCACCTGGTGCTTCCCTGCTGCTGTCATGGCGAGCCGATAGTAGGGCTCGATAGGGCCATTCGCGGGGCGTTGACTGCGGTGGCGGAAAGGCACGTTTCTGCAAGGTGATGGGTCATCATATACCTTGCAAAATAAGGCAGTTGGGCGTTGAGGTGGCTGTTTGGGGGGAGATTTTCCGGATCGGCCTGGCGATCGGTTCAGGTCTCGAAGAGGTCTCAAGTCACCTTGACGAGGGATGCGCGCCACGGCGCAGGCCACCGGCGCGCGACTGCGAGTGGGGCGCGCCCCGAAGGTCTCACGCTGGCCCCGTCCGGGTGATCTTGGTGCACGGGTGCGGGAGGGTGGGCCGCGCGCCCGGCTTCCGGCCGGGGCTGCCGCCGAACGGGTCAATCCTCTTAAGGTGTGCAGTATTGGAGATGGACGGGACGGTCGAGGAGGACCTGCGGTGAGCGAGAAGACCCCGAAGCTGCGTACGGCGCTGGACGGCATCCCCACCTACAAGCCGGGGCGGCCGGCGCCGGCCGATGGTCCCGTCACCTACAAGCTGTCCTCCAACGAGAACCCCTATCCGCCGCTGCCGGGCGTCCTGGAGAGCGCGGTGACCGCCGCGGGGTCCTTCAACCGCTACCCGGACATGGCGTGCACCGGCCTGATGGCGGAGCTGGCCGACCGCTTCTCGGTGCCGGTGGAGCACCTCGCGACCGGCACCGGGTCGGTGGGCGTGGCCCAGCAGCTGATCCAGTCCACGGCCGGCCCGGGCGACGAAGTGATCTACGCCTGGCGGTCGTTCGAGGCGTACCCGATCATCACCCAGGTGTCCGGGGCCACCTCCGTGCAGGTTCCGCTGACCTCCGGTGAGGTGCACGACCTCGACGCGATGCTCGCCGCGGTCACCGACCGGACCCGGCTGATCTTCGTCTGCAACCCCAACAACCCCACCGGTACGGTCGTCCGCCGTGCGGAGCTGGAGTCGTTCCTGGACCGGGTGCCGGGCGATGTCCTGGTGGTGCTGGACGAGGCGTACCGCGAGTTCATCCGCGACGCCGAGGTGCCGGACGGGATCGAGCTCTACCGCGACCGTCCCAACGTCTGCGTGCTGCGGACCTTCTCCAAGGCGTACGGCCTGGCGGGGCTGCGGGTGGGGTTCGCGGTGGCGCACGAGCCGGTGGCCGCCGCGCTGCGCAAGACGGCGGTGCCGTTCGGGGTGAGCCAGCTCGCGCAGGACGCGGCGGTGGCGTCGCTGCGTAGTGAGCAGGCTCTGCTGGAGCGGGTGGACGCGCTGGTGGCCGAGCGGGCGCGGGTGGTCGACGGGCTGCTCGGGCAGGGCTGGACGGTGCCGGAGACCCAGGCGAACTTCGTGTGGCTCCGGCTGGGGGACCGTACGACCGACTTCGCGGCGGCCTGTGAGCGGGCCGGTGTGGTGGTGCGGCCGTTCGCCGGCGAGGGTGTCCGGGTCACGATCGGGGAGACCGCGGCGATGGATCTCTTCCTGCAGGCGGCGGAGGAGTTCCGCAAGGCGCTGTAAGCCGCTGAAAGGCGCCGGCAGGCACGCCGGAAGGCCCTGCAAGGCCCTGCAAGGCCCTGCAGGAGCGTGGCATCGAGGCCGCGGGTCCGTCGACCCGCGGCCTCCGGCTTTTGGCGGGGGCGCTCACGCCTTCTGTACGCGGACGGGGTCGCCGCTGAGATCGGCGTGGGCCCGTAGGGGAGCGCGAGGGCGTTGCCGGGTGGCCAGAAAGCGACGGTGCCGGGCTCGACGACCTGGCGGGCGTCGGGTTCCAGCGCGGGTGAGAGCCCGGTGTCGAAGTAGACCTCCTCGCCCCAGGTGTGCGCGGTGGCCTCGACCGGCAGTGCAGCCATGAGGGCCGCCGCGGTCGGGGTGTCGTCGAGGGTCGCGGTCAATTGCCCGGCGGGCCAGGTGATGCGGATCTTCATGGCGATGAATTCAACAATGTGTTGAAGGTCGAGGGGGGAGCGTGTCCACACTCGGAGAAAGGCGCCCGCAACCTCGGCGGAAATGTTCATACGCCATGGATTCGAGCGTGACCGCAGTCACGTACCCCCCTTACCCAAGGGTGGAAGGGCATGGGAGATAATTGCTTGTGAATGTGAACGCGTTCACAAGCCCGTCCCGGTATTTACCGCTTTGTGTGACGCAAAAGGGACATTGCCGTTGGCAAACGGCGAGGTAAGGAGCACGGCATGGAACTGGCCTTGGCGCCGGAGACTCTGGCGCGATGGCAATTCGGCATCACCACCGTCTACCACTTCCTCTTCGTCCCCCTGACGATCTCGCTCGCCGCTCTGGTGGCCGGGCTTGAGACCGCATGGGTGCGCACGGGCAAGCAGCAGTACCTCAAGGCCACGAAGTTCTGGGGCAAGCTGTTTCTGATCAACATCGCGATGGGCGTCGTCACCGGCATCGTGCAGGAGTTCCAGTTCGGGATGAACTGGTCCGACTACTCGCGGTTCGTCGGTGACGTCTTCGGTGCCCCGCTGGCCTTCGAGGCGCTGATCGCGTTCTTCTTCGAGTCGACCTTCATCGGCCTGTGGATCTTCGGCTGGGACAAGCTCCCCAAGAAGATCCACTGCTTCTGCATGTGGATGGTCTCCATAGGCACGATCCTGTCCGCGTACTTCATCCTGGCCGCGAACTCCTGGATGCAGCACCCGGTCGGCTACAAGTACAACGCCACCACCGGCCGCGCCGAGCTCACCGACTTCTGGAAGGTGCTGACCCAGGACACCACCCTGGTCGTCGTCTTCCACACGCTGACCGCGGCCTTCCTCACCGGCGCCGCGTTCATGGTCGGTATCTCCGCCTTCCACCTGATGCGCAAGAAGCACATCAAGGTCATGCGGACCTCGCTGCGGCTCGGGTTGGTCACCCTGGTCATCGCGGGCATCCTCACCGCGGTCAGCGGTGACACGCTCGGCAAGGTCATGTTCAAGCAGCAGCCGATGAAGATGGCCGCCGCCGAGGCACTCTGGGACAAGGAGGCGCCGGCGCCGTTCTCGGTCTTCGCCTACGGAGACGTGGAGAAGGGCCACAACGAGGTGGCCATCGAGATACCCGGCCTGCTCTCGTTCCTGGCCCATGACGACTTCTCCTCGCCGGTCCCCGGCATCAACGACGTCAACAGGTCCGAGCAGCAGAAGTTCGGCCCCGGCGACTACCGGCCCAACATCCCCGTCGCCTACTGGGGCTTCCGCTGGATGATCGGCTTCGGCATGTCGTCGTTCGCCATCGGGCTCGCCGGGCTCTGGCTCACCCGTAAGAAGTTCTGGCTGGCGCCCGGCCTGCGGACGGGCGACGAGGAGCCACCGAAGCTCGCGCTGACCAAGAACAGGGTGCTCGGCGCCCGCCTCAGCAAGTGGTACTGGTCGCTCGCCTTCGTCACCCTCGGCTTCCCGCTGATCGCCAACTCGTGGGGCTGGATCTTCACCGAGACGGGCCGGCAGCCCTGGGTCGTCTACGGCGTGCTGCGCACCTCCGACGCGGTCTCCCCCGGCGTCTCCCAGGGCGAGGTGCTCACCTCGATGATCGTCTTCACCACGCTCTACGCGATCCTCGCCGTGGTCGAGGTCAAGCTGCTGGTGAAGTACGTCAAGGCCGGGCCCCCGGAGCTCACCGACGACGACCTCAACCCGCCCACCAAGATCGGCGGGGACAGCGCCGACGCCGACCGGCCGATGGCCTTCTCGTACTAGGAGGCGACCGTGCAACTCCACGACGTCTGGTTCGTTCTCATCGCCTTCCTCTGGATCGGATACTTCTTCCTCGAAGGATTCGACTTCGGGATCGGCGTCCTCACCAAGCTCCTCGCTCGCGACCGCGGCGAGAAGCGGGTACTGATCAACACCATCGGCCCGGTCTGGGACGGCAACGAGGTCTGGCTGCTCAGCGCGGGCGGGGCGACCTTCGCCGCCTTCCCCGAGTGGTACGCCACCCTGTTCTCCGGCTTCTACCTGCCGCTGCTGCTCATCCTGGTCTGCCTGATCGTGCGCGGCGTGGCCTTCGAGTACCGCGCCAAGCGGTCCGAGGAGCGCTGGCAGCGCAACTGGGAGCACGCGATCTTCTGGACCTCGCTGCTGCCCGCGGTGCTGTGGGGCGTGGCGTTCGGCAACATCGTGCGCGGGGTGAAGATCGACGCGCACAAGGAGTACGTCGGCGGCCTGCTCGACCTGCTCAATCCGTACGCGCTCCTCGGCGGGCTGGTCACGCTCGCGCTCTTCACCTTCCACGGCGCGGTGTTCGCCTCGCTCAAGACGGTGGGGGACATCCGGGAGCGGGCGCGCAGGATGGCGGGCGTCCTCGGACTGGTCGCCGCCGTGTTCGCGGTCGGCTTCCTGGGCTGGACCCAGGCCGACAAGGGCGACGGCAGCAGCCTGATCGCCATGATCGTCGCGGTGGTTGCGCTGGTGGCGGCGCTGGGCGCCAACAAGCTCGGGCGTGAGGGGTGGGCGTTCGCCTTCTCCGGTCTCACCATCGCGGCGGCGGTCGCCATGCTGTTCCTCACGCTCTTCCCGAACGTGATGCCGTCCACGCTGAACGAGGGCTGGAGCCTCACGGTCAGCAACGCCTCGTCCAGCCCCTACACCCTCAAGATCATGACCTGGTGTGCGGGGATCGCCGCGCCCCTCGTGATGCTCTACCAGGGCTGGACGTACTGGGTGTTCCGTAAGCGCATCGGCACCCAGCACATCGCCGAATCCCACTAGCCGATACGCCGCCCCTCGGGGCGGCACCGGCAGGATGGAATGTTTCACGTGAAACCCGTCGACCCGCGCCTGCTCCGCTACGCCCACGCCACCCGCGGCTTCCTCATCGCGGTGGTGTTCCTCGGGCTGGCCGGAGCGGGCCTGGTCGTCGGCCAGGCGATGCTGATCGCCGAGATCGTGGTGGGTGCCTTCCGGCACGGCCTCGGTCCCGGCCCTCTGGCCACTCCGCTCGTGCTGCTCGCCGCGGTGTCCGTGGGGCGCGGTCTGGTCTCCTGGCTCACCGAGCTGGCCGCGCACCGCGCCAGCGCGGCGGTGAAGTCCGAGCTGCGGATGCGGCTGGTCGCGCGGGCGGCGCGGCAGCGTCCGGAGCGGGCCACCGGCGAGCTGACCACACTCGCCACCCGCGGCATCGACGCCCTCGACGACTACTTCTCCCGCTACCTGCCGCAGCTGGGGCTGGCGGTCGTCGTCCCGGTCGCGGTCCTGGCCCGGATCGTCACCGGTGACTGGATCTCGGCGCTGACGATCGTCCTCACGCTGCCGCTGATCCCGCTGTTCATGATCCTCATCGGCTGGGCCACCCAGTCGCGGATGGACCGCCAATGGCGGCTGCTGGCCCGGCTGTCCGGGCACTTCCTCGACGTCGTCGAGGGCCTGCCCACCCTCAAGGTCTTCGGCCGGGCCAAGGCCCAGGCCGCCGCGATCCGCACCATCACCGGCGAGTACCGGCGCGCGACGCTGCGCACCCTGCGGATCGCCTTCCTCTCCTCGTTCGCCCTGGAACTGCTCGCCACGATCTCCGTCGCCCTGGTCGCGGTCGGCATCGGCATGCGGCTGGTGAACGGCGAACTCGACCTGTACACCGGGCTGATGGTGCTGGTGCTCGCGCCGGAGGCGTATCTGCCGCTGCGGCAGGTGGGGGCCCAGTACCACGCGGCGGCCGAGGGTCTCGCGGCGGCGGAGGAGATCTTCGCCGTGCTGGAGGCACCGCTGCCCACCCCCGGCACCGCACCGGCGCCCGAGGGCACCGCGCTGACCGTCGAGGACCTCGTGGTCCGCCACCCGGGACGGACCGCGGACTCCCTGCCCGCCACCTCGTTCGAGGTCCGCCCCGGCGAGACCGTCGCCCTGGTCGGCCCGTCCGGCGCGGGCAAGTCCACGCTGCTCAGCGTGCTCCTCGGCCTCACCGCGCCGACCGGGGGCCGGGCCCTGGTCGACGGCCACGACATCGCCTCGCTCTCCCCCGACAGCTGGCGGCAGCGGATCGCCTGGGTGCCCCAGCGCCCGCAGCTGTTCGCCGGGACCATCGCCGAGAACGTACGGCTGGCGCGACCGGACGCGGACGACGCCGCGGTACGCGCCGCCCTCGCGGACGCCGGTGCGCTGGACTTCGTCGAGGCGCTCCCGGACGGCCCGGCGACCCGGCTCGGCGAGTCCGGTGCCGGGCTCTCCGCCGGCCAGCGGCAGCGGCTGGCGCTGGCCCGGGCCTTCCTCGCCGACCGCCCGATCCTCCTGCTGGACGAGCCGACCGCGAGCCTGGACGGCGGGACGGAGGAGGCGATCGTCGCCGCGGTCGGCCGGCTCGCCGTGGGCCGGACCGCCCTGCTCGTCGTCCACCGGCCGGCGCTGCTGGCGGTGGCCGACCGGGTGGTGCGACTCCCGGACCCCGCTTCTGACGTGCGGGAACCGGCTGTGGACGCGGGCGTAGGGGCGGGCCGGGACGCGGCCCCGGCCGCCGCGCCGGACGCCCCTGCCGACCCCGCGCCGGACACCCCCGCCGAACCCGCTCCGGGCACCCCGGCCGACCCCACTCCGGACCTCGCCGCCGACCCCCGCGGCGGTCTCGGCCTCGCCCCCACCCGGGCCTCGGCCCCCGCCCGCCTGCGGCGGATGGCGCGGGCCCGGCGGGCGCGGTTCGCGCTGGCGCTGCTGCTCGGCAGCCTCGCCCTGGGCAGCGCGGTCGGCCTGATGGCCACGTCCGGCTGGCTGATCTCGCGGGCCGCACAGCAGCCGCCGGTGCTGTACCTGATGGTGGCGGTGACCGCGACCAGGGCGTTCGGCATCGGGCGCGCGGTCTTCCGGTACGCCGAGCGGCTGGTCTCCCACGACGCGGTCTTCCGCATGCTCGCGGACGTCCGGGTCGCCGTCTTCCGGCGGCTGGAGCGGCTGGCGCCGGCCGGGCTCGCCGAGCGCCGGCGCGGCGATCTGCTGTCGCGGCTGGTCGCCGACGTCGATGCGGTGCAGGACCACTTCCTGCGCTGGCTGCTGCCTGCCGGGGCGGCGGCGCTGGTCGGCGCGGGCGCCGTCGGCTTCACCGGCTGGCTGCTGCCCGAGGCCGGGGTGATCCTCGGCGCCGGGTTGCTGCTCGCGGGCGCCGGGGTGCCGCTGCTCTCGGCCGCGCTGGCCCGGCGGGCGGAGCGGCAGCTGGCCCCGGCCCGCGGCCGGCTCGCCACCCGCGTCGTCGATCTGCTCACCGGGACCGCCGAGTTGACGGTGGCCGGCGCGCTGCCGGCCCGTACCGAGGCGGTACGGCGGGCCGACCGCGAGCTGACCCGGATCGCCGCCCGGTCGGCGACCGTGGCGGGCACCGGCGCCGGACTCTCCGCGCTGCTGTGCGGGCTGACCGTGGCCGCCGCCGCGGTCGCCGGCGTCCAGGCGGTGCACGCCGGGCGGCTGGACGGGGTGGCGCTGGCGGTCGTCGTGCTCACCCCGCTCGCCGCGTTCGAGGCGGTGACCGGGCTGCCGCTCGCCGTGCAGTACCGACAGCGGACCCGGCGCGCGGCCGAGCGGGTCTTCGAGGTGCTGGACGCGCCCCCGCCGGTACGCGAACCGGCCGCCCCCGCGACGCCTCCCGAAACGCCGTTCCCGCTGGTCGTACGCGGTTTGACCGCCCGCCACGCCGGCCAGGACCGGCCCGCGCTGGACGGGGTGGACCTCACGCTGGCGGCCGGGCGCCGGATCGCCGTCGTCGGCCCGTCCGGGTCCGGCAAAACCACCCTGGCGCAGGTGCTGCTGCGCTTCCTGGACCATGAGGCGGGCAGGTACACGCTGGGCGGAACGGACGCCCGGACGCTGGACGGCGACGCGGTCCGGCGGCTGGTCGGGCTGTGCGCGCAGGACGCGCACCTCTTCGACAGCTCGCTGCGGGAGAACCTCCGGCTCGCCCTGCGGGACCGGCGCACCGGCCCGGACGGGGACGCGGACCGGGCGTTGTGGGACGCGCTCGGCCGGGCCCGGCTCGCCGACTGGGTGCGCGGGCTGCCCGACGGCCTGGACACGATGGTCGGCGAGCACGGCGCCCGGCTCTCCGGCGGTCAGCGGCAGCGGCTGGCCCTGGCCCGTGCGCTGCTCGCGGACTTCCCGGTGCTCGTCCTGGACGAGCCCGCCGAACACCTCGACCTGGCCACCGCCGATGCGCTGACCGCCGATCTGCTGGCCGCGACCGAGGGCCGGACGACGCTCCTGATCACCCATCGCCTCACCGGGCTCGACGCCGTCGACGAGGTGCTGGTGCTGGACGGCGGCCGGGTCGTGCAGCGCGGTGCACCGGCGGAGCTGGCCGCGGCCGACGGTCCGTTCCGGCGGATGCTGGAGCGCGAACGGGCGGTGGACGCGGCGTACGGCATGGCACCGGCGCTCTGACGGCTTTGCAGGTGAATGGCCGCTTATATGGGGTCTTATTAGGCTCGTGGGCATGGATCGCGCCTCCCCCCGCACGGACCCGTCCGCCCCCGACCCCATGCACGCCGCCACCGAGGCCACCCGCAGCCTGCAGGGCCTGTCGCCCGAGCTGACCGCCCGGGTTCCGCAGTTGCTGGAGGCGATGCGCACGGTCGGCGCGGGGCTCGATCTGCACATCACCCTCGACCGGATCGCGCAGACCGCCGCCGAACTCGCCGATGCGCGCTACGCCGCCATCGGCATCATCGACGACGCCCGCGAGGGGCTGTCGGACTTCGTGACATACGGGGTCGGCGCGCAGGAGCACGAGCGGATCGGCGCGCTGCCGGACGGCCACAAGGGGCTGCTCGGCGCGCTCATCCACCACCCGCAACCGCTGCGCCTCGCCGACCTCACCCAGGACCCGCGCTCGGCCGGCTTTCCCCCGGGGCACCCGCCGATGCGCACCTTCCTAGGGGTGCCGATCCGCGTCCAGGGCGAGATCTACGGCAACCTCTATCTGACCGAGAAGCGCGACGGCGGGGAGTTCAGCGAGGAGGACCTGCACATGGTCCGGGTGCTCGCCACGGAAGCGGGCATCGCGATCGGCAACGCCCGGATGTACGCGGCGACCCGCCAGCGGGAACGGTGGATCGACGGTTCGGTGGCGGTGACGACCGAACTCCTGGCGGGCAGCGACGTCGACGACGCGCTCGCAGTGGTGGCCGAGCAGGCCAGGAAGCTGGCGGATTCGGCGGCGGGCATCGTGCTGCTGCCCGACGACGAGGGCGGGCTGGAGATCGTCGCCGTATCGGCCGACGACCCCACCGGCATCCTGGGGACGCACATCCCGCCCGACAGCCCGGTGGCCCGGCAACTCCTCGACGGTGAGCCGGTGTTCGTCGAGGACTCGGCCAGCGACCCCCGGATGGTCACCGACCTCGCGGCCCGCTTCGGCCCCAGCATGCTGCTGCCGCTCAAGAGCGGCGGCCGGGTCCTGGGCACCCTCGCCACCCCGCGGTCCCGGGGCGCCCGGCCGTTCACCGCCGTCGAACGGACGCTGGCCGGCCAATTCGCCGCGCAGGCCGCGCTGGCGCTGGTTCTGGCCGACGCCCAGCGCGACCGGGAGCGGCTGGCGGTCTACGAGGACCGCGACCGGATCGCCCGTGACCTGCACGACCTCGTCATCCAGCGGCTCTTCGCGACCGGCATGATGCTGGAGGGCGCCCAGCGCAGGTCCGTCGTCCCGGAGGTGGCGGAGGGCATCGGCAAGGCCGTCGACGAACTGGACGTCACCATCCAGGAGATCCGGACCGCGATCTTCGCCCTCCAGCAGAGCCCGGTCGAGGCGCCGTCGGGACTGCGGACCCGGGTGCTGCGCGAGATCGGCACCGCCGCCGTACCGCTGGGCTTCCAGCCGTCGGTCCACTTCGCCGGCCCGGTCGACTCCCGGATCGGCGAGCTGACCGGCAGAAACCTGATCGCCGCACTGCGCGAGGCGCTGTCCAACGCCTTCCGGCACGCCCACGCCTCCCGGATCGAGGTCGTGGTCGACGCGACGATCCGGCTGCCGGACGGCACCGACGGGGTCCGGCTGACCGTCGCCGACGACGGCGTCGGCATACCGTCCGGCGGCCGCCGCAGCGGTCTGCGGAACCTCGCCCAGCGCGCGGAGTCGCTGGGCGGCTGCAGCACGTACGGGCCCGGTCTGGGCGAGGGCGGCGCGGGCACGACGGTGACCTGGGAGGCGCCGCTGTGAGCCGCGACCTGAGAGGGCGCCGCTGTGAGCCGCCGCGCCGACCGGGTGCCGCTCAGGGGCGCACGGCACCGCGCTCGGCGCACCGCCGCAGGATCTGCTCGATGACCAGCGCGACGCCGTCCTCGTTGTTGGACGCGGTCCGGCCGGTGGTGGCGGCCAGCACCTCCGGATGGGCGTTGGCCATGGCGTACGAGGTGCCGGCCCAGCTCAGCATCTCCAGGTCGTTCGGCATGTCCCCGAAGGCCACGACCTCCTCCGGGGAGATGCCGCGTTCCGCACAGCAGTGGGCCAGGGTGCCGGCCTTGCTGACGCCCGGGCCGCTGATCTCCAGGAGGGCGGTGGGGCTGGAGCGGGTGAAGGACGCCAGATCGCCCGCGGCCGACCGGGCCAGCGCGAGGAACGCGTCCGGTTCGAGGTCGGGGTGGTGCGCGAGCAGCTTGATGACCGGCTGGTCGGGGAAGGCGGGCGGCTCGGCGCCAGCCGCCGAGCCCGCCCCGTCGGGGCCCAGCGGCGCCACGAAGTCGTCGGCCAGCAGCTTCTCGGCCGGCGCCACGACCGCGGCCGGGTCCAGCAGGAGCGGCGGGTACTGCGGTTCGTAATGGATGCCGCTGGTGCGCTCGACGGCGAACGAGGTACCGGGCGCGGCGCTGCGCAGTGCGTCCACGACCTCCCGTGCGAGCGCCTGCTCCAGCGGGCTGACCTCGACGATCCGGCCGCCGCGGTGCAGATCGACGACGGCCGCGCCGTTCGCGCAGATCGCCAGGCCGTGGCCGTGCACATGGTCGCTGACCACGTCCATCCAGCGGGCCGGGCGCCCGGTGACGAAGAACACCTCGATGCCGGCCCGCTCGGCGGCGGCGAGCGCGGCGACGGTCCGCTCGGACACCGTCTTGTCGTCGTGCAGCAGGGTGCCGTCGAGGTCGGTCGCGATCAGCCGGGGCACGACGGCCGGTTCGGGCAGGACGGCCGGGCCGGGGGCAACGGCCGGTTCGGGCGCCCGGGGTGGCGTGGCGGAGGCATCAGTCACGGGCCCATCTTCCCGTACCAGGGCGCACAGGCGTGCGGTGGGTTGCGCGGATGAGACGGCGGGGGCGACCTGCGATCCCGAGGCTGTGTCCCAGGGCCGATGACGGCTTACGGCCGGGGCCGGCGGCGCCGCGCGGTGGCCGGAGGCGATCGTGGGGAACACCCGGACGGCCGTACGCTCGGGTGCATGCGACTGAGCACCGTGATACTTCCCGTCCGCCGCTGGTCCGAAGGTGGGCGGGAGGTGTGGCAGCGCGCCGAGGAGCTGGGCTTCCACGCCGCCTACACCTACGACCACCTGTCCTGGCGGAGCTTCCGCGACCAGGCCTGGTTCGGGGCCCTGCCGACCCTGACCGCCGCCGCGGCCGCGACCTCCCGACTGCGCCTGGGCACCCTCGTCACCTCACCGAACTTCCGGCACCCGGTCACCCTCGCCAAGGAACTGATCTCCCTCGACGACATCAGCGGCGGCCGGTTCACCCTGGGTATCGGCGCGGGCGGCAACGGCTTCGACGCCACCGCGCTCGGCCAGGAGCCCTGGTCGCCGCGGGAGCGTGCGGACCGCTTCGGCGAGTTCGTGCCGCTGCTCGACCGGCTGCTGACCCAGGACGTGGTCACGTACGAGGGCGAGCACTACTCCGCCCACGAGGTCCGCAACATCCCCGGCTGTGTGCAGCGGCCGCGGCTGCCGTTCGCGGTGGCCGCCACCGGGCCGCGCGGCCTGAAGCTCGCGGCCAAGTACGGCCAGGCGTGGGTGACCACCGGTGACCCCAAGGTCTCCAACGGCGGCGGTAGCTCGGCCGACTCGCTGGAGGCGGTCCGCGGGCAGTGCGAACGGCTCGGCAAGGCCTGTGCCGAAATCGGCCGCGATGCCGGCGATCTGGAGAAGATCATGCTCTCCGGCTTCACCCCGGACCGGCCGCTGGACTCCGTCGACGCGTTCGTGGACTTCGCCGGGAACCACGCCGCGCTGGGCTTCGACGAGCTGGTCATCCACTGGCCGATCGCCGATTCGCTCTTCGCGGCGGACCTCGACGTCTTCGAGCGGATCGCCACGGAGGGGCTGGCGCAGCTCGGCACCGAGTAGGGGCGGGCGGGGAGGCCGAGCGGGTCTCCGGGACGGGCCCGACTCCCCGGTGCGCCTGGTGCGCACGGTCGACGACGGCGACGCCCACCGGCCGGGCCCACGGGACGGGCCTCCCGGCGCGGCCGGGCTGCGGGTGGTTTCACGTGAAACAGCCGCCCGGCCCGCCGTGCCTTCCCGACGCGCCCGGTCGTTCGCTCACCTCCGCTTTACCCCGTATATAGCCCGGAAGAGGGAGAATCGGGACAGCGGCGCAGTGTGGCGGACGCGGCGCGCGGTGCGAGACCGGCGCGCGAGCGGACCGGCGCACTGCGCGAAGTGCGGTGTTCGTGGAGGAGCCATGGCACAGACCCGATTCGCCCCGGACCGCGGGCTGACCTCGCGAATGATCACGACGATGTTCTTCATCGGTCTGCTGTACGTCGTGGTCGTCGGCGTGCTGGTGGTCCTGCTCAAGGGTGCCTGGGTGGTGGTGCTGCTGATCGCAGGGGGCCTGTTCGTCGCCCAGTTCTGGTTCAGCGACCGGATCGCCGCCTTCAGCATGGGCGCGCACGAGGTCACGCCGGAGCAGGCGCCCGTGCTGCATGGCGCGGTGGACCGGTTGTGTGCCCTCGCGGACATGCCCAAGCCGCGGGTCGCGATCGCCGAGTCGGACGTGCCGAACGCCTTCGCCACCGGCCGCAACCGGAAGAACTCGATGGTCTGCGCCACCACGGGCCTGCTCAGGCGGCTGGAGCCGGAGGAACTGGAGGGCGTGCTGGCCCACGAGCTCTCGCACGTCGCGCACCGCGATGTCGCGGTGATGACCATCGCCTCGTTCCTCGGCGTCTTGGCGGGCATCATCACCCGCGCCGCCCTGTGGAGCGGCGTAGGACGCAACAACCGGGACCAGAACGCGGCCATCGCCGTGCTGATCGTCACCGCCGTCAGCGCGGTCGTCTACGCGATCAGCTTCCTGCTGACCCGGCTGCTCTCCCGTTACCGCGAACTGGCCGCCGACCGCGCCGCCGCGCTGCTGACCGGCCGCCCCTCGGCGCTGGCCGCCGCGCTGACCAAGGTCACCGGGCAGATCGCCCGGATCCCGACCGAAGACCTGCGCAAGGCCCAGCCGTACAACGCCTTCTTCTTCGCCCCGGCCTTCAACAAGGAGAACTTCCACCGGCTGCTGTCCTCGCACCCGACGCTGGAACAGCGCTTGGACCAGCTGGGCCGGATCGCGACGCAGCTCGGGACGTGAGCCGTCCGTGACGATCACCGGCCCGGGCTGAGAGTGCGGGCCGGTCCCTCCAGGAGCAAGGAGTACCGCGCATGGGATTTCTGGACGCCCTCCTCGGCCGCAGCAAGCCGGTTCGCCCCGATCTGGACCAGCTCTTCGCGCTGCCGTCCGCCGCGGTCACCCTCCAGGCCGCGGCCGGATTCACGCCGACCGGCCTCGGATCGGTGTGCTTCGCCAGTGTGGAGGGCGGTGCGTTCTCCCGCATCCAGGAGGAGGCCCGGTCCCTGCTGGACGGGCCGGTGGAGTTCGCCCAGGACGGATACGGCTACACCTGGCTGCTCGTACGGCATGCGCCGGATGACGTGGCGGGCCTGGTCAACGACCTGCACGCGGTCAACACGTCCTTGGAGGAGGCGGGGTTCGGCCCGCAACTCCTGTGCTCGCTGCTCGGCTTCCGTGACGACCGGCAGCGGTCGCTGGCGCTGGTCTACCTCTACAAGAGGGGCACGTTCTACCCCTTCGCGCCGAAGCCGGGCGGCGGGGAGAAGCGCGACAACCCGCTCGAACTCCAGGTCAGGGCGATGCTGGGGGACGATCTGACGATCGAGAAGGACCTGGCGCGGTGGTTCCCCGTATGGGGCGCACCGGGATGGTGACCCCTCGGGCGGGGGCGTGATCCCCCGGGCGCACTCCTGGGCGCGGCATCCCGCCCGGCGGCTCGCCGGGGGCTCAGCTGGTGGCTCACCTGGTGGCTCACCCGGGGAAGCGGAGGAACCGGGCGGGTACCCGGTCGGTGAGCCAGACACCGTTCGCGCTGACCCGGAAGACGTGTCCGGCCCGGTGCATCGCCGCCGCGTCCACGGCCAGGACCACCGGTTTGCCGCGCCGGGCGCCCACCCTGGTCGCGGTGTCCCGGTCCGGCGAGAGGTGGACCGCGTGCCGTTTCATCGGCAGGAGCCCCTTCTCCCGGATGGCGGCCACGTTGCGCGCCACCGTGCCGTGGAAGAGGTACGCGGGAGGTTCGGCCGGCGGCAGGCCGAGGTCCACGCGTACGGAATGGCCCTGGTTGGCGCGGATCCGGCCGTCCTCGATGGTGAAGCGCTGTTTGTCGTTGCGGGCGACCACGGCCGTCAACTCGGCCTGGGAGAACGGAAATCCATGCGCCGCGGCCGCCGCCAGCAGGTCGTCGACGGGCACCCAGCCCTGGGCGTCGAGAGCAAGGCCGATCCGCTGCGGTTCATGGCGCAAATGCTTCGACAGGTACTTCGAGAGACGCACGGAGCGCTGGGTATTCATGCCTCCAGGGTGCCGCTCTTGGCGCCCCGGAGGCATCCGCATTCACGTCCCGTCGGCCTCGTTCTCCGGTGAGCCATCGGCGTTTCCTGCGTGCTTTTCGTGGCTGCCGGTGTGTCCTGCGTGCTGGGCGTGCGCGAGCGCGCTGGCCCGTCGTGCCTTGGCGGTGGTCACCTGCTCGGCCGCCCAGCGGGCCCACTCCTCCTGGGCCGCCGACATCCGCAGGCCGTACTCCAGGGCGATCCGTCCGTAGACCGAAATCATCTCGTCGTCCCACTGGGCGTTCTCCTCGACCTGCTCGCACATGGCGCGGGTGCGCGCGGCGAGCTCGGCTTGATGGAGGAGGAAGGTCTGGGCTTCGAGCGGGGTGACGATGCCGAGGAAGAAGACGCGCAGCAGACCGTCATCGCGCTGGGGGCCGCTGGGCTCGACCTCGGTGAGCCAGTGGCGCAGCTCCGTCAGTCCGTCGTCGGTGATCGCGTATTCCTTGCGGCCGCGGGGGCCGTGGGCGGTGACCTCGACCATGCCGGCGGTGGTGAGCTTGCCGAGCTCGCCGTACACCTGGCTCTGAGTGGCGGGCCAGACCATCGAGAGCGTGGCGTTGAACAGCTTCATCAGGTCGTAGCCGCTCGCCGGGGCTTCGGACAGCAGGCCCAGCACGGCATGTCTCAGGCTCATGACCATCACATTACCTTCCACTGTTGACATGTCAAAGAAGGACCTTCTACATTCGACATGTCGAAGTTGGAATGTGCGGCGGAGATGCGGACGGCGAAGCGCGCCGGCCGCGCGGCCGCGGACGAAGAGGGGGGAGACATGAACTATCTGCGGGGCTTCGTGCCGTGGCTGGTTTTCGCGGGGGTGTCCACGATCGGCTGGCAGTGGGGCGCTCTCGCCGGTCTGCTGACGGCCGCCGCGCTGCTCGTCGCCGACCGCGCGGCGGGCCTCTCGCTGGACTACCGCGTGCTGGAGTACGGCACGATCGTCTTCTTCGCCGCCCTGTCCGCGCTCTCCTTCGCCCGTCCCGACAGCGGCCTGCGGCTCTACGGCAGCGCGCTCTCGATGGGCTGGCTGGCGCTCATCGCCTGGGTGTCGATAGCGGTCCGGCGGCCCTTCACGATGGGCATCGCCCGCCGCATGGCTCCGCCCGAGGTCTGGCACACCCCGCTGTTCCGCCGCATCAACGTCGTGCTCACCGCCGCGTGGGCGCTCTCGTTCACCCTCACCGCGGCCGCCCAGGCCCTCGTCTCCGCCTACGAGCTGAACACGGTCTACTCGGTCCTCATCCAGATCGCGGGCTTCGTCCTCCCCGTCCGCTTCACCTCCAGTTACCCCGACCGGGCCCGGGCCCGCTTCCAGCAGCAGGCCGCCGGGCAGGCCGGTGTCCAGGAAGGCCTCGCGTCATGACCACCGCCTCCCCGACCACCCCGTCCGCCTCCGATGCCCCCGCTCCGCACCTGGCCGGCAACTTCGCCCCGGTCGCCGAGGAGCTGACCGCCTACGACCTGCCGGTGACCGGCGCCCTGCCGCCCGAGCTCACCGGCTGGTTCCTGCGCAACGGCCCCAACCCGCGGGACGCCGCCACACCGCACTGGTTCTTCGGTGACGGCATGGTCCACGGGCTCCGCCTGGAGGGCGGCCGGGCCGTCTCCTACCGCAACCGCTGGGTCCGCACCTCGACCTTCACCGACGGAGTGCCGGTCCGCGATGCGCAGGGCCGCCGCAATCTGTCGGCGGGCGTGGCCAACACCCATGTCGTCCGGCACGCCGGCCGTACCCTCGCGCTCGTCGAGTCGTCGTTCCCGTACGAAATCGACTGCCGCCCCGGCCATGAGCTGGAGACCCTCGGTGTGCATGACTTCGGCGGACGGCTCACCACCGCCATGACCGCGCACCCCAAGACCTGCCCGACCACCGGCGAGCTGCACTTCTTCGGCTACGGCGGGTCCAGACCGCCCTATCTGACCTACCACCGGGCCGACGCGGACGGGGAGTTGGCGATCAGCCGGCCCATTGACGTCGCGGCGCACACGATGATGCACGACTTCCATCTGACCGAGCGCCATGTCGTCTTCATGGACCTCCCGATGGTCTTCGACGCCCACCGCGGGGGAATGCCCTACCGCTGGGATCCGGAGTACGGCGCGCGACTGGGAGTACTGCGCCGGGACGACCCGTACGGCGAGGTCCGCTGGCTGCCCATCGACCCCTGCTTCGTCTTCCATGCGCTGAACGCCCATGACGACGGCGAGCAGCGGATCGTCCTCCATGTGTCCCGCTATCCCGACTTCAGCGGCAGACAGCCGTCCTGCCTGTGGCGCTGGACGATCGACCTGGCCTCCGGCACGGTCGCCGAGGAGCAGCTGGACGACCAGTACTGCGAGTTCCCGCGGGTGGACGACCGCCTGGTGGGGCAGCGCGCCCGCTTCGGCCATGCCACCGTCGCCGAGGCCCCGGGGACCGGCCACATACCCGGCGCCCTGCTCCGTTACGACCTGGAGACCGGCGCGGTCGTCCGCCATGACTTCGGTCCGGGCCGCACCCCGGGCGAGGCGGTCTTCGCCCCGGCGGACGACCGTCCGGGCGGACCGGGCTGGCTGCTCACCTACGTCTACGACGCGACCACCGACACCAGTGATCTGGTCGTCCTCGACGCCGAGGACATATCCGCCGACCCGGTGGCCACGGTCCATCTGCCGCAGCGGGTGCCGTACGGCTTCCACGGCAACTGGCTGCCGGACCCGGCGGGTTGAACCGGCGGGGCGTGGAGGCGCCGCGGCGGTTTGCGCATCCGGGGCGGAATAACCGCGATCGCATGCTTCTTGAGAACTGAAGAGCGCGTGGTGCCAAGCCTGTTGGGTGCCGGCTCAGGTACCGGGCGGGGGCTCGGTGCCGGGAGCGGTGCCCGTGGCGCCCCCGGACGGGGCACGGGGCCCGTCCGGGAGCAAGGCGTCCATGGTGCGGGCCTGCACCTCGCGCCGGGCGGCGGCCGCGATGAACGCCGCCGTGTGCTCGGGGCCCACCAGGGCCCGTACGGCCGCCACGGCGTCGGCGGGCAGCGCCACCGTCTCGGCGCCGGGCCCGGCCGCCGCGGCGGGCTCCGTCCGGAGGCCCGGCGTGGCCTCGGGGGCGGGGCCGGGTGCAGGGCTCGGGTCGGTCGCGGTACGGGGGTCCGTGACCGACCCGGAGCCTGCCGGTGAGGCGGTGGCCCTCGGCCCGTGGCTCTCCGCGGGGAGCGCCTCGCTGAGGTGCCGGCGGAGGTAGCGGGTGGCCAGGGCCCGCATGGCGCGGGCGAGTTCGGCGTCGACGGTCTGCTGGGCCAGTGGCCGCAGCCGGCGGACGAGGGCGGCCGCCTCGGCCGCCTCGGCGTCGGTGGGCGGATGGTCCAGGAACTGCTGGAAGACGTGCTCGGTGGTGAAATCCAGGAAGCGCGAGGCGATGTGTTCCACCTGGCCGCGGAGCTCCCGGAGGTGGGCGGAGATCGCCGGCAGCGGGACGCCGGCGGAGTGCAGTTCGGCGGCGACGGCGAGCTCCTGCGGGCTGGGCACGAGGAACTCGTCGTCCTGGCCGGGGAGCCGTTCCAGGACGCCCAGCTCGACGGCCTCGGCGACCGCCGCCTCGTCGGAGGCGCCCCCGAAGGCCGCGTCCAGATCGGCGCGGCTGATCCGGGACGCCTGCTCGTCGGTCCACGGCCCGTCGATCTCGGCGACCAGCCCCAGCACCCCGCCGAGGTCGAGCCCGGCGTCCCAGGCCTGGAGGAGCTCCTTGATGCTGGCGAGGGTGTAACCGCGGTCCAGCAGATCGGCGATCTGGCGCAGCCGGGCCAGATGGGCATCGCCGTAGACATTGGCCCGGCCGCGGCGTTCCGGGCGGGGGAGCAGCCCGCGGTCCTGGTAGGCGCGGATCGTCCGGACCGTGGCACCGCTGAGGTGCGCCAGGTCCTCGATGCGGTACTCGGCCGGGCGGGATGCGGCCGCTGGCGGCTGTTCGGTCACTGCGGTGCTCCTCCTCCGTCGGCCGCGCACTATGAGACGGCCGCGCGGCCCACCGCGCCCGCCGCGGCCCGGGCGGCCGGCGAGGAGGCCAGGTAGGCGACGCCGTGCGCAGCGACCCTTCCTGCGAGGGATGGTACGACCGGCGCAGAAGCGCGGTATCGCCGCTCCCAGCTCACGCCGGGAGGGGAGCAGTCCTTTGCGGACGGCCCGGTTGTGCTCCCGCAGCGAGGAGCGGGAGCGGGCGGCGAGCTGCGGATCGTGCCGGAGGAGAGAGGACGCTCCCCAGGCCCAGAGGTGGAGCAGCACGGGTGCGGTGACGGCCATGCCCAGCACCCGGCGGGCGTACCGGCCGGGATCCTCGCCGCCGGTGTGCTGGTACATGTCGAACGCGACCGCCCGGTGCTCGACCTCCTCCGCACCGTGCCAGCGCAGCAGGTCGAGCAGGACCGGGTCGGGCCCGGCCCGGTCGAGGCCGTCGGCGGCCAGCACCCAGTTCCCGAGCACCGCGGTGAACTGCTCGATGGCGGCGACCAGGGAGAGCCGGAAGCGCAGCCGCTCCCGTTCCGGGAACGGAAACGCCGCATGGTGGCCGGTCGCCCAGCAGACGCTTGAAGAGGAAGTTGATGTGCCGGGTGTAGGGGCCGGTCTCCAGGCCCTGGTGGGCGAGATGGTCGAGGACGTGGGAGTGCTGGACGCTATGGATGGCCTCCTGGCCCATGAAGACCTTGACGTCCTTGCGCAGTTGATCGTCCCCGACCAGCGGGAACCCCTCCTTGAAGACCTTGACGAACCACCGCTCCCCGGCCGGCAGCAGCAGGTGCAGCACGTTGACGACGTGGGTGGCGGTGGGCTCGTCGGGTATCCACAGCAGCGGTGTCCGATGCCAGTCGAACGAGGCCCGGCGCGGGGTGACCGGGTGGTGCTCCTGGAGGGATGACGTGCTCATGCGCGGCTCCTGACATGCGCAGTTGTCCGGCTCTCGGGATCCTCCTCCGGTCGTTGGGGCTCCTCCCGGCGGGGCGGTGCTCGCTCACAGCCGCGGCTCGATGCGGGCGAGGGCGCGCAGGACCCGCGGGGCGAACCGCGACAGGAGATGGGCGCCGCGAGCCTCGGGGGTGACGGGCACCACCGCCTGGTTGCGGACCACCGCCCGCAGGACGGCGTCGGCGACCTTCTCCGGCGGGTAGTTGCGCAGCCCGTACACCCGCGCGGCCTTGGCCTGGCGGCGCTTCTCCTCCTCGGCCGACACCCCGGCGAAGCGGGCGGTGCTGGTGATCGAGGTGTTGACCAGCCCGGGGCAGATGGCCGAGACACCGATACCCTGCCCGGCCAGTTCGGCGCGCAGGCACTCGCTGAGCATCAGGACCGCGGCCTTGGAGGTGCTGTAGGCGGGCAGCATCTTCGACGGCTGGAAGGCGGCCGCCGAGGCGGTGTTGACGATATGGCCGCCCTGACCGCGGTCGGCCATCCGCCTGCCGAAGATCCGGCAGCCGTGGATGACACCCCACAGGTTGACGTCCAGCACCTTCTTCCAGTCGTCGGTGGTGGTCTGCAGGAAGGCGCCGGACAGGCCGATCCCGGCGTTGTTCACCAGCACGTCCACGGGGCCGTACTCGGCGTCGACCTTGTCGGCGAGCTTCTCCATGGCTGCCTCGTCCGCGACGTCGACGACCTCGGGCCAGGCCTGCGGGGCGCCGATCAGACGGGCCAGCTCGGCGGTCCGCGCCGCACCGTCCGCGTCCCGGTCGACGGCGACGATCCGGGCACCGGCCTCCGCGAAGGCGAACGCGGTGGCCCGGCCGATGCCGCTGGCCGCGCCGGTCACCAGCACCAGCTGTCCGCCGAACCGGTCGGCGTACGGGCCGCGCGCCGCGAGCTCCTTCGCCGGGTCGCCCTCCTCCTTGGCGGTGACGAACTCGGCGATCCAGGAGACCAGTTGGTCCGGCCGGGTGCGGGGGACCCAGTGCTTGGCCGGGAGGGTACGGCGGACGAGCTGCGGCGCCCACTGCTCCAGGTCGTCGTAGAGCCGCTGGGAGAGGAAGGCGTCGCCGGTGGGGGTGATCAGCTGGACCGGGCAGTGCGCGTAGGCATCGGCGCGCGGGCGGCGGAGCCGGGCGCGGACGTTGTCGCGGTAGAGCCAGGCACCGTGGGCCGCGTCGGTGGGCAGCGAGGCGGTCGGGTAGTCCCCGGCCGGCACCTTCTCCACCCGCTGCAGGACGCCGGGCCAGCGCTTGCCGAGCGGACCCTTCCAGGCCAGTTCGGGCAGCACGGGCGTGTGCAGCAGGTAGACGTACCAGGACTTGGCGCCCTGGTTGAGGAGCTGGGCGGCGCGGCGCGGGGTGGGCCGCACCATCCGCTTCTTGATCCAGTGGCCGAAGTGGTCCAGCGACGGGCCCGACATGGACGTGAAGGAGGCGATCCGGCCCTCCGTACGGCGCACGGTGGCGAACTCCCAGGCCTGTACCGAGCCCCAGTCGTGGCCCACGACATGCACCGGGCGGTCGGGGCTGACGGCGTCGGCGACGGCCAGGAAGTCGTCGGTCAGCTTCTCCAGGGTGAAGCCCCCGCGCAGCGGCCGCGGGGCGGTGGACCGGCCGCAGCCCCGGACGTCGTAGAGCACCACATGGAAGCGGTCGGCCAGACCGCGGGCCACCTGCGACCACACCTCCTTGCTGTCCGGGTAGCCGTGCACCAGCACCACCGTGGGGTGCGCCGGGTCGCCCAGTTCGGCGACGCACAGCTCCACGCCGCCGGTGTGCACCCGGCGCTCCGTCGCCCCGGCGAGCCCCGGCGCTCCGCCCGATGCCCCGCCCGATGCCCGGCCCGGCGCCCCGTCCTGCGTCCGCCCCGGCTCCTGGCCGCGGCCCGCAGCCGCGTCCCGTCCTCGTCCACGTCCCGTCTTCACGCGGCCTTCTCCTCCTGCCAGCGCCGCACGTGCGGCAGATCGTCGTCCAGCCAAAAGGCGCTTTCCTGGGGGTCCTTGGAGTCCGTCACGACCAGGATCTCCTCGAACTTCGCGCCGGTGCCCCGGAACCCGAGGTGGGGTTCGACCGCCCACAGCCCCGGCTGCGGCGGATGGTCGGAGAAGGTGTACGGGCTCCACAGCGGGGACCAGCCCTCCCGGTGCCCGTGCAGCGCGTCGGAGGCGAGGCCCTTGAGCGACTGGGTGCCGAACCCGAAGAGGGTGGGGGACCAGCGGCGCTGCCCGACCCGGTCGATCTTGTGCGCGATGACGCCGAAGGGATAGGCGCGATGGCGGTTGGCGTAGCCCTGCCGCACCATGAGCCGGTCGACGTCCTGGTAGATCTCCCGCAGCGGGCGGCGTTCGCGGACCTCGCGCAGGATCAGCTCGCGGTGCGCCTCCAGGTCGGCGAGCAGCTTGTCGTGCACGGGGTTGAGGCCGAGACAGCCGGAGTAGCCGATGTCGGCGGTGAAGCCCCGGTGGACGGGGGCCATGTCGAGGATGAAGGGCATCCCCGGTTCCAGCTCGCGGTTGGTGGGGAAGAACTGCAGGGGTATCCGGAAGCTGACGAACGCGGTGCGGTCGCCGAACCAGGCGAACGGCAGGTGGAACCAGTCCCGCACGCCGCGCTCGCGCAGCCACTCGCGCTGCATCCGCGCCGTCGCGCGCTCGGTGATCCCGGGCTTGAGCTGGGCGGCCACGGCCTCCGCGCAGGCGTAGGCGAGCCGCTGGACCTCTCTGAACCCCCTTAGTTCTGCGGTGAGTTCTCCGGCTGCCCTTGAGGTCGCTGTGGTGACTGGGGCCATCGCCAACCGTCCGTCCGTGAGCCGTTCATCGCGGTACGCGCCCGTAACTTGACACCGATGAATGTGACAATGACCGGCGGCGACGTCAAGAGGGCCGACGCACCCCGATGGCCCCGGCGGCCCCACCCGGCAGCGCTTGGCAGCCCCGGGCAGTGCTCGGCGGCCCCGGGCAACGCTCGGCGGCCCCCGGCGGTGGGAAGCCAGAGGGCCCGCCCCTGCCGCCCCGACCCTGAGACGAGGACCGTTCGAAGCAGGAGAACCCTTACGGGCCGTAATACCGCAGGGGGATGCGGATACCGACTTGTGGGTTGACGACCGGTGTGGCGGAGGCCACTACCGTCGAAGACGTGACTGTGATCGTGACTGAAAGCCTGAGCAAGCGGTTTCCGCGGGTGACCGCTTTGGACCGGCTCTCCGTTGACATCGCCCCCGGCGTGACGGGCCTGGTGGGTGCCAACGGCGCCGGAAAGTCCACCCTGATCAAGATCCTGCTCGGACTGGCCCCGGCCAGCGAGGGATCGGCGCGCGTCCTCGGGATGGACGTGGCCAAGGACGGCAGTGCCATCCGCGAGCGGGTCGGATATATGCCCGAGCACGACTGCCTGCCGCCCGACGTCTCGGCCACCGAGTTCGTCGTGCACATGGCCAGGATGTCGGGCCTGCCGCCGACCGCCGCCCGTGAGCGCACCGCCGACACCCTGCGCCACGTCGGGCTCTACGAGGAGCGCTACCGCCCCATCGGCGGCTATTCGACCGGCATGAAGCAGCGGGTGAAGCTGGCCCAGGCGCTGGTCCACGACCCGCAGCTGGTGTTCCTCGACGAGCCCACCAACGGCCTCGACCCGGCCGGCCGGGACGAGATGCTCGGCCTGATCCGGCGGATCCACACCGACTTCGGCATCTCCGTCCTGGTGACCTCGCACCTCCTCGGCGAGCTGGAGCGCACCTGTGACCACGTCGTCGTCATCGACGGCGGCAAACTGCTGCGGTCCTCCGCCACCGACGAGTTCACCCAGGTCACGGCCTCCCTCGCGGTGGAGGTCACGGACACCGAGGCCCACCCGGACGGCACCGAGGCACTGCGCACGGCCCTGACCGCCGCCGGCGTCACGGTGACGACCGGCACTCCGGGCGCCGGCGGCCTTCCCACCTCCGGCCATCTGCTGTTCGTCGAGGCGGCCGGCGAACAGACCTACGACCTGGTGCGGGACACCGTCGCCGGACTCGGACTCGGCCTGATCCGGATGGAACAGCGCCGCCACCAGATCGCCGAGGTCTTCCGCGACGCGGACCAGGCCCAGGCCACCCCCGCCCCCACGGCCACCCCCGCCCCCACGGCCACCCCCGCCCCCACGGGCGCCCCCGGCGCCTCGTACACCACCCAGGAAGGAGGCGCCCACGATGTCGCCTGAGCCCACGACCCCGGCATCCACCGCCCCACCCGGCGCCTCCATCCACAACATCGGCTACCGCCACTACGACGGCCCGCGGCTGGGCCGCGCCTATGCCCGCCGGTCGCTGTTCTCGCAGAGCCTGCGCGGCGCCTACGGCCTCGGCCGCTCCGCCAAGAGCAAGGTGCTGCCGATGCTGCTCTTCGCGGTGATGTGCCTGCCCGCCGCGATCATGGTCGCGGTCGCGGTGGTCACCAAGGCGAGCAGCCTCCCGGTCGGCTACACCCGCTACGCCATCTACCTCCAGGCCGTCATCGGCCTCTATCTGGCCGCCCAGGCCCCGCAGTCGGTCTCCCGGGACCTGCGCTTCAAGACCGTGCCGCTGTATTTCTCCCGCCCCATCGAGCGCGGCGACTACGTGGCCTCCAAGTTCGCCGCGATGGCAAGCGCCCTGTTCCTTCTCAACGCCGCCCCGCTGCTCGTCCTCTACGTCGGCGCGCTGCTGGCGAAGATGGACTTCCTCGACCAGACCAAGGGCTTCGCCCAGGGACTCGTCTCCGTGGTGCTGCTGTCGCTGCTGTTCGCCGGGATAGGCCTGGTCGTCTCCGCGGTCACCCCGCGCCGCGGCTTCGGCGTCGCCGCCGTGATCGCCGTCCTCACCATCCCGTACGGCGCGGTGAGCGCGGTGCAGGGCATCGCCTTCGTCCAGGGCAGCGAGTCCGCCGTCGGCTGGCTCGGACTGTTCTCCCCCATCACGCTCATCGACGGAGTGCAGTCCACGTTCCTCGGCGGGAGCAGCTCCTTCCCCAACGGGCTCGCCCCGTCCACCGCTGCCGGGTTCGTCTACCTCCTCGTCACCCTGAGCGCCATCGCCGGCTGCTATGCCCTGCTGATGCGCCGCTACCGGAAGGCCGGTCTATGAGCACCCTCCACATCGACCACGCCTCGCGCTGGTTCGGCAACGTCGTCGCCGTCAACGACATCACGATGACCATCGGCCCCGGTGTGACCGGCCTGCTCGGTCCGAACGGCGCCGGCAAGTCGACACTGATCAACATGATGGGCGGCTTCCTCGCCCCCTCCAACGGCTCGGTCACCCTCGACGGAGCGACGATCTGGCGCAACGCCGGCGTCTACCGCCACATCGGCATCGTCCCGGAGCGCGAGGCGATGTACGACTTCCTCACCGGGCGCGAATTCGTCGTGGCAAACGCCGAGTTGCACGGTCTCGGGCGGCGGGAGGCGGCCGGGGCACTGGCCACCGTGGAGATGGAGTACGCCCAGGACCGCAAGATCGCCACCTACAGCAAGGGCATGCGGCAGCGCGTCAAGATGGCCTCCGCGCTGGTCCACGACCCGTCCGTGCTGCTGCTCGACGAGCCCTTCAACGGCATGGACCCGCGCCAGCGGATGCAGCTGATGGAACTGCTGCGCCGGATGGGCGACGAGGGGCGCACGGTCCTGTTCTCCTCGCACATCCTGGAGGAGGTCGAGCAACTCGCCTCGCACATCGAGGTGGTGGTGGCCGGCCGGCATGCCGCGTCCGGCGACTTCCGCAAGATCCGCCGGCTGATGACCGACCGCCCGCACCGCTATCTCGTCCGCTCCGACGACGACCGGGCGCTGGCGGGCGCACTGATCGCCGACCCCTCGACGTCCGGGATCGAGGTCGATCTCGTCGACGGCGGGCTGCGCATCCAGGCGGTCGACTTCGGCCGCTTCACCGAACTCCTGCCGCGGGTCGCCCGCGACCACGGCATCCGCCTGCTGACGGTCTCGCCCTCCGACGAATCGCTGGAATCCGTCTTCTCCTACCTCGTAGCGGCCTGAGGCTGAAAGGAGCCCTGACGCATGTCCACGAGCACGACCACCCCGACCGCCCCGCCGGCGCCGGCCGCCGCGCCCCGGGCCTCGCTGTTCCACCCGACCGTCGCCCGGCTCACCTACCGAGCCCTGCTCGGCCGGCGCCGGGCCCTGATCCTCTTCGTGCTGCCCGCCCTGCTCCTGGTCATCGCGGTGGCCGTCCGCGCGCTGGCCGGCGCCGATGACACCACCGCCGGCGGCATCCTGGGCGGTTTCGCCCTGGGCACGATGGTGCCGCTGATCGGCGTCATCGCCGGCACCGGCGCGATCGGCCCGGAGATCGACGACGGATCGGTGGTCTACCTGCTGTCCAAGCCGGTCCCCCGGCCGACGATCATCTTCACCAAACTCCTGGTCGCGATCGGCGTCACGGTCGCCTTCTCCGCCCTCCCCGTGCTGCTCGCCGGCTTCCTCCTGAACGGCAACAGCCAGCAGATAGCGGTCGGGTACGCCGTCGCCGCAGCCGTCGCCGCGGTCGCCTACAGCGCGCTCTTCCTCCTCTTCGGCACGATCACCCGGCACGCCGTGGTCTTCGGGCTGGTCTACGCCCTGGTCTGGGAGGCGCTGGTCGGCAACCTCATTCCCGGCGCGCGGACCCTCAGCATCCAGCAGTGGGCCCTCGCCATCGGCCAGCAGACCGCCGCCGAGGGAGCGATCAGCTCCGACGTCCAACTGTCGCTCGCCATAGGCCTGTTGGTGTCCGTCACGGTCGCTGCGACCTGGTACGCCGGCCGCCGGCTGAAGGCCCTCACCCTCGCCGGCGAGGAGTAGAAGGACCGCCGGGGCGGCAACCGCCCCGGGTCTAGGCGCCGCCGCCGCTCTTCTGCCGGCCGTTGAACTCCCGCACGTTCTTCAGGTGCTCCTGGTAGTCGGCGGTGAAGCGGGTGTCGCCCGGTTTGACGGTGACGAAGTACAGCCAGTCGCCCGCGGGCGGCGCGCCGGCCGCCTTGAGGGCGTCCGCCCCGGGGTTGTCGATCGGAGTGGGCGGCAGGCCCTCGTAGCGGTAGGTGTTGTACGGGCTCTTGGTACGGGTGTCGGCGTGGCTGGTGTGGAGCGTGCTGCGACCCAGCGCGTAGTTGATCGTCGAGTCCATCTGCAGCGGCATGTGCCGGGCCAGCCGGTTTTCGATCACCCGCGCGACCTTGCCCATGTCGGCGGGCCGGTCGGCCTCCGCCTGCACGATGCTGGCGATCACCACCGTCCGGTAGGAGGTGATGTGGTCCTCGGCGAGCCGCTGGTTGGCGGTCTTGACCATGTACGAGAGCAGCGACGCCGGGGTGGTGTCCGAGCGGACCGGATACGTCGCCGGGAAGAGGTAGCCCTCCGGGTTTTCCCGCGCCTCGGCCGGCAGCGGGAGGTGCGCGGTCTTGGCGGCCTTCGCCGTGGAGCCGCTGGGCCGGTGGAGGGCCTTGTCGGCGGCGGCGTAGATCTGGGCAGCCCGCTGCCCCTCGGGGACGGTCAGCGTCTCCTCGTGCGCCCGCTCCCGCAGCAGCCGGGTCACCAGCACCACGCCGAGCACGACCAGGACGGCCAGCACGGCCACCACGATGAGCCGGCCGGCGCGGGGGAACCGCGGGCCCGGCCGGCGACCGGTGTGCTGAACATCGCTCATGGGGGCACGGTAAGCCACGGCCTGCGGCTCGCCGGGCGGCCACCCCCGGATCGTTGCCGAGGACGAAGATCGTTCACCGGCTCGCCATCATCCGCTTACACGGGGCGCCCCAGCCGGACCGTTCCGGCCCTGTGGCCTGGCCCACGGGCCGCTGCGTCCGGGCCCGGACTCCGGGGGTTCCCGGACCCCGGGGGGCCCGGACCCCGGTGGATCCCGGAACCCGGGCCCGGCGCCGTGCAGCGAACGAGAACGAGCCTCCGTCACGGGCGGTCGCGGCCATGGCAGGTGGGATATCCCGTCCCGGGCTTCACAGGCCGATATCGCGTTCCTGGATGTCCGCCAGGGATTCGCGGCGGACGAGGAGGCGGGCGGTGCCCGAGGTGACCGCGACGACCGGAGGGCGGCCCACGAGGTTGTAGCCGGAAGCCATGGAGAGGTGGTACGCGCCGGCCACGGGCACGGCGAGCAGATCGCCGGGGCGGAGGTCGCCGGGCAGCCGGGCGTCGGCGGCCAGTACGTCGCCGGCCTCGCAGTGCCGGCCGACAACGGTGACCTGCTCCTGCGCGGCCGACGAGGACCGGCCGACCAGCCGCGGCGCGTAGCGCACCCCGTACAGCGCGGGGCGCGGGTTGTCGCTCATGCCGCCGTCCACCGCCACGAAGGTGTGCCTCCCGGTGCGCTTGACGGACAGCACCCGGTAGAGGACGACCCCGGACGGGCCGGCGATCGCACGGCCGGGTTCGACGGCGAGCCGGGGCACCGGCAGTCCGGCCGCCGCGCAGCCGCGTACCAGTTCGGCGCGGATCCGGGAGCCGAGCGCGGCGATGTCGAGCGCGGGCTCGCCGGGCCGGTAGGCGACGCCGTGCCCGCCGCCGAGGTCCAGCTCGGGCAGGGTGACGCCGTGCTGTTCGCGGATCCGTGCCAGCAGGCCGACCAGCCGCCGTACGGCGGACAGGTACGGCTTGACGGTGGTGATCTGGGAACCCAAGTGGCAGTGCAGACCGGTGAGTTCGAGCCTGGGCTGGTCGAGGACCCGGGTGACGGCGTGCTGTGCGGAACCGTCCGCGATCGACAGCCCGAACTTCTGGTCGTCGGTCCCGGTCCGGACCTTGGCGTGACCGCCCGCGGCGATTCCCGGGACGACCCTGATCAGCACCTTCTGGCGGGTGCCGGCCGGGACCGCGGCGGCCAGCCGGGCGATCTCGGAGGTGGAGTCGATGACGATCCGCCCGACGCCGAGCCGGAGCGCGGCCCGGAGGTCCGCCGGGCTCTTGGCGTTGCCGTGCAGCACGATCCGCTCCGGCGGGAAGCCGGTGGTGACGGCGAGTTCCAGTTCGCCCGCGGAGCAGACGTCCAGGCCGAGGCCCTCTTCGTGCACCCAGTGGACCATGGCGCGGCAGAGGAACGCCTTGGCCGCGTAGAAGACGTCGGTGTCCGGGAAGGCCCGGAGGTAGGCGCGGCAGCGGTGGCGCACCTCGTCCTCGTCCAGTACGTAGGCGGGGGTGCCGAAGCGGTCGGCCAGCTCGGTCAGCGGGACGCCGCCCAGGGTGAGGTCCCCGGGGCCGTACGGCAACGTGGAGCCGGGCCAGACGGAGAGCGGGTCGGGCGCCGGGGTGGGGAGCGGGGCGGGCAGCGGGGCCCTCACGTGGTCCGCGGGGGCCGGGGCGGTGGCCGGACTCGGGGCCGCGCCCGGTGCCGGGGACGAAGCGGGAGCCGGAGAGGGTGCCGAAGACGCTGCCGGAGAGGGCGCCGGAGAGGGCGCCGGAGAGGGTGCCGGAGGGGGGAGCGGTCCGTCGGTCGCGGACGGTGGCGGGCCGCCGGGCTCCTGGGCGGTGCGGGGGAGAGTGCTGTGGCTCATGGTGGTTCGCCCCTCTCAGACGGCCCGTAGGCGCGGCGTACCGGACGCCTGGGCCCTGTGCGAGGCGCCCGCCGTCCGGGCCGCCTGGGGCACGCGTGGTGTGCCCGGGGTGCGCGTGCCGCGGGTGGCGCGGGGGGCGTCCGGGGTGAGACGGGGATCGACGGTCAGGACCGTCGCCCCGAGGGGCTCGGCCAGCGCCCGCAGGGCCGGCTCGGAGAGCCTGACCCACGGCTGGCCGCCGCCGAGGGCCGCGGCGAGGCGTTGGACCGAGGTGAAACCGACGGCGGTACGGCCGCCGAGCGGAGTACGGAACAGGCGGGCCGTACAGCCCGCGGGGCCCGACCGGACGGGGACGAACAGAGGCCCGGCCGGGACGCGATCAGAGGGCTCGGGATCTTCCGCGTAGAGATGGTGGGACACGGCGTTGCTCCTCGAACAGGACATCGGCGGCCCCGGGCCGGTGGATGACGATGCGTATGCCGGGGCTCGGCTCTGCCGACGCTATGCCCGGAGAACGGGCGCATCCGCCGGATGCTGACGCGTCATTGACGAGTTGTGGACCCTACTTGACGCGATGCTGCCGCCCGGTGGCCGATTGTGGGGCGGGAGTGACGCGGTGGACACGGCCGCCCCGCTGATCGTTCGGCGTGCACCGCCCGCTCGTTCCGCCCGCCACCACCGCGTGGATCTTGGCATGGCCCACGGCCGTAGTCCCCGTACCCCATCCGGTGGACCACCGCTCTTGACCTTGACACTGTGGAAAGCACTCCACTGGAAGGCGTCATGTTCAGCATCGGAGATTTCGCCCAGTACGGACGCGTGTCGGCGCGCATGCTGCGCCATTACGACGCGATCGGGCTGCTGTGCCCGGCCCGTACCGACCCCGTCACCGGCTACCGCCACTACGAAGCGGCCCAGCTCGCCCGGCTCAACCGGATCATCGCGCTCAAGGACCTCGGATTCAGCCTCCAGCAGGTGGGGGCGATCCTGGCCGAGGAGGTGAGCGTGCCGGAACTGCGCGGCATGCTGCGGCTGCGCCGGGCGGAGCTGGAAGCGACGCTGACGGCGGCCGGTGAACGGCTGGCACAGGTCGAGGCGAGGCTCCGCACCATCGAGAGTGAGGGACACATGTCTGCCGACGATGTGGTGGTCAAGCCGACCGGGACGGTGCTGCTCGCGGAACTGAGCGGGATCGCCGCCAGTTACGGGCCCGAGGACATCGGCCCGGTGATCCAGCCGCTCTACGCGGAGCTGTGCGCCCGCCTGGAGGCGGCCGGTGTCACCCCGGCGGGACCAGGACTGGCGTATTACGAGGCCGTGCCGGGGGACTACGGGGACGGACCGGGGAGCGCGGCGGCCACGGCGGTGGCGGCGGCCGCCGCGGCCAACGAGCCGGGCCCCGGCGCCGTCGTCGTGCACGCCGGGCTGACGGTCACCGCGGAGGCGCTGGCCAGGGCGGGGGCCCGGTGCGGCGGGGCGGACGCCCCGGCCACCGGCACCCCCACGGCGACCGGCCTCGGCTTCGACGTGGTCGCGCTGCCCGGGCTGGAATGCGCCGCCACGGTGGTGCACCGCGGGCCGATGAGCCGCATCCTGCCCACCGCGCAGAACCTGGCCCACTGGATCGACGCGAACGGCTACCGCTCCGCCGGGTACGCCCGTGAGCTCTACCTGGAGTGCCCGCCGGACCAGGAGAAATGGGTCACGGAGATTCAGGAACCGGTGGTGCGGGCCGCCCCAGACACGCCGTGACGGTCTCCGCGAACGCCACCGCCGCCGGGCTCAGGGCGTCCCACTGACGCACCGCCCACCCCGTGTCGAGCGGCGGCAGCGCGGGGATAGGGACCAGTCGCAGGGAGGGATGGGCGGTGGCGCCAAGGCCCGGGGGCCGGGGGACGACCGCGGGGCCGACGCCGAGTTCGGCCAGCAGCAGGGCGGTGTCCCAGTCGGCGACACTGGTGGTGCTCGGCGGCGGCACGGCGCCGGAGCCTCCCCCGTAAGGCGGCTCCTGATCGCTGAGGGGCCCGCCGAGTCGATGACTGGGGTGCCCGTCGAGCCGATGGCCGGGGTGCCCGTCGAGCCGATGGCCGGGGTGCCCGTCGAGCCGATGGCTGACATGTCCGTCGAGTCGATGGTTGAGGTGTCCGTCGAGCCGCATCCGGGAGGTGGAGTTCTCCGGCAGCCGTATGTGTCGGATGCCGGCCAACTCCTCCGGCTCGATCCGCTCCCGGGCGGCGAGCGGATCATCGCTGCGTACGGCGAGCACCCACGGCAGTCCGATCACCGGATGCTGCTCGATGCCGCGCACCGCCGGACCGATGGTGATCCAGGCCAGTTCGGAGCCGCCGTCCGCCACCGCCTCGAAGCAGCGGCGGCTCGAACTCTCCGTCCGGAACTCCAGGTTGACGTGCGGATGGCGGCCGCGGAAGGCGACCACGGCCTCGGACATGAAGTGCCGTACGGTCGTCGCGCCGGTGGTGACCCGTACGGTGCCGCCGTCGCCCGCCCGCAGATCGGCGAGTTGTCGTAGCGCCAGATCGAGCCCGCTCAGGCCGTCCGCCGCGGCGCGCTGGAGGATCCGGCCCGCCTGGGTGGGGGCGACCCCGCGCGGCCGGCGTTCCAGGAGCGCGATGCCCGCCTCGCGTTCGAGGCGCTTGATCCGCTGGCTCACGGCCGACTGGGTGCAGCCCAGATCACGGGCGACGGCGCTGAGATTGCCCGCTTCGCAGACCGCCACGAAGGCGCGCAGATCATCGAGGGTCACCCGGGTACGGTACGCCGCGCCACCGCACCGCCCCACCCGCCGGATGAGGCGGACGATTCACCTCGCGGTGAACGACGACCGCAGCCGGCGGCCGTTGACGATCAGTGCGACGCCGAGCAGGGCGATGCCGCAGACCCCCTGCTCGATCTTCAGCCACATCGGGAAGGCACCGGGGACCGCGACGATCACCGCGATGGCCCCCAGCATGACGCCGGAGAGGATCCGCACGCGGCGGTACGCCGGGCGGGAGCCCCGGGCCGCGCGGAGAGCGGAGACGAACAGCAGCACCGCGCTGGCGACGACGATGACGGTGCGCACCCAGACGGCGTCGTTCACCATCGCGGCCGTCATCGCGCAGGGCGACGACGGCCGCGAGGGTGAGGACGCTGAGGCCGAGATAGCCGCCGACGAGCCACTTCGTGCGGCGGAGCGCCGCGAGGGCGCGCGGGGCGAGCGGCGGCGTGCCCACGGAGGGATCGGAAGCGGGAACGCAAGCGGGATCGGTAGCGGGAACGCAAGCGGGATCGGTAGCGGGAACGCAAGCGAGGTCGGAAGCGGGAACGGAAGTGGAGTCGGCGGCGGGGGAGGAGGAGGTCTCGGGGCGTACATTCCGGGCGCCCATGCGGGGGTCCTTTCGTTCCGTCGGCGGGCCGGTTCCGCGGGCCGGTTCCACGGGTCGGTTCACGGGCCGGTTCCGCGGGCCGGATTCCAGGATCCGGTGCGGCGAGCGCCGATTCCTCGGCCGCGTGGACGAGACGAGGCACCGCCGCTCTCCGGGGCCTGTCCGGGCCGCCCCGTAGTGGACCGGGCACGGGAACCCGGAAATCTCCCCCGTTCCGCCCCTACCGATCCGCCGGTACGGGCACGGTGGCCTCCCCCGCACGAGCCGCGCCCCCCCGCCCCGCCCCCGCCCTCACCCTCGGCCCGCGTCCTCGCCCCTGCCACCGGGCCCGCCACCCGGCCCGCCACCGGGCCCGCCACCGGGCCCGCCACCGTTCGCCTCGTCGCCCGCGCGCCGCTGCCGTACGACCGCCAGCACCAGCAGGCCGGCCGCCACCGCCACCAGTCCGGAGATCAGCATGATGTCCCGCAGCCCGGTCACATAGGCGGAGTTGACGGCCTGACGGGAGACGACGACCGGGCGCGCGGCCGATCCGCGTACGCCGTGCAGCGCGTCGGCGAATACGGTGCCGAGGACCGCGATGCCCAGGGCGTAGCCGAGCTGCCGGAAGGTGTTGACCGCGCCGCTCGCCATGCCCGCGCGCGAGGGCGGAGCCGCGCCCAGCGCCGCCGAGACCAGCACCGGCATCGCCATCCCGATGCCCACCCCGCTCACCGCGAGGCCGGGCACCAGCGTCGCCCAGCCGGAGCCGGCACCGAGCAGCACCCAGTGCAGCAGTGCGCCCGTACCGGTCAGCAACAGGCCGACACCGACCGGGAGTTGCGGCGCCAGCCGCTGCAGGTGCCGTCCGCCCAGCGCGCCCACCAGCAACGACATCACCGCCATCGGCATCACCGCGAGACCTGCCTGCACCGGGCTCAGCCCGAGGACCTTCTGCACCCACAGCCCCACGAACGTCAGGTACGGGAACGCCGCCGCCTGCAGCAGAAGCGCCGCCGCCAGCAGCGCCACGAACGACGGCCGGCGCATCAGGCCCAGGTCGAGCAGCGGCCGGGCCACCCGCCGTTCGATCACCAGGAACGCCACCAGTGCCAGGGCCGCGACCGCCAGCGAGCCCAGCGTCCCGGCCTCCGACCAGCCGCGTTCACCGCCGCGGATCAGCCCGTACGTCAGTGCGCCCGCACACACGGTGAAGGACAGCGCGCCCGGCCAGTCGATCCGGCCGACGCGGGCCACCCGTCCCAAGTCCGTTCGCAAAGACGGGAGTTCGCCGTACGACTCGGGGATCCGGCGCAGCGTGAGCAGCACGGCGACCGCGGTCAGCGGCAGATTGACCAGGAAGATCGCCCGCCAGTCGACGTACTCGGTGAGCAGCCCGCCCAGTACGGGACCGATCGCCGCCGCGGCCCCGCTGGTGCCACCCCAGACGCCGAACGCCACACCGCGGTCCCGGCCCTGGTACGTGGCCATCAACAGCGGCGTGTTGGTGGCGAACATCGCCGCCGCACCCACCCCTTGGACGGCCCGAGCCGCGATCAGCACGCCCGGCCCCGGCGCCAGCCCGCAGGCCAGCGAGGCGAGCGCGAACACCGCCAGCCCCGCCACGTACAGCCGGCGCCGCCCGAAGAGGTCGGCCGCCGACCCGGCGACCATCAGCAGTGCGGCCAGCGCCAGCGCGTAGATGTCCATCACCCACTGGAGCGAGGTGAAGGAGGCACCCAGGCCGTCGGCTATCCGGGGCAGCGCGGTGTTCACGATCGTCACGTCGACCAGCAGCAGGAAGTTGCCCAGCGTGATGGCGACCAGCGGCCACCACTTGCCGCCCCGGCCGGCCCCCGGCGTGCCCTCCGGCGACTCCGCACCGCCGACAAGCCCCTCGGGAACGCCGCGCATGCCCGGCTGTCCCGTGTCGGATGCGTGGGGCGCGCCGTGCCCGTCCGGTTGTCCTCCGCCGGGGCTGCCGGGGCTGCCGGGTCTGTCGGGTGTCTGGGGTGCACCGTGGATGAACGGTTGTCCGCCGCCGGACCCGTGCGATGGGCTGTGCATGACTGCCTGTCCTCTTTCCTTCGTCGCTTCGACCGCGACCCCACGGTCGGTTCCGTACCGGTGGGGTTTCCAGCCACCGGGCTCCCGGCGGCGCAATCCGACACGCGCTAGCCTCGAACGGTGAAAACCGACGGGGAGCCCGGCGCGGGTGGTGGCGGTTTCGACGCCCTCGACCGCAGGCTGGCCCATGCACTGCAGCTCGACGGTCGCGCGCCGTTCAGCCGGATCGCGGAGGTGCTCGGGGTGTCCGACCAGACCGTCGCCCGGCGCTACGGGCGGCACCGCTCCAGTGGTGCGCTCAAGGTGCTGGGACTGTCCGACGCGCGGGCGTTGGGCGAGGTCGAGTGGATGGTCCGGGTGCAGTGCGCGCCGGAGGCAGCGGTCACCGTCGCCGAGGCACTGGCCCGCCGCCCGGACACCTCGTGGGTCAGCCTGATGTCCGGCGGTACCGAGATCACCGCGGTCTGCCGGGCGGCGAGCAGCGACCACAGCGACGCCCTGCTGCTGGAGAAGCTGCCGCGCACGCCGAGCGTGGTCGGCGTCACCGCTCACTGCCTGCTGCACGAGTTCTGCGGCGGACCGCAGGGCCTCATCAGCAAGTCCGGTGCGCTGACCGAGGAGGAAGCCGCCCGGCTCGCCCCACCGCCCCCGGACGTCGATCCGGGGGCCGGTCCGGGGGCCGACGTCCAGGGGCGGCGGGCCGGTCCGGGGGCCGATCCGGTGGTGCTCGGCGACGCCGACCGCCGGCTCTTCACCGCCCTCGCCCGGGACGGCCGGGCACCGCTGGCCGAACTCGCCGCCGTCACCGGCTGGTCCCCCACCACCGTCCGCCGCCGGCTCGCCGAACTCCGCGCGACCGGGGCGCTGTATTACGACGTCGATTACGACCTGCGGAAGTTCGGGTACGGCGTGATGGTCGCCCTCTGGCTGTCCGTCGCGCCCGCCGAACTCGACGCGGCCGGGACGGCGTTGGCGGAACACCCGGAGGTCGCCTTCGCCGGCGCCACCACCGGCCCGAACAACCTGTTCGCGTCGGTGCTCTGCCGGGACGTCCGGGCGCTCTACACGTACCTGACGACCCGGGTCGCGGCGCTGCCCGGCGTACGGACGATGGAGAGCGCGCCCCGCATCCGGCAGATCAAGGGTCCGGGCCCGCTGGTCGCCGGCTCGCCGGCCGCCCGCCCGTCCGGGTGGACGGGGCGCCGCCGATGAGGACGCTGATGAGGATCCTGCTGGAGCCCCCGCGCGATCCCTGGGCGCGGCCCGCGGGCACCCCCGTGATCTGGGTGAAGAACTGGGTCCGGTCGTCCCCCGGCACCCACATCTGGCTGCTGATCATCGGCGTCACCAGCCTCGTGATCGCCTCCGCCTCGGAGGGGCTGGGCCAGTTCCTCATCCACCGCACCAGCAGCAACATCCACGAACTCAACGAGCATCCGCTGCCCTCGCTGCTGATCAGCGGCTTCTGGATCGAGAACCCCGGTTCGTTCCTGCTGTACGTCGTGATGTTCGAGCTGGTGCATGCCAACGTCGAGCGCTGGACGGGCAGTTGGCGCTGGCTGCTGATCGTCGGCGGGGCGCACGTCGCCGCGACCCTGGCCAGTCAGGAACTCGTCCTGCTGGCCATCGAGGGCCACCAGCTGCCGCGCTCGATGACGCACGTCGTCGACATCGGCGTCTCGTACGGTCTGGCGGCCGCCGCCGGAGCGCTGACGTACCGCCTGCGCTCCCCCTGGCGCTACGGCTATCTCGCCGGGGTCCTGGTCTTCTTCGCCATCCCCCTGACAACCGGCGCCACCTTCACCGACTTCGGCCACGCCATCGCCCTGACCATGGGCTTCGCGGCCTGGCCCCTCACGCCGGCGGCGGAGGTGACGGGTGAGGACGGGGACGAGGAAGCCGAGGCGAGAGGGGCGGGCGGCGCGGGGGCCGAGGCGAGAGGGGCAGGCGGCGCGGGGGCGCTGTGCGAGGAGGCCGACGTGAGCGAGGCAGGCAGCGCGGCGGCGCTGTGCGAGGAAGCCCACCCGGGCGAAGCCGAGGGCGGGCCTGGCACGGGGGGCGCGCCGGGCGCAGGGGGAGCAGGGGGAGCAGGGGAAGACGAGGGCGCGGGCGGGCGTTAGGGGTTCAGGGGGCCTTCGGAACCCCTACGGGTGGGTCGAACAGATCCCGTAGGGGACGCGAGCGCCCCCTCGGGGCCCTCAACAAGGCGGCGGGGAACGGTATTCCGTAGCTGTTGCCCACCAGCCACCAACCACCAGCCGCCGGTCACCAGCCAACAGCCGCCAACCACCGGCCACCAATAACCAACCACCGGCAACCAGGCCACCGGCCACCAATAACCAACCACCGGCAACCAGGCCACCAACCCCCGCCGCAGCCAACCGCCCCCTCACACCCCGTACAGCCGCCCCCTCACACCCCGTACAACCGCTCCAGTACCACCGCGATGCCGTCCTCCTCGTGGGAAGCGGTCACCTCGTCGGCGACCGCCTTCAGTTCGGGGTGGGCGTTGGCCATGGCCACGCCGTGGGCGGCCCAGGCGAACATCGGGACGTCGTTGGGCATGTCGCCGAAGGCCAGCGTCTCCTTGGCGGTGAGGCCCAGGCGGCGGGCGGCCAGGGACAGCCCGGTGGCCTTGGTCAGGCCCAGTGGCAGCAGTTCGACGACGCCGGGGCCGGCCATCATGATGCCGACCAGGTCACCGGCGACCTGGCGGGCGGCCGCCGCCAGCGCGTCGTCGTCCAGCGTCGGGTGCTGGAGGTAGACCTTGTTGATCGGTGCCGCCCAGAGCTCGCCGGGGTCGTCGAGCATGACGTTCGGCAGCGGGCCCTCCTGGACGCGGTAGCCGGGGCCGACCAGCACCTCGCCCTCCAGGCCGTCCCGGCTCGCCGCCAGATACAGCGGGCCGACCTCGGCCTCGATCTTGGACAGCGCGAGACCGGCCAGCTGGCGGTCCAGCGTCACCGAGGTCAGCAGCCGGTGCTCACCGGCGTGGTAGACCTGCCCGCCCTGGCCGCACACCGCGAGCCCGTTGTAGTCCAGGGCGTCGAGGATGTGCCGGGTCCAGGGCACCGCACGGCCGGTGACGACGATGTGCGCCGCGCCCGCCGCGGTGGCCGCGGCGAGCGCCTGGCGGGTGCGCTCCGAGACGGTTTCGTCCGGGCGCAGCAGCGTCCCGTCGAGGTCCGTCGCGATGAGCTTGTACGGCAGCGGCGGGGTGCCCGTCGGAGCTGATCGGCTCACTTGGCGCTGGACTCCCGGCCCGCCGTGACAGGCTCCAGCACGCTGCGGCCGCCGAGGTAGGGGCGCAGCACCTCGGGGACGCGCACCGAGCCGTCCGCCTGCTGGTGGTTCTCGAAGATCGCCACGATGGTGCGCGGGACGGCGCAGAGCGTGCCGTTGAGCGTGGCCAGCGGGCGGACCTTCTGCTTGCCGTCGGCGTTCTCGCGCATGCGGACGGAGAGCCGGCGGGCCTGGAATTCGTCGCAGTTGGAGGCCGAGGTCAGCTCGCGGTACTTGCCCTGGGTCGGGATCCACGCCTCGCAGTCGTACTTGCGGGAGGCCGAGGCGCCCAGGTCACCGGTGGCGACGTCGATCACCTGGAACGGCAGCTCCAGGCTGTTCAGCCACTGCTTCTCCCACTCCAGCAGGCGCTGGTGCTCGGCCTGCGCGTCCTCCGGCGCGACGTAGGAGAACATCTCCACCTTGTCGAACTGGTGGACCCGGAAGATGCCGCGGGTGTCCTTGCCGTACGTGCCGGCCTCGCGGCGGAAGCACGGCGAGAAGCCGGCGTAGCGCAGCGGCAGCTGGCCGGCGTCGAGGATCTCGTCCATGTGGTACGCGGCGAGCGGGACCTCGGAGGTGCCGACGAGGTAGTAGTCGTCCTTTTCGAGGTGGTAGACGTTCTCGGCGGCCTGGCCGAGGAAGCCGGTGCCTTCCATGGCGTGCGGGCGGACCAGCGCCGGGGTCAGCATCGGGACGAAACCGGCCTCGGTGGCCTGTGCGATGGCGGCGTTGACCAGCGCGAGCTCCAGCAGCGCGCCGATGCCCGTCAGGTAGTAGAAGCGCGAGCCGGAGACCTTGGCGGCCCGCTCGACGTCGATGGCGCCGAGAGCCTGGCCGATCTCCAGGTGGTCCTTGGGCTCGAAGCCCTCGGCGGCGAAGTCGCGGATCGTGCCGTGCGTCTCCAGGACGGTGAAGTCCTCCTCGCCGCCCACGGGGACGTCGGGGTGGACGAGGTTGCCGAGCTTGAGCAGCAGCTGCTGGGTCTCTTCCTTGGCCTCGTCCTGCGCGGCGTCGGCGGCCTTGACGGCGGCGGACAGCTCGCCGGCCTTCTTCAGCAGCGCGGCCTTCTCGTCGCCGGTGGCCTTGGGGATGAGCTTGCCGAGCGTCTTCTGCTCGGCGCGCAGCTCGTCGAAGCGGACGCTGGACGACCTGCGCCGCTCGTCGGCGGAGAGCAGAGCGTCGACGAGCGCGACGTCCTCTCCACGGGCGCGCTGGGACGCGCGCACACGGTCGGGGTCCTCACGGAGCAGGCGAAGGTCAATCACACCACCAGGCTACCGGGGTCGCGCCCCGCGCTTCGACGCGATATTCCCCGACATTGCAATGTGTCCGATTTGTGGGGTTTATTCCGTTGGTGGGGTACGGGGAATCCGGCGGGGAATTCCCGCTCATTCCCGCCCCTTGTGCGGGTGTCGTGATCTTCTGGAGAGTGGCGGTGGAGTCATCCGGTGTGCGGCTGCTCGCGGCGCTCGCGAGAGGTGATCCACTGGAGGGGGGCGGGGAGTTGGGGTGGCCTTCCCGGTCCCTCGCGGCGGGGTTGTCCACAGGGGGGAGGGGTTCCCGGATATTTATCCACAGGCTGTGCGTGGAATCTGTGGAAGTCGGTAGCGATCATTCCGCTTCCGAAATGCTCGACTATGGATTCTCTGTCCAAACCCCGTTCACGCACTCTTTCGTGTGGGATTGCCTCGCTCTAAAGGATGGACTGCAGGAATTATGCTGACGGCGTCCGAGGTGGGGCGCTGTGGACGGATGTGGGGTCAGTAGGGCGATTTGTCGACTGTGTCCGACTGTCATGTCGACTTACCCACAGGTCGAGAACCGGGCCTGTGGATAACTTTGTGGACAACCCACAGGCCCCTCAAAGCCGCAGGTCGTGGCGCCCGAAGCCGCAGGTCGTGGCGATCAGAGCCGCAGGTCGTGGCGCCCGAAGCCGCAGGTCGTGGCGATCAGAGCCGCAGGTCGTGGCGACCGTCCGGGCCCCGCCCGCCGTCCCGGGCCCCGCCCACCGTCCGGTCCCACCCGTCGGGAGCTCAGCCCCGCCCGTCCAGGCAGCGCGCGAGCCAGTCCGCAGCCTCGGTGAACGCCGAGTCGGTCATCTGCCGCCGCACGCTCGGCGTCGTCTCGTCCGCCCGCGGATACGAGCCGAGGAACCGCACCTCCCGGCAGATCCGCTTGAGGCCCATCAGGACCTCGCTGACCCTGCGGTCGGTGATGTGCCCCTCGCAGTCCACCGAGAAGCAGTAGCGCCCGATCCCCTCGCCGGTCGGCCGGGACTCGATGCGCATCATGCTGACCCCGCGCACCGCGTACTCCTGGAGCAGCTCCAGCAGCGCACCGGGGTGGTCCTCGGCCAGCCACAGCACCACCGACGTCTTGTCCGCGCCGGTGGGCGCCGCCGGCCGGGCCGGGCGGCCCACCAGCACGAAACGGGTGGCCGCGTTCTGCGCGTCGTGGATGTCGGTGACCAGCGGCGTCAGGCCGTACGTCGCGGCCGCGAACTCACCGGCGAACGCACCGTCGTAGCGGCCCTCCTGCACCAGCCGCGCCCCGTCCGCGTTCGAGGCAGCCGACTCCCATACCGCCTCCGGGAGTTGGGCCGCCAGCCACTTGCGGACCTGCGGCTGGGCGACCGGATGCCCGGTCACCGTCTTGACCTCGTCGAGCGTCGTACCGGGGCGCACCAGCAGCGCGAAGGCGATCGGCAGCAGCACCTCGCGGTAGATCATCAGCGGCTCGCCGGAGGCCAGCTCGTCCAGGGTCGTGGTCACCCCGCCCTCGACGGAGTTCTCGATCGGCACCAGGGCGGCCGCCGCCTCGCCCGCCCGCACCGCGTCCAGCGCGGCCGGCACCGACACCATCGGCACCAGCTCACGCGTCGCCGCCTCGGGCAGACTGCGCAGCGCGGCCTCGGTGAACGTGCCCGCGGGGCCGAGATACGTATAGCGGCTGGCCGACATCCTTGAGGACTCCCTCGCGTGACTGCGGGGGCACCCCGCCGATCTTCTCCCTGTCCTGCCACGATACCGAGCCGTTACGGCCCCCGGACCGGGCTTCCGAAGGCCGGACAGCCCGGCACGCCATGCGCCGGGACGTGCCGGACCACCTCATCAGGTATCTCAGGTATCTCAGGT
Organism: Streptomyces sp. NPDC021749; assembly: GCF_040640655.1. Lineage (NCBI taxonomy): Bacteria > Bacillati > Actinomycetota > Actinomycetes > Kitasatosporales > Streptomycetaceae > Streptomyces > Streptomyces sp. NPDC021749. Next base: position 45,279 of record NZ_JBFACE010000002.1, on the reverse strand, counting down.
ATCTCAGGTACCTCAGCCCTCCAGTAGCGGCTGCCCCACGTACCCGCCCGGCTCCGCGGCCGGCGGTACCGCGTACAGGCCGCTCGCCTCGTGCCGCAGGAACGGCGAGAGCGCGTCCCCGCGGTCCAGCTTCCGCTGGACCTGGGTGAAGGCCCGCAGCGGATCGGCCTGCCAGCAGACGAACAGCAGCCCGGCGTCCGGCGCACCGTCGTCGCGGAAGCCGTCGTGGTACGAGAACGGGCGGCGCAGCATCGCCGCGCCCTGGTTGGACTCCGGCGCCGCGACCCGGGCGTGCGCGTTGGCCGGGATGACCGGCAGCCCGTCCGGGCCGGTGGCGTCGAGCTTCATGGGGGTGGTCTCGGAACCGCCGGTCAGCGGCGCCCCGTTGTCCTTGCGGCGCCCGATGACCCGCTCCTGCTCGTGCCGGGAGCGCTTCTCCCAGTCGTCCAGCAGCATCCGGATGCGGCGGAACACGGCGTACGAACCGCCGCGCATCCACTGCTGCGCGGCGTCCCGCCCGACGAAGATCCGCTCGTCGAAGTCCGGGTCGTTCGGCTTGGGGTTGTTGGTGCCGTCGACCTGTCCCATCAGGTTGCGGGCGGTCATCGGGTGCGCCGTGGCGCCCGGGGTGCGGTTGAAGCCGTTCATCTGCCAGCGCAGCCGGGCGGTGCCGGCCGCGTCCTTCTGCAGCGCCCGCAGGGCGTGGAAGGCGACCAGCGCGTCATCGGCGCCGATCTGTATCCACAGGTCGCCGTTGCTGCGCTTCGGATCCAGTGCGTCGGCGGAGAAGTCCGGCAGCGGATCGAGCTGCACGGGGCGGTGCTTCGTCAGGCCCGTGCGGTCGAAGAAGCTGTGACCGAGGCCGAACGTGACGGTCAGCGAGGACGGGCCGGCGTCCAGTGCGACGCCGGTGTCGGCGTCCGGGGTGCGGCCGGCCATCAGCTGCTCGGCCGTCCGCGACCAGCGGCGCAGCAGCCCGGCGGCGGCCTTGCGGTCACTGCCCGGCGCCAGGTCGAAGGCGACGAGATGCCCGCTGGCCTGCAGCGGGGTGGTGATCCCGGCCTGCTGCTTCGCGCGGTGGTCCCGGAACGGCACCTCGGTCGAGCCGACGGAGCTCAGGGCGGCGGCGGGCGCGCCGTCCGGTGCGGCGGCCGTCCCGAGGGCGCCACCGGCGCCGCCGACGACCAGCCCGGCGGCGCCCGCCGCGCCGACGGTGCCGAGCAGCCGGCGGCGGGAGAGCGTCAGGGCGGTCCGCGGGCCGGCCGGCTCGGGCGCCGGGGCCTGCGGGTCGGGGGCCTGGGGTTCGGGGGCCTGCGCGGTTCGCTTGCTCATCAGCCGATCTTCACGTTCCTGAACTCGGTCACCTGGTCGATGTCGGAGGTCCGTACGAGCAGCGCGAGCTGCCACCGTCCGGGGGCCGGCAGCAGGACACCGCTGGCGCGCCAGTGTCCCTTGCCGGTGTGCCGGGGCACCACCGTCAGCGGACCGAGCTTCTTGGCCTTGAGGGTGAACTCGATCTTCACCTCGGGTACATCCTCGGCCCGGCCCTTCGGGTCGGAGATCCGCAGCCGCAGCTCGTTGGCGTTGCCGCTGCGGCCGGGGTCGAGGTCGATGCGGGCGGTGCCCTTGCCGCCCGGGCCGCCGGTGTCGAACGGGACGGTGAGGACCTGCGGCCGGTTGACCGCGGCCGACTGCCCGCCGGACGCCGCCTTGACCGCCTCCTCGGTACGGGCCGGCTCGGTGGCGGTGAGCACCGTCGTCACCACCAGCAGGACCACGGCGACCGACGCCTCGGCCAGCACGGACCGGCGCAGCCCCAGCCGCTGGGGGTCGGCGTCGCGCAGCCGCTTGGTGCGGGCGGTGCGCAATGCGGCCTGCTGGCGCGCGAGTTGGGCGGCGCGGGCGGAATCGGCCGGTGCTGCCGTGGATGCCGCCGTCGGTTGCGCCGCTGGTGCTGTCGTGGACGCCGCCGTCGGTTCCGCTGCCGGTTCCCCCGCCGGCACGGTCACGGCCTTCTCGGAGAGCTTGCCGGCCTCCTCGCCGGTCTCCTCCTCGCCGGTCTCCTCCTCGTCCGGAGCCGCGTCCGCCGCTGCCGGCCCCGGCGCCCGCACCTCCGTCAGCCGCGCCGTCCAGCGCCGCGAGAACCAGGCGATGCCGACGAGCACCGCCACCAGGCCCACCTTGAGCAGCAGCAGCCGCCCGTAGGTGGTGCCGGTCAGCGCGCTCCAGGTGCCGACCTGCCGCCAGGACTGGTAGAGGCCGGTGGCCACCAGCACCAGGACGGAGCCGAACGCGAGCCGGGAGAAGCGGCGGACGGCGGTCCGTTCGACCGGCGGCCCCCAGTACAGGGACACCACCAGCGCCGCGAGCCCGCCGAGCCAGGTGGCGACGGCGAGCAGGTGCAGGACGTCGACCGGCATCGCGATCGCGGGCTGGAGCCCGGTCGAGGCGTGTTCGGCCATCGCCCAGGTCGCCGCGAGGCCGGTGGCGACGATCACCCCGCCGAAGCCCAGCCCGAACGTCAGGTCCTTGCGCCGCCGGGCGGCCTCACCGGCGTCCCCGGAGGCGTCCCCGGCCCTCCGGGCCGCCCCGCCCCCGCCGGCCCGGACCGCGTCGTCAGCGTTCCCCGTGTTCCCCGTGTCCCCCGTGTTCTCCGCGTTCCCCGCCTTCTCCGAGTCTTCAGCCCTCTCAGCCTTGTCAGCCCTGTCAGCCCCCTCAGTCGCGTCCGTCCGCTCAGCCCCGTCAGCCGTGTCCGTCCCGTCAGCCGCATCCGTCCCGTCCGTCCCGTCCGCCCCCTGCGCCCGCGCGTACGCCCCGAAGAGCACCGCCACGAACAGCGCCGCCGCGGCGAGCAGCAGCAGTCGGGAGACCAGCGCCGCGCCCGGCTTGGTGATCAGTACCTGCTGCAGTCCGCCGAGGTCGAAGACGTCGGCGAGCTCACCGGAGCCGGTGTACGGGGCGCGCAGCAGCAGCATCGCCAGGGTGGTGCCGGTCAGCAGCGCCCATCCCTGGACGACCAGGCGCTGGACGGACCGCACCCGGGCGGCGGCCGGCCGGCAGGCCACCACGAAGGCGGCGCCGCCGGCCAGCAGGACGAAGCCCGCGTACGCCAGCGCGCGGGCGATGCCGTAGAGCACCCCGACCACGCCGCCGCCGGCCTCCTGCTGGGGCACCGGGGCGGTGCTCTTCGAGGGCGCCCCGATCGAGAAGGTGAAGGCGCCGGAGACCGGGTGGCTGTCGGCGGAGACCGCCTGCCAGGCGACGGTGTACGTGCCGTCGCGCAGGCCCGGTGGCAGCCCCGTGCCGTATTTGACGGTGCTGCTGCTGCACAGGTTGCGCAGTTTGCCGCGGTCCACCCGTTTGCCCTGCGGGTCCAGGACCCGGATGGAGTCGTCGCCCATCGCGACGCCCTCGGAGAAGGTGAGTGCCACCTGCTCGGGCGCCTGGTCCACCACCGAGCCCTGCGCGGGGGTGCTGCCGGTCAGCGCGGCGTGCGCCGAGGCCGGGGCGGCACCGCCGAGCAGCGTGCCCGCCAGCGCCACCGCGACGACGAGCAGGCGCAGCGCGGCGGACCGTCGCGGCCGGAGGCCGGTGGTGACCATGGATCGCTCCCTCAACTGCCGTGTGTGCGTGTGCTGTGGCCTACCGGGCCGCCCGCTAGCTCTTCTTCGGCTGGTAGTTGGCGGCCCTGACCGGGACGGCCACCTTGACGGGCTCGGCGTGGGCGAACTGCAGCGTGACGCCGATCGAGTCGCCCTTGGCCGGCTTGTACTTGAGGCCCATGAACATCATGTGGCTGCCGCCGCGTTCGAACCGGACTTCACCGCCCGCCGGTATCGGCAGCGAGTCGACCTGCTCCATCTTGTTGCCGACCGTCTTGTGTATCGAGACGTCCTTGGCCAGGTCGGTGGTGACCGAGACGATCTTGTCGGCGGCGCCGTTGTTCTTGATCGTGAAGAACGCGCCGGCCATGTCCTGGGTGACCGGCTGCGGCATGTAGGCGCCTTCGACCTCGAAGTGCGGGGCGGCCTCCCCGGTGTCGCAGCCTGCCAGGGCGAGTCCGGCGGTCAGGGCGAGGGCGGCGGCGAGGGGGGTACGGCGGTTCACGGGTTCTGTCCCTTGACGATCTTCGGAAGTGCGGTGGTGTAGTTGTCGGAGGTCGCCTCCTGCATGCCCAGCCAGTGGATCTTGTCGTCCTTGGGGGAGCTCAGCAGGACCTGCGCGCCGTGGGTGGAGACCACATCGCCGTTCTTCTTCTTGACCGGCTTCTCGATCCCGATGTTCACGCTGCGGGCGCCCGCCTGGATGGTGTCGAACTTCCCGGTCAGGCCGACGAAGTCCTTGTTGATGCCGCCGAGCCACTTCTTGAGGGCGGCCGGGGTGTCGCGCTCCGGGTCGGAGGTGACGAAGACGACCCGCAGGTCCTTCTGCTCGGCCGCCGGCAGCTGCTTCACGGCGACCGCGATGTTGGCCATGGTCAGCGGGCAGACGTCCGGGCAGTGGGTGTAGCCGAAGTAGATCAGCGTGGGGTGGCCCTTGGTCTTCTCCAGCAGGTCGTACTTGGCGCCCTGGGAGTCGGTCAGGACCAGGTCCGGCTTCTCCATCGGGGTGTCGAGCGTGACGAGGGGCTTGGCGGCCGTGCCCCCGGAGACCTCGGCGGCCGGCTTGTCGCGGTCGCCGTCGCTTCCCGGGCCGCAGGCGGTCAGGCCGAGCGCGGTGACCGCCGCGACGGCGGAGGCGAGCAGGGCCCTTCTAGGCATTGCGCTACGCATTGCAGATGTATCCCGTTTGTGTGGTGTGGTCCGGCGCCCCGCTCACGGGGAACGGGGCGCCGGGGCCGGCGGGGCGCTGGGGCGCCGCCGGCCCGTACTGGCGATCAGGCGTTGCGCCGTCGGCCGGCGAACACGCCGAAGCCGACGCCGATGATGCCGACGACGATGCCGGCCGCGCCCAGGAGGCGGGCCGTGGTGTCGCTGGTGTCGGCGGCCGCGGCGGTCTTCTCCTCGCCGCCCTTGGCGCCGCCCTTGGCGTCGGCACCCGCGCCGTGTGCGTCGTCCTCGGCCGCGGTGAGCTTGAGCACCGGCGCCGGGTTCTCCGGCTCCGGGCCGCCTTCCTTCGCCGGCTCGATCCAGCGCACGACCTGCTTGTTGTCGTACGTCTGGAGGGCCTTGAAGACGAGCTGGTCGGCGTCCTTGGGCAGCTGGCCGACGGAGAGCGGGAACTGCTGGAACTGGCCGGGCTCGACGCCCTTGCCCTCAGCGGTCCAGGTGACCTTCGAGGGCGCCTCGGTGATCTTCTCGCCCTCCATCTCGATCGGCTTGGCGAGCTTGGTCTTGGTGACCGACACCTTCCAGCCGGGCACCGGCTGCGGCATGACGGACGCCAGCGGGTGGTCGGTCGGCAGGGTCACTTCGAGCTTCACCGTCGAGGCGTTGTCCTGCTCGTTGGGGACCTTGAAGTTGACGGTGGCGAAGCCGCCCTTGGGAGCCTCACCGGGCTGCACGCTGACGTGCGCGAAGGCCGGCCCGGCGAGCAGCAGCACACTGCCGGCCGCGATCCCGCCCACGAGGGGCAGCCGGGTCTTCACGAAACCGAAAATTCCGGACAATTTTACATTTCCGGAAATCGCGGAAGTCTCGGACATCGTGGGCTCGCTGGGCATGGTCGACGCGTTCGGCATGGAAAGCACTCCACTAAAAGGAGAGAGGTACGGGTGACGGTGATCGGTGGCACACACGGCGACGCCGCGCGAGCCCGTACCCCTCCCCCGTGCCTCCAGGACACGGGAGGTTCTCCCACGTGGGAACGTGCGTCGCGTGACGTCAGGCCGCGAGGGCCAGGGGGGTCACGGCAGGCGGCCCTCGCCGGATCACACTGTGGTGGAGTGCGGCGCCCTGCGGGCCGGGTTTGTCATCCCCGTACGAAACGAGGGTGCGCAGCAGGGCCTCGTGCGCCGCGCCGAGGCCCGCGAGCAGGGCGCGGACGAGCGTGAGGGCCCCGCGCACCGCGCCGAGCAGGGCGCGGAAGGCCAGTTGGTACGCCGTCGGGGCCGACAGCCGCACCAGCCGCCACAGCGCCGCCTCGCCCCGCCGCAGCAGCCAGCCGACCGCGAGCGCGGCCAGCAGGTGCCCCAGCAGCATGGGCAGCGACGGCAGCAGACCGTGCGTCATTCCCGGGTCGGCGGCGCCACCGGCCGTGGCCGGCCCGCCGGGCACGCCCAGACCGGCGGCGGAGGCCATGTCGTAGCCGCCCCCGTCGAGGAGCCGCCGCGCCCGCGCACCGTCCATCCGGCCCGTATCGAGCCCGCACATCAGGTGCCGGGCCAGATCCACGGCTGTCGCGTCGGACAGCGCGCCGGCCCCGGAACCCCCGGAGCCGGGCGCCATGCCGGCCAGCGGCATCCGCTGCTGCGCCATCCGCTGGGCCGGCGTCAGAGCGCACACCTGCCCCCAGGCGAACAGCGAGTGCAGTGCCAGCTGGCCCACGGCGAGCCCCGCGGCGATGCCCGGCAGCGACCGCTCCCGGCCGGCCAGCGGCGCCGCGACCGCGAACACCACGGCGGCGGCGACGCCCAGCGTCCACAGCGGAACGGCGGCACAGGAAGCGATCATGTGCCCGGCCGCGGACAGCGCGACACAGACCGCGGTGAAGACCGCGGCCCTCAGCAGCCGCAGGTCCGCGGCCGCGCGCGCTGGGGAGGCGGGCGGGGCAATCATGGCCGCGCCATCATCCCACTGCCCCCGTCAGCGGCCTACGGCAGGGCCGGGGCGAGAGGACGCCTTCGGGGGCGTCCAGGGCGTCCGGCGGGGCGCGCGGAGGCGCGGGCGCGGCGCTGCGTCTACACCGATGCGCTCACTCTTCGCATCCGCCGAATGAGCGGTATCACGTCCCGGACATGCTTACGGACCTTGGGGCACGGCAATACGTATCGATATGTCGAGCCGCGGCCAGGAGGCTGGAGCGATGAGCATCTGGTGGTCACTCCATTTGCGGCGCGAGGCTGCGAGCGTGCCCCTCGCCCGCCGACTGCTGCTGGGCACGATGGAAACGGCCGGCGTCGACCCGGACATCTGTTACGACCTGTCGGTCGCGCTGTCCGAGGCCTGCGCCAACGCCGTCGAGCACGGCGGCGACGGAGCCACCGAGGACTACCGCGTGACGGTCTTCATCGACGGCGACACCTGCCGCATCGAAGTCACCGACTCGGGCCCCGGCTTCCGCGGCGCACCCTCCGCCCCGCCCCATAGCCCGGCGGACCCGCCCCCGCCGGCCACCGTCCCCGCCCCCGCCCAGGCCCCCGCATACGCGGAGGACGGCCGGGGGCTCTTTCTGATCGAGGCCCTCACCGACCACGTCCGCTACCGCAACCGCACCGGCCGCCCGGGCGCGGTGGTCAGCTTCGACAAGATCCTGAAGTGGCGGGAGGGTGCGGCGCTGCCGATGGCGTCGTGAGGCGTCACCGGGAGTGCTGAGCGGGAGTCAGGCGCGGGCGGGCGGCGCGGAGTGTAAGGGCGGAAGTGCCTCGTGGAGCCGCGGGCTGGCCGGAATGTGCCTGCCGGAGAGGGATTGGCGGCGCGGTCTCGCGGTGGGAGGACCTCCCCCGCGGCGTCCCCTGTCCCTGCGAGACCGGCGCGCACCAAATCTAACGCGAAGATGCTCGCGTTAGTCTTTCCCGGACAATACTTGGCGTGATCCCGCACTGCAATACGGAGCCGGCGTGACGACAGCGCACCAGGCCCGGGAAGCCCCGGGCGAGACCCGACCCGGCGGGCGCACGGCGCGCACCCGCGAGGCCGTACTCGCCGCGGCGTTCGAGGAGTTGGGCGCCGACGGGCTCGCCGGGCTCACCATGGAGAAGGTCGCCCAGCGCTCGGGGATCCACGTCGCGACGCTCTACCGGCGCTGGCGCAGCATCGAGGGTCTGGTCTGCGACGTGCTGACCGAGCTGAGCGCGGACGTGCCGCTGCCGGACACCGGCACCCTCCCCGGCGACCTGCACGCGCTGGCCCGCTCGATAAGCGCGTTCTACGGCGAGCCGCGGAGGCGGCGGCTCATCGAGGCGGTGGTCTCCGCGGCGGCCCGCGATCCGCAGGCGGCCACCGCGCTGCGGTCGTTCTTCGGCGAACGGCTGGCGCTGGCCGGCCGGATGGTGGAGCGGTCCGTGGCGCGCGGCGAACTGCCCGCGGACACCGATCCCGAGCAGGTGATGTCGGCGCTCGGCGCGCCCTTCTACTACCGGATCCTGATCGCCCGCCGCCCGGTCGACCAGGCACTGGCGGAATCGGCGGCGACCGCCGTGTGGGCCGCGGCCCGCGCGGGCGCGTACGCGCGGAAGGGCGACGGGCCGGTGGACGACGCCACCGGCCCGTGAAGCAGGGCTACTTCTTCAGCCCGGCCATCCAGCTCTCGACCTCGTCGGACCGGCGCGGCAGCGCGGCCGAGAGGTTCCGGTTGCCGTCCTCCGTGACGAGGATGTCGTCCTCGATACGGACGCCGATGCCGCGGTACTCCTCAGGGACCGTCAGATCGTCCGCCTGGAAGTACAGACCGGGTTCGACGGTGAGCACCATGCCGGGCTCCAGCGTGCCGTTGACGTACGTCTCGGTGCGGGCCGCGGCGCAGTCGTGGACGTCCAGGCCGAGCATGTGGCCGGTGCCGTGCAGGGTCCAGCGGCGCTGCAGGCCGAGCTCCAGCACCCGCTCCACCGGGCCCTCGACCAGGCCCCACTCGACCAGCTTCTCGGCGAGCACCCGCTGGGCCGCGTCGTGGAAGTCGCGGTAGGCGGCGCCCGGCTTGACCGCCGCGATGCCCGCCTCCTGGGCCTCGTAGACCGCGTCGTAGATCTTGCGCTGGAGGTCGGTGAAGCGGCCGTTGATCGGCAGGGTGCGGGTGACGTCCGCGGTGTAGAGCGTGTCGGTCTCCACGCCGGCGTCCAGCAGGAGCAGGTCGCCGGAGCGGACCGGGCCGTCGTTGCGGACCCAGTGCAGGGTAGTGGCGTGCGGTCCGGCGGCGCAGATCGAGCCGTAGCCGACATCGTTGCCCTCGACGCGGGCGCGCAGGAAGAACGTTCCCTCGATGTAGCGCTCGGACGTCGCCTCGGCCTTGTCCAGGACCTTCACGACGTCCTCGAAGCCGCGGACGGTGGAGTCGACGGCCTTCTGCAGCTGGCCGATCTCGAACTCGTCCTTGATCACCCGGGCCTCGGAGAGACAGACCCGCAGCTCCTCGTCGCGCTCGGCGGTGACCTTGTCGGTCAGCGCGGCCTCGATGCCGGCGTCGTGCCCGCGGACGACGCGGACCGGGCCGGTGGCCTCCTTGAGCGCTTCGGCCAGCTCCCGCACGTCCTTGCAGGGGACGCCGAGCAGCGCCTCGGACTCGCTGAGGCTGTGCCGGCGGCCCACCCACAGCTCGCCCATGCCGTTGAGCCAGAACTCGCCGTTCTCGCGGTCGGAGCGGGGCAGGCGGTAGACCGTCGCCTCGTGGCCGTCCTTCGTGGGCTCCAGGACCAGCACGCTGTCGTCGGTCTGGTCGCCGGTGAGGTAGACGTACTCGGTGGAGGCGCGGAAGGAGTACTCGGTGTCGTTGGAGCGGGTCTTCAGGTTGCCCGCCGGGATCACCAGGCGCTCACCGGGGAACCGCGCGGACAGCGCGGCGCGGCGGCGGGCGGCGTTCGGGGCCTGCTCGATCGGCTGCAGGTCGCGCAGCTCGGTGTCGGCCCAGCCGCTCTTCATGTTCTCCGCGAGCTCATCCGAGACGCCCGGGTAAAGGCCGTTCTTGCGCTGCTTGATCGGCTGCTCGTCCTCGTCCGGGGTCTCCGGCGTGAGCTCGTCGGTCACAATGCCTCCTTTTAAGGGTGAACCGCATTCCATCGTATGTGCCGACGGATGACGGTCCAGGGGGCAGCAGAGGTGACCTCTCGGGCAGCGGCCGCGCCCCTTCCCGGGGCACCGCCGCTCACCCTTTTGACCTGCGCGATCGCGTCGCCTACTCCTCGAAGTACGCCACCAGCAGGACCACGTCCTCCTCCGACGACGGGTCGTCCAGTCCCCGCGGCAGCATCGTGCGCAGGACGTGGTCGGCCACCGCCTCCGGATCGTGGCGGAGAGCCCGGGGGACGCTTGCCGCGGCCGTGTGCAACCGGGCGAAGGCGCGGTCCATCGGCTCCCCGGTGCGGTGCAGCAGCCCGTCGCTGTAGAGGAGCAGGGTCTCGCCGCCGGCCGGTTCGATCTCCACGCTCGGCGCTTCCCAGCAGGCCAGCATGCCCAGCGGCGCGGACAGCGAGGTCTCCACGAACTCCGTGCGCAGATCACCGAGGATCAGCGGCGGGCAGTGACCGGCCCCGGCCAGCACCAGCTTGCGCGGCAGCACGCCCGGCACCGGCGGCGCGGGCGGGCCGCCCGGCGCGCCCGGCGGCGGCTCGGTGAACGCGAACAGCGCGGTCGCGCTGCGGGCCGGCTCGGTCAGCCGCAGCAGCAGCTCCAGATCGGAGAGGACCGCGACCGGGTCCTCGCCCTCCATCACCGCGTACGCGCGCAGCGACGCCCGCAGCCGTCCCATGGCGGCCACCGCGCTCGGCCCGGACCCGGTCACCGAACCGACGGCCAGCCCCAGCGCGCCGTCCGGCAGCGGCAGGGCGTCGTACCAGTCGCCGCCGCCGCGCGGCCCGGTGGCGTGCCGCACCGCGAGGCGGACGCCCGGGACCCGCGGCAGCCGGTGCGGCAGCAGCTCCGCGCGGAGCGTGGCGGCGGCCTGCCGGCTGCGGTGGAGTTCGAGGAGACGGGCGAGGTGTTCGGCGGCGTGGGCGCGGTACAGGCCCACGAGGTGGCGCTGGCGTTCGGTGGGCGCGGCCGGTTCGTCGTAGAGCCAGACCGCGGCGCCGGTCCGGCCGACGGGATCGGCGGTGAGCGGCACGGCGTAGCTGGCGGCGTACCCGAGACGGGCGGCGACCTCCCGCAGCCGCGGATCGAGGTCCTTCTCCCCGGGGATGTCGGGCTCGCTGATCTCCGTACGGTCGTCGGGGCCGCCCTTGCCGTCGGGCGCGTCGTCGCCGGTGCCGGAGGTGCCCGGCTCCGGAAGGCCGTCCAGTATCCGCGCGAACGACAGGGCGCGGCGCGGGACGGTCTCGATGTGTCCGATCTCGGCGTGGCCGAGTCCGAGGCCGACGGTGGTCTCCGGGCCGAGTCCGTCGGCCGGCGCCAGGACCACCAGCCCGCGGCGGGCGCCGACCAGCGAGGCGCCGGCGCGCAGCAGCTCGTGCAGCGCCTCGTCCAACGTCCTTGTGCGGGCGAGCCGTTCGGTCAGGTCGTGCAGGGTGCTGAGGTCGGAGATCCAGCCGGCCAGCCGGTCCTGGACGGCGGCGAGTTGGTCGAGCGCGGAGACCTCGGGGGTGGCGGGGGCGGAGCCGGGCGGGGGGTCGGGGGCGGTGTTCCCGGCTCCGTCGGTGGCGGGGTCGGACGTGTCGTCGGCGGGGTCGGACGGGGTGCCGGATGCCGGGTCCGCGGGGTTCTTCGCCGGATGCGGGCCGACAGTGTGCGTGGGAGCGGGCAGAGCTGGTTCGATTCCAGCCACTTTCGGTACGTGAGGGGCAGTCATGGCCGACGGCTATCGTCGCGCCAGGCATTGCTCCAGTTCAGGCCGCTGTTTGTGAGGGAGTGCGGCTTTTTGTTGAGTGACGTTGTGCGATCCGTTCGGGCGCTCAATTTCCTCAATAGCATCGCAAACCCCCATGTCATGCTGCTCCGCTATCAATGCCTCCACATGTACACGCACCAGCGAGGGGATGTCCAGCATTGTCCCCGTGGGGTTTGTGGTGTCCGTGAGGTCTGTAGATTGGCCTGAAAAAAGCCCCCTGAGCGTCAATTTGAGGTCGACTGACGCCGATCGACAGCGCGTCATCACCACCATGGCGGGTACGTACTCGGAAAGGTGCGGGGCCAGTTGGGGTCACGCCGGGAACTCTCCGGCGGGCACCGGCGTCTCATACGGCGGCGACCGCACGCACTCCCAAGTGGCGGGGACTGCACCACCGGAAGCGCAAGCGCCATGCGCGCGCCACCCCCCGCCACGTTCCCCGCTCGGCGTACGACGTGATGCGCTGCCTTGTACACGCGGTGACCAGAGATCCACGTGGCGTGATCGACGCGCGATCGACCCCGGCGTGCATGACCGGGCCGCAAGGACGCCACCACGGCATCGAGCGGCCCGGCCGCGAGACCATGCGGACCGGGCAAGCAGTGCCTTGAAGTGCCATGAAGAGCGATGGACTAAGCCCTCGGCGTTAACGGAAAGGAACGAGCGCTCATGCGCGAGATCCTCGGAAGGCGACGCAAGATCCTGTTCCGGCGCACGGGGAGGTCGGCGCTGCTCGGTGCGGCGCTCCAGTGCGCCACCGAGTGGCAGTGGCCCGTACTTCCCGGCGTGGCGCTCGGCCCCGCCGGCCGGCAGCCCGCCGGCGTCCGGCTCGGGCTCGGCGAGCGGCCCACCCGCCGCTGCAGCTGTCCCGACCCGGACTGCGTGGTGCCCGGCGCGCACCCCTTCGACCCCGGCCTGCTCGCCGCGACCACCGACGCCCGGATGGTGCGCTGGTGGTGGACCAACCGCCCGTCCGCCCCGATCGTGCTGGCCACCGGCGGCCGCGCGCCCTGCGCGGTGAGCCTGCCGGCGGTCGCCGGGGCCCGCGCGCTGGCCGCCCTGGACCACTTCGGCGTCCGCGTCGGCCCCGTCGTCGCCACGCCCACCCGCTGGTCGCTGCTCGTATCCCCGTACGGGCTGGCCGAGTTGGGCGAGCTGCTGCACTCGCAGGACTGGGTGCCCAGCTCGCTGCGGTTCCACGGCGAGGGCGGCTATGTGGTGCTTCCGCCGTCCCAGATCGGCGCCGGCCGGGTGCGCTGGGAACGGCCGCCGGCGGCCCCCAAGCCCTCAACCCTGTTCGAGCAGGGGGGACCCCCGTCCCCGGCCGCCCCCTGGCTGCCGAAGGTGGCCACGATCGTCGACGCCCTGGTGACGGCCAGCACCAGCACCCCGGACGGCGGCAGCCGGCTCGCGTACTGACGGGCGCGAGCGGGCGACCTCGAAGGACCCGCGGGCGGTTCACCCGTAAGGGTGTGACGGGCCCGATCACTACGGGAAACGGGTGTCCGGGCGACCGGACGCACCGCCCGCGGCCGATAGGTTCGGCCCACCGTCAAGCCGTCGGCGTCGACGATGGCATCTCAACCGCAGGTGGGTCCCATGCAGCGTGCGCAGAAACTCCGCATGACCGGGCTCGCCGGTGTGGCGGCGCTCGCCGTCGCCGTACCGCTCGGCGCCGCGACTGCCGGCCCGGCCGGACCACTGCTCCCCCACCGCCCGGCCGCCGCACCCCGCACCGGGCAAGAAACGCGCACGGCCGAAAAACGCCCCCTGGGTGCGCGGGCCATGGCGGGGAAGAACGGCGCCGCGGCGGGGAGGAGCGGCGCCGGGATGAGGGAAGTCGGCCCCGGAGCGGGGACCAACGGCGTCAAGACGGGGAAAAACGGGACCAAGGCGGGCAAGCGTTCCGCCGAAGCCGGGCACTCGCGCCGTCCCGCCGGGGCGCCCGCCGGGTCCTCCGCCAGACTGTCGGCCAGACCCCCCGACGGCCCCCTGGACGGCCCCCTGGACGGTCCCCTGGACGGCACCCTGGCCGACCTCGGTCTGCCGCTCCTCTCCGGCCGGATCACCCACTGCGGCCCCGAACTCGCCTCCGGGCGGGGCATCGAGGCCCAGACCTGTGTGCTCACCGAGTACGGCCGGACCTGGGCGCGGACGTACTACCGCAATGTCACCGGCAGCCCGCTGCGCGCCGTACTGACCCTGCTGCGGCCGGACGGCCGGAGCATCCAGGTGAACTGCGAGGTGCCGGCGGCCGATGCGCCGGGCGTGTGCGAGACGCCGGCCGGCCGGACCGTACGCGCGGGGCGTGCCGGGTACTCGGCGGTCGCGGAGTTCTCGGACGCGGCGGGGGAGCGGCTGCTGCTGCGCTCCGGCGGCAACGCGGCGGGGGCGCCACGGGCTCGCGGTGATCGTCCGGCGTGACTGTCCGGCGTGATCGTCCAGCCGGTCGGAGTGCCTGATTCCGGACATGGAAGCGCCCGGTCGCTGGCGACGGGGGATGCACCAGCGACCGGGCTTTTAGAACCGTAACAAGAGATCGGCGGTTAGCAAATTCGATCGTGGATTTCCGGACGCTTATTTACCGTCAGGTAGGGGGAGTTGTGACCGGCGTCACGCCGGTGTCCCCAGAGGCGTACGGTGCGCACGATCTCCGCCGGGACGGTCAGCTCAGCGTGATCTGACGGTTGGTGAGACCGCCGCGGGCCCGCCGCTCGTCGGCGGTCAGCGGGGCCTCGGCCGCGAGCGCCCCGGCCAGCCGCTCGGCGAACTCCGCGGCCGGCTTGGCGACCTCGTCCGCGCCCATCGCCGAGGGCAGGTCCCACACCGGTACGACCAGCCCGTGGGCGCGGAACGAACCGACCAGGCGGGTGCCCTCACCGAGCGAGGACACGCCCGCCGCGTGCAGCCGGGCGAGCGCGTCCAGCAGCTGCTCCTCGGGGTGGGCGGTGACCCAGCGCAGGTGGTTCTTCTCGGGGGCCTCGCACCAGTACGCGCCCTCCAGGCCGGGAATCCGGGCGGTCGGAATGGCGGCCGCGTTGGCCCGCTCCAGAGAGGCGGCGACCTCACCGGTGGCGTTCTCGGCGTTCTCCACCCAGAACTCGAAGCCCGTGTGGACGGTCGGCTCAAAAGGTGCGTTCAGGTCGAGCAGATCCTGGAGGCGCGGACCCTCGGCGGAGGGCCGCGCGGCAGCGACCGGACTGCCCGGTTCCGCGGCCAGTGCGCGCTGCAGGGTGTCCGCGAGGTCACGGCTGATGTCACCGGAGGCGGTGTCGTTCTGCAGCCCGAGCAGCACCGCCCCGTTGTCACGGCGCAGCGCGGGCCACGCCATCGGCAGCACCGTCGCCAGCGTCACGGAGGGCACGCCCTCGGGCAGTCCGCCCTTCAGCGTCAACTCGGCGGTGGCGGCGGGCACCAGCTCGCGCATCGCCACCCAGTCGCACTCGCCGGGCAGGCCCTCGAAGGGCCGCTGCACCAACTCGGTGACGGCGTGCGCCGCGCGCCGCCCGTGACACGCCTTGTACCGGCGGCCGGAACCACACGGGCAGGGCTCACGAGCGCCGACGACCGGCACCTCCCCGTCCTTGATCTGCGGTGCTGCGGACTGGGGCTGGGGGCGGCGCTTCTTGGCCATGCGGCGGCTTCTCCTGGTCGATCCCGGTCGTACGGCCCGGTCGTACGCACGGGACGCACGGCCTGGTCGTACGGGCTGGACGTACGGACGCGTTTCGGCGCGAGCCTAGAGGATCGCGCACCGGCCCGCCCCGACCATGCGTGGCGGCGTCGCGGGTGTTTTCGCGGGTGTCTCGTTGGCGGGCTGGGGAGGGCCGGTGGGGGACGGCCTACTGCCCAATTGTTCCGACTGTGCTGACTGACCTGACTATGTCGAATGTCCTGACTGGGCAGACTGTCCCGACCGCGCTGGCTGTCGCGACTGCATAGGCTGTCCCGACTGCGCCGGCTGTGCCGCCCATGTCCGCCGGGTTACCCGCGCCAAGTCCTCGACGTCTTGGGGTATCTGCGCCACGCCCAGGACGTCGTGGGCCCACCTACGTCAAGTCCTGGTCGTCTATGTCAAGAACGCGAGGGCTGCGCCGAGCCCTCGTCGTCTACCCCAAGCCTGCGAGGCCTACGCCAAGAGAGGCCGACCGCGAGGGATACGCCAAGACCGCGAGGGCTACGCCAAGTCCTCGATGTCCAGGAAGGCGGCCGGGTTCAGCGGCCGGCCGGTGGGTGCGAGGGGGGACGGCAGCCCGGCAACCGGGCCGGTCACTGCGTCGGCCGTCGGATCGGGCAACAGATCCACGCGCGTAGCGAACGCGCCCTGAAGAGAGAGCGCAGCCCACACCGTGACCTCACCCGGGGCGCTGTCGCGTACGCCCCAGTCCTTGGCGAGCGAGCGGATGATCGCCAGTCCCCGGCCGCCGTGTGCGGTGACGGAAGGAGTGGCCGGGCGTGGACGGGTCGGTCCGCCGCCGTCCGTGACCGCAACGGTCAGCCGGCCCTGCCCGTCGATCTGCCAGGACGCCCGCACGGACGCCACGGCCCCCACCCGCGAGCCGTTCCGGGCCGCCACCGGGCCCGCCGAGCCGGGTTCGTCGATCGGACGGGCATGCCGACAGGAATTGCTCAGCAACTCCGAAAGGACCAGGACCGCGTCATCGACGACCGTGTCCTGAACTCCGCTTGCCAACAGCTCTTCACGCATGCGCCGCCTGGCCATGCCCACACCCACTGGACCATGGGGTACGGCCATGATCGACGACGTCGGCACCTCTTGTGCCACCACCAACGCCACCCCCGAGACCTCCTTTGCCCCACGCCACGGGATGAATGCCCCAATGGACTGGACCGGAAACCGGCCACCCGGCACGCAATGACGCACAAACCGGCATCGGGCACCAGCCGAATGCGCCGGTGCACACCCTGTGATGAGCTTTAGCCAAGGCCGAGTTGCATTCGTACCTGCTTGGGGCGGTTTGTAATCACCGCGTCGACTCCCAATTCCTGGCACAGCACGACATCGTCGGGCTCATTGACCGTCCACACATGCACCTGATTGCCCGCTCGATGTGCCTTGGCGACGTATTCGGGATGTGCCCTCAGGATCCGGATGCCGGGCCCCGCGATGCCCACGCCCGCCGGCAACCGGCCGTCGCGGTAGCGGGGGGTGAGGAATTGCATCAGGTAGACGGCGGGGATGGCGGGCGCGGCGGCCCGGACGCGGTGCAGTGAACGGGCGGAGAAACTCATCACCCGGACCGGAGAGGGCGGGTCGTCGCTCTTGGCCGGTTTCGTGTACCCGAACCGGTCCAGCAACTCGACCAGCCGCTCCTCCACCTGTCCGGCCCAACGCGTCGGATGTTTGGTCTCGATGGCCAGCTCGACCCGGCGGCCCGCGTCGGCAACCAGCTCCAGAAGCCGCTCCAGCGTCAGTACGGACGTCCGCTCGGGATCCTCGTTCTGCCGGTCCGGCGCCTCGCCGCCGTAGACCCCGCCCTGGCGGTCCGGCGCCTCGGCCCCGAACGTCTGGCTGCCGAGCGCCTCCTCCTTCCAGGAGCCGAAGTCGAGGGAGGCGAGATCGGCGAGTTCGAGGGCGGAGACCGCGCCACGCCCGTTGGAGGTGCGGTTCACCCGCCGGTCGTGCACACAGACCAGATGGCCGTCCGCGGTCAGCCGGACGTCGCACTCCAGGGCGTCCGCCCCGTCCTCGATCGCCTTGCGGTAGGCGGCCAGGGTGTGCTCCGGGGCGTCCTCCGAAGCACCCCGATGGGCCACTACGGAAATGGCGGGACGATCCGGGTGGCGGTCCTGGGCGGGGCGTGCATAGCTCACCGCGTTATCGTGCCACTCGCCGACGCCGGGCCGCCCGGGCGTACGGGGAGATGGGGCCTGATCCCCCGTCCCTCGTCTCTACGTCTTTGCCGCGGACCGCCGACCGCAGGCCGAGGAACGCTGACCGCGGACCGCGGACGGCCGACCGCGGGCGAGCGGGCTGGGGTCTGCCCGGGACGGGAATGGTGATCTCCGTAGTGATCTCCTGCGGTGGTGCCGGCCGTGGCCCCCGCCGGCGCCCCCGCCGTGGCCTCCGCCGGGGCCCCGCCGCGTGGGGCAGCTGTACCCCGACGCGCGGAACAACGGATGCGCCCGTTTTGTCCGGCATAAAGGATGAGAGCACAGTCACAGCCTCGGCTTACGGCGCTCTGACGCGCGGTGGGAAAGGCTGGGACGGAGCTTCGCCCGTATCGCCCGGCCCGTACCGCCCGGCCCGGGGCCCGCGGACCCACCGCGCGGCCCGGACCGACGGACCGGTCCGGCGGCCCGGGACTCGCCGAGACCGCCGGGATCCTGAATCCTGGGGTACCGGAGTGCGGGAGCACCGGAGTACTGGAGCACTGGATCACTGGAGCAGTGGAGGAGAGGACAGGAGTACCGGAGTACTGGAGCACCGGAGTACTGGAGCACGGAACGGCGCGCCGGGAGTACTGGTGAGCCGCGAAGTGGGTAGCCGAGCCAACCGGAGGCAGACTCGGTCCACCGGGCCCGTCTGGTCCACCTGGTCAGCCTGGTTCACCTGGCCCATCGGTCCACCGGTCCACCGGAACTCCGGCGGTGACGGAGATCGCCCTCCGAGACGTAATCGGGGACGCGGTCCGCATCTCCGGACACCTCGGGGACGCACTCCGCGCCCCCGGACACCTCGGGGACGCAGTCCGTGTCACCGTCCCCACACCCGGTTGGACCGTGAGGCCCGGCCGGACCGTAAGACCCCCCCGTACGGGCCCGCCGGGCCCGGGCGGGACCGTAAGGCCGTGAAGCTGAGGAGAGAGCTGTGAGCACCGAGAACGAGGGAGCCGTCCCGTCGGAGGCCAAGCCGCCGACCGGGGCGCAGCCGGACAGCGCTGCCGCGTCCGCCTCCGGCGCCCAAGCTCCCGACACGCCGCCCGCGCCCGCGACTCCCCCCGCGGCACCCCCGCCGCCGGACTTCGCCCCGACCGTCGCCTCGGCCGACGGGCCCGGCCACCCCCAGCCGCCGCACCAGCAGCCGTACCAGCCGCCGCAGGCGGGGTACCCCGGCGGCGAGCCCACCACGCCCGGGCACCCGGGTGGTGAGCCCACCACGACCGGATATCCGGGTGGCGAGCCCACCTCCACCGGTCACCCGGTTGGCGAGCCCACCGCGCAGCTCCCCCCGTACGTCGAGGCCGGTCACGGTTCCTCCGGTGGCGGCTGGGGCGGGCCTCCGTACGGCGGTGGCGGCGACCCGTGGGCGGGGGCCGGCACCCCTACTCCCAAGCGGCGCACCGGTGGGCTGATCGCCGCCGTCCTGGTGGCCGCGCTGGTTGCCGGTGGAGTCGGCGGCGGCATCGGCTACTGGGCCGCGGGCCGCGACGACACCGCCTCCACGACGGTCTCCGCGCCCGGTGACGCCGGTGCGCTGAACCGCAAGCCCACCTCGGTCTCCGGAATAGCGCAGCGCGCGCTGCCGAGCGTCGTGACGATCGAGGCGCAGGGCGCCACCGGTGAGGGCGGCACCGGCACCGGCTTCGTCTACGACAAGCAGGGCCACATCCTCACCAACAACCACGTCGTCGCCAGCGCGGCAGACGGCGGCAAGCTCACCGCGACGTTCTCCAACGGCAAGAAGTACGACGCCGAGGTCGTCGGCCACGCCCAGGGCTACGACGTCGCCGTGATCAAGCTCAAGAACCCGGGGGACGCCACCCTCAACCCGCTCCCGCTGGGCAAGTCGTCCAACGTGCAGGTCGGCGACGCCACGATCGCGATCGGCGCGCCGTTCGGGCTGTCCGGCACGGTCACCACCGGCATCATCAGCGCCAAGGACCGGCCGGTGGCGTCCAGCGACGGCGGCGGCAGCCAGGCGTCGTACATGAGCGCCCTGCAGACGGACGCGTCGATAAACCCGGGTAACTCCGGCGGACCGCTGATGGATGCCGGCGGCAACGTCATCGGCATCAACTCCGCGATCCAGTCGGCCGGCAACGGCGGCGGCCTGGGCGGCGAGTCCGGCCAGTCCGGCAGCATCGGGCTGGGCTTCGCGATCCCCATCGACCAGGCCAAGCGGGTGGCCCAGGACCTGATCAAGACTGGTAAGCCGATCTACCCGCAGATCGGCGTCCAGGTCGGCATGCGGGACACCGGCGACGGCGCGACCATCGCCCAGACCGGCAACAACGGCTCCGACGCGGTCACCCCGAACGGCCCGGCCGACAAGGCCGGCCTGCAGCCCGGTGACACGATCACCAAGCTCGACGACACGGTCATCGACAGCGGCCCCACCCTCATCAGCGAAATCTGGCAGCACAAGCCCGGCGACCAGGTCACCCTGACCTACAAGCGCGCCGGCAAGGAGCACACGGCCAAAGTCACCCTGGGGCAGCGCACGGGCGACAAGTGACGCGCTAATCTGATCCCGCGGCACCCGCGCTCCACGCGCCGGGCGCCGCGGGGAGGCTTGCCCGAGCGGCCTAAGGGAACAGTCTTGAAAACTGTCGTGGCGGCAACGTCACCGTGGGTTCAAATCCCACAGCCTCCGCAGGTAGATGGCCCCTGACCAGGGTTTTCCCGGTCGGGGGCCTTCTGTGTTCGGGGTGTCTCAGGTGTCTCAGGTGTCGCACTCTGGATCTGGTGCACGTGCTCGTAGGGGTTCCAGTGGGGCGTGGCCCGGGAGGCGTCGTATTGCGGGAGCTGCTGCGTGGGCTTCGTATGGTCGTCGATGCCGTGGTTGTCCTCTGCGCGGCTTACCGGGGCGGGCTTAGTGGTGGCTTTGGGGCCGGCGGACGCGGTGCAGCGGGGTGGTGGCGGGAAGGCTGCCGGGGTCATGGCCGAGGCGCAGGTGTGCACGGCCGTGGCGGCCCGGCTTCGAGCAGCGCAGCAGAGCGCGGCGCAGTCCAGCGGTCGGTGCGTATGGGGCATGGCAACGCTTTCTCCGTTGGGGGCCCACCGGGTGGGGGTTTGTGCGACGCCTTGGCCGCGTGGTTGATGTGGAGCCGGCAAGCAAGGAGGCTCTGCGGTCTCAACTCCGCGCTGAGGCTGGGTAATTCGGTGGTGACACGTCGATCCTTGCCGGGCGGTGTCCTGTTCTACGCTCGCTCCTATGCGTTCCTTCCCGCACGCCGTGACGCGGATCATCCGCATCAGGGCGGTAATTGCGCCGACCAACGCGCCAAGAGTGTCAGCGAGCCGTGCCATGGCAGCGGCCACACCTGAGTGGTGAGCTCTGCCGCGAGCTCTGCTGCAGCTCTGGTTCCGGGTGATGGCTGGTGGCTGGTGGTTGGTGGTTGGTGACTGGTGGCAGGAGTTCGCGGCTGGGGCTGGTGTGAGGCGGTGGGTAAATGGGTGGTGCTGGGGGGTGATTAGAGGAAGTGTGGGGGTATGGAGCGTATGGATCGTATGGCTTGTATGCGCGGGTTTGAGGAATTGGTGGCCGAGGCGGAGGCCGTTTCGGTGGAGGGGTGGGATTTTTCGTGGTTGGAGGGGAGGGCTACTGAGGAGCGGCCCTCTTGGGGGTACCAGCGGGCGCTGGGGGAGCGGTTGGCGCGGGTGGGGGCGGCACTGGACATCCAGACGGGGGGTGGGGAGGTGCTTGCCGGGGTTCCGAAGTTGCCGCCGGTGATGGCGGCCACGGAGTCCTGGCCGCCGAACATCGCCAAGGCCACCGCATTGCTGCATCCGCTCGGTGCGGTGGTGGTGGCCGACGAGGATGAGCCGCCGTTGCCGTTCGGCGATGCGGCGTTCGATCTTGTGACGAGCCGTCATCCGGTGACCGTGTGGTGGGAGGAGATCGCGCGGGTGCTGCGGCCCGGTGGGGCGTACCTCTCCCAACAGGTGGGGCCGGCGAGCGTTTTTGAGCTGGTGGAGTACTTCCTCGGGCCACAGCCTGAAGACGTACGGCGGGCGCGGCACCCCGAGGACGCGCGGCGGGAGGCGGAGGCGGCCGGGCTGGAGGTGGTCGACCTGCGGGCCGAGTCGTTGCGGACCGAGTTCTTCGACATCGGGGCGGTTATTTATTTTCTGCGGAAGGTGGTGTGGATGGTGCCCGGGTTCAGCGTGGAGCAATACCTGGACCGGTTGCGGGAGTTGGATGAGCAGATGCGGCGGGAGGGGGCGTTCGTGGCGCATACGACGCGGTTTTTGATTGAGGCGCGGAAGCCTGGCGCCTCTGGGGACTAGGACGAGAAGGAGGGGCGGGATTTCCGCCGGGGGGGGGGAGGGGGAGGGGCGGGGTTTCCGCGGGCCGGGAGAGAGCGGCGTTGCTGGCCGGTGCCGGTGCCGGTGCCGGTGGTGGTCGGTGGTCGGTCGCCGGTGGTGGCTACTGGTCGGTGGTGGCTGGTGGCTGTGGAGAGGGGGGTCGGCGGGATGGTCCATTGGGCGGGCCGGTGGTCCTGTGCGGCCGGGGCGTTCTGTGCGGCCGGGGCGTTCTACGCGGGTCGGCAGTTCTACGGCTTCGCTGCCGGCGGTGGCGCGGAGCTTTGCTTGGCCCCGGCGAGGGGCAGTCACCGTCGAGGCTGATGCCGGTACCGATGTCCGCCGCGGGCTCGAAGTCGGCCTCGGTGTGGGCGTACGCGTCCGTTGCCGGGGTTCCTGGGCCGTGTCGGTCGCGTAGGCGCGGCAGGTGGGAGCAGGCGTTTGGTGGTGACACCCCTGGGATGGCTTCTTGTAAGAGGTGACTTCTGGGGGAGGTGGCTTTTGGGCGAGGTGGCTTCTGTGGGAGGGGGCTGCGACTAGCGCCGGCGGGATGCTGAGGCGATGGTTGCGCGGGCCTCCTCTTCGGGGAGGCCGGTGTGGCAGGCGGCCTCGGTCAGTCGGGCGGCGAGCTCCGGGCCGAGGCCGTCCTCGTAGGCGCGGCAGGCGGCCCAGAAGAGCCGGGCGTTGCGCTGGCCGACCGGGGAGGTGCGCACGAAGCGTACGAGCGCTGCGGCGGGCTGGGGCGGGACGTCCGGCGACGGCTCGTATCCGGTACCGGTGTGATGCGGGGAGGGGCGGTGGCGGGTCGGCGCGGGCGGGGCCGTGAGCAGGGTGAGCAGGGGTGCGGGGACGGGGGCCGGGCGGTCGGGGGTGTTCGGTGCGAGGACGTACCGGCCGTGGGTGGTGAGTGAGCCGGGGCCGACCAGGTAGCCGCCCGTTCCGCGGACGTCGATACCGGGGGCGAGGCGGCCGACCGAGTTCGGGACGGGCGGGGACGGCGGGCCGGTGAACCAGAGGTGCTGGCCGCCGCTGGGGGTGCGGACCATGATCGTCGGAGGGGTCGGGAAGTCGTGTGCCTCGGCGAGGAACAGCAGGGCGGTGAGGCCGTCGGCCCCGTTTTTGGTGTCGAGGTCGAGGCCTATGAGGTGGTGCGGCGGGAGTCCGCAGGCGATGCCGTAGCCGGTGGCCCAGGGTGCCGCAGCGAACATGCGGCGGATGGTGAACGGGTCGGTGCTCGCGTCGTGGACACCGTGCCCGAGGCGGCCGCAGTCACCGTGGCAGGGCGGGACCTCGGGGTGCCCGCGGTGCGGGGACCGTAGGGCGGGCAGCTTGGAGCGGGTGAGCGGGATGACGGGATAGCCGCGCTCGGCGGCGATCAGCGCCTCGGCCAGGGCGGCGGTGTGGGCGTCGAGGGGTGGGGAGAGGGCGGGGGAGGGGCTGGAGGGGGTGGAGGGGGAGGGAGTGGAGGCAGTGGAGGGGGTGGGGGGCGGTGTGGGTGTGGGCGGTGTGGGTGTGGGCGGTGGGGGCGTGGCTGGTGGGGGTGTGGGCGGGTGCGCGGGGGCGGCGGTGGGTGGGTGGGATGTGTCGGGGGTCGGTGATGCTTGCCACCGCGCGTCGATCGGTGGGTGTGAGTGTGCTTCGGCCGGGGGCTGTGAGCGGTCGGCCGGCGGGGGCTCGGTATGGCGTAGGTGCAGGGGTGCCATGACGCTATTTTCGTACGAATGTTCGATGAGGGGAAGGGGGGGGCGTGCGGGAGGCGGTTCGTGCGCCGGGGCGGCTGGGCGGAATGGGTGTGGCCGCTTATGCCTGAGGGGCCGGGGGTGCCGGCGGGCCGTGTCCTTGTCGCGGGGCGGCGGGAGGGGTGACGTGATGCGGCGGGGGTTTACCGGGGGTTCCTCATGCTTGCGAGGGAATCGGTCCGCGGTGGCGGATTCGTCGGGGATCCGTGGGCAATCCTGAGTTCGCGACGTGTGGCAAGCATCGTGGTGGCCGGCCAACTATCCGATGGGCCAACGGAGTTCTGCAATTGACCAGGCGTGGACCGGTCCCGGCGGGCCCGCCGAGCCCGGTCCGGCAGGTGGGATCCAGAAGTTGTGTTCCGTAGGAGGAATTGAGATGGCAAGCACCCGTACGGCCCGCGTCATCGCTGTGGCCGCCGCGTTGCCCTTCGCGGTGGCGCTCCTTTCCGGCGTGGCGCAGGCCGACAACGGCGGCTTTGCGACCAACGGGTCGAATGCGGCGTCGACGAGCCAGGGGGGCGTCCTCATCGGCGACGACAACCACGGCAATGCGACCAACGGCCAGCAGGTTGCCAACGGTGCCGGCGCCTCCAACCAGGACAACACCGCGAGCGTCAACGGGTCCGGTTTCACGACCATCGACCAGGGCAACGCCACCGTCAGCTTCGGGAACAACATCGGCTGACCCGGGGCCGCCGTATGGGGAGAGGCGGCTGACCAGGGGTGATACGTCGAGGCCGACGTCGAGAGCATGGGCTGCTCTGGGGTTCGCCGCGCCGGCCTTGACAGTGAGCGGGTTTCTGACGGACAGTCAGAAACCCGCTCGCTTGTGCTTGCGTGGGGGAATGGGCGTGGAGGCGTCGGGGCGCCGGGGTTGCTGGGCCACTGGGCCGCCGGGTGGGCCACTGGGGCGTTGCTTCCATCGGGGCCGCGGGGTTCGTGGAGCCGCGGGGTTCGTGGAGCCGCGGGGTCACGGGGCCGCAGGTTCGTGGGGCCGCCGGGGCGCCGCGTCACCGGGGCGCCGCGTAACCGGGCGCCGGGGCGTCGGGTCACTGTGCCATCTGGGTCATCGGGTCATCGGGCCTCCGGGCCACAGAAGGGGAGGCCGTCCACGTGCACCTCGCCCCCACCGCGCGCCAGGAACGTCTGCGTGCAGAACTCCGGGCCTACTTCCGTAACTTGATGCCGGACGGCGCGCCCGAGGGTGCCGATGCGCAGCGTGCGGTGCTGCGTCGGATCGGTGCCGACGGCATGCTCGGCCTTGGCTGGCCGACAGAGTACGGCGGGCAGGGGCGCGGCCCGGACGAACAGTTCATCTTCTTCGACGAGGCGTACCGCGCCGGTGCCCCGGTCTCCATTGATGTGTGTGAACCGGGTGCCGGTGCGGAGGGGCGGGAGGGGCCGGGAGGCGACAACGGCGGTGGGGCCGAGGGTGGGCATGGTGGCGAGGCCGGTAGTGGGCACGGTGGTGAGGCCAGCAGTGGTGGTGGGGCCAGCAGTGAGGGCGGGGCCAGCAGTGGTGGTGGGGCCAGCAGTGAGGGCGGGGCCAGCAGTGAGGGCGGGGCCAGCAGCGATGGCGGGGCCAGCAGCGTTGGCGGCGCTGACGGTCACTGGGTGATCAATGGTGCCAAGACCTTCACCAGTAACGCCCACCAGGCCGACTGGATCTGGCTGGCCTGTCGTACCGACCCAGAGGCGCCCCCACACAAGGGCATTTCGATCATCCTCGTACCGACCGATGCGCCGGGCTTCTCCTGGACGCCGATCGAGACGGTCGGCGGGCTGCGGACCACGGCCACGTACTACGACGACGTACGCGTTCCGGCCGGCAGTCTCGTCGGCGAGGAGAACGCCGGCTGGCGGCTGATCACCAACCAACTCAACCACGAGCGCGTGGCGTTGGCGGCGATCGGGATGCAGGCCGAGGACGCGTACCGCGCGGCGCTGGAGTACGCCCGCGCGGCCGACCCGGAGACCGGGGAGCGGCCGGCGGACCGTCCGTGGGTCCGGTCCCGGCTCGCCGAGGTGCACGCCCGGCTGGCGGTGACCCGGCTGCTGAACTGGCGGTTGGTCGGTGATGTGGGCGCCGGGACGCTCAGCCTCGGGGGTGCCAGCGGGGTCAAGTTCGCCGGGACGGAGAGTGCGGTTGAGGTCTACCGGATGTGCCAGGAGGTGGTCGGCGAGTCCGCCCTGGTGCGGGCCGGTTCGCCGGGCGCTTACGGGGACGGCGAACTGGAGCGGATGAACCGCGCGGCGCAGATCAACACGTTCGGGGGCGGCGTGAGCGAGGTCCAGCGGGAGATCGTCGCGATGATGCGGCTGGGGATGCGGTTGGGGATGTGGAGGGGACGGCGATGACGGCGACCGGGGACACGCGGGAGACGGAGGGCGCGCAGGGGACGAAAGGCGCGCAGGGCACGAAAGGCGCGCAGGACAGGGAAAGCGCGCAGGACAGGGAAAGCGCGCAGGGCACGGAAGGCGCGCAGGGCACGGAAGTGGACACGGACGAGGCAACGGCCGCCGGGGACCTGTATGAGCGGCTGAAGGCGTACGAGGGGCGGCCCGCGGCCACCGCCGGTGTCGGGAAGGACCCGGTCAACGCGGTCATGATCCGGCACTGGTGCGAGGCGATGGGGGACGCCAACCCGGCGTACCAGGGACCGGACGCGATCGCCCCGCCGACGATGCTCCAGGCGTGGACGATGGGCGGGCTCTCCGGCCATCAGGGCCGCTCGGGGGCGTACGACGAGCTGTCCACGCTGCTCGACCGCGCCGGCTACACGGCCGTGGTGGCGACCGACTGTGAGCAGGAGTATCTGCGGCTGCTGCGGCCGGGCGACCGGATCACCTTCGACGCGGTGATCGAGTCCGTATCGGAGCGTAAGACCACCAAGCTGGGGACCGGCCACTTCGTCACGACGCGCATGGACGTCCGAGCGGGTGGGGAACTGGCGGGGACGCACCGCTTCCGGATCCTCAAGTACGCGCCGGCCCAGAGGCCGGCACGGCAGAAGGAACCGCCACCGGCACCGCCACCGTTGGCGGAGGCACCGGCGAAGGCGCGGCGGCCGCGGCCGGTGATCAACCGGGACAATGCGGGGTTCTGGGAGGGCGTGAGCCGGCACAGGCTGTTGATACAGCGGTGCGGAGGCTGCCGGACGCTGCGCTTCCCCTGGCTTCCCGGCTGTCAGGCATGCGGCTCCCCCGAATGGGACACGATCGAGGCGAGCGGCTCCGGCACCGTCTACTCGTACGTGGTGATGCACCACCCACCCTTCCCGGCCTTCGACCCGCCCTACGCGGTGGGGCTCATCGAGCTCGCCGAGGGCGTCCGGATGGTCAGCAACGTGATCGGCGTGCCCCGCGACAAGGTGCGGATCGGGATGCCGGTACGACTGGAATTCCTGCGTGTGGAGGAGGAGTTGGAGCTGCCGGTGTTCCGTGCGGGCGAGGGCTCGGTGCCGTCGGTGTTCCGCACGGGCGAGGGCTGAGGGCTGATGGACGTCACCCCCACCGAGGAGCAGTCCGCCGCCCAGCAGCTCGCGGTGCGGATCTTCGGCGACCTCGCCACGCGCGACCGGCTGACGGCGGCCGGTACCGCCTCGGACGCCGAGCTCTGGAAGGCGTTGTGCGCGGCCGGACTGCCGGCGGCCGTCGAGGAGATCGAGCTGTTGGGTCTGGCGCTGGTCCTGGTGTTCGGCCGTCCGCTCTCCGCCAACCAGGCCGTCCTGCTGCGCGCGGCCGACGCGTACATGGATACCGAGGCCATCCGCGTCACCACCTACGAGGCGGCCTGGGGCCATGACGCGGGGCTGCCGTACGGCGCGCATGCGCTGGCCGGCGCGTGGTGGGCGTCCGAGGCTGGCCGGCGCGTGGTGCACACCGGCCAGCATCTGCACGGCGTCGTCGGCGCGGACCTCGACCACCCCGTCCACCGGCACTTCCTCTGGGGCCGCCAACTCGACGCCCACCTCGGCTGCGGCGCCGCACTCCTGGAAGAACTCGGCACCCTGCTGACCGATCCGCCGAATGAGGAGGCCGCATGACACGGGAAGAACGAGGCAGAAGCGTCCGGGCCGGTGACGTACTACCCGCCCTGGAGATTCCGATCACGCGGACGCTGATCGTCGCCGGGGCCCTCGCCTCCCGCGACTACCAGGACGTGCACCATGACGTCGAGCTCGCCAGGGAGAAGGGCTCCCCGGACATCTTCATGAACATCCTCACCACCAACGGGCTGGTGGGCCGCTACCTCACCGACCACTTCGGTCCCACCGCCGTGCTGCAGAAACTCGCGATACGGCTCGGTGCCCCCAACTACCCAGGAGACACCATGACGTTGACCGGGACGATCACCGAGGTCGACGCACTCCCCGCCCGTCCCACTTCCACCCCTAACGCCACCGCCACCTCCACCGCCAGCCCCACCACCCCCCACGGAATCACCGCTCGCGTCCAGATCATCGGTACCAACGCGCTCGGTAATCACGTCACCGGCACCGCCACCGTCCGCCTGCCTCCGCCCGGGGCCGCGGCGTCCTGCGCGTCCCGGTCCCGCCTTTCCCCGGAGGGCACCGTATGAGCCTGCACCGTCCCGATGCGCTCTCCGGGCGCGCCGCCCTCGCCGGGATCGGTGCGACGGAGTTCTCCAAGGACTCCGGTCGCAGCGAGCTCAAGCTCGCCGTCGAGGCCGTGCACGCCGCGCTCGACGACGCCGGCCTGGCCCCGGGCGACGTCGACGGCCTGGTCACCTTCACCATGGACACCACCCCCGAGATCACCCTCGCGCAAGCAGCGGGCATCGGGGAGCTGTCCTTCTTCTCGCGCGTCCACTACGGCGGTGGCGCGGCCTGCGCCACCGTGCAGCAGGCGGCCCTCGCCGTCGCCACCGGGATCGCCGAAGTCGTCGTCTGCTACCGGGCGTTCAACGAACGCTCGGGCCGCCGCTTCGGTTCCGGTGTGCAGGAACGGCAGCCCTCCGCCGAGGGCACGGCGCTTGGCTGGAACCTCCCCTTCGGTCTGCTCACCCCGGCCTCCTGGGTCGCGATGGCGGCGCAGCGCTACCTCCACACCTACGGCCTCACCTCGGAGGCCTTCGGCCAGGTCGCGGTCACCGGCCGCCGGCACGCCGCCCGCAACCCGGCCGCCTATTTCCACGGCAGGCCGATCACCCTCGCCGATCACGCGGCCTCCCGCTGGATCGTCGAGCCGCTGCGGCTGCTGGACTGCTGCCAGGAGACCGACGGCGGCCAGGCCCTCGTCGTCACGACCCCCGAGCGGGCCCGTGACCTGCGACGCCCGCCCGCACTGATCACGGCCGCGGCCCAGGGCGCCGGACGCGCCCAGGAGCAGATGACCAGCTTCTACCGTGACGACCTGACCGGCCTGCCGGAGATGAACGTGGTCGCCCGCCAGCTCTGGCGCACCTCCCGATTGACCCCCGCCGACATCGACGTCGCCATCCTCTACGACCACTTCACCCCCTTCGTGCTCATGCAGCTGGAAGAGTTCGGCTTCTGCGCGCCCGGCGAGGCCGCCGACTTCGTCGCCGCGGACGTCCTTCCGCTGAACACCCACGGCGGCCAGCTCGGCGAGGCCTACCTGCACGGCATGAACGGCATCGCTGAAGCCGTCCGGCAACTCCGCGGAACCTCCCCCAACCAGACGCCGGACGCCACCCACGTGCTGGTCACGGCGGGGACCGGCGTGCCGACCTCCGGGCTGATCCTCAGCCGGGACGGAGCCGGCGCTCCGGGCGGTACCCCGGGCGGTACCCCGGGCCCGGGCCGTACCCCAGATGGTGCCCCGGACAGTTCCCCGGATGGTGACCCGGACAGTTCCCCGGGCAGTCCCTAGGGGACCGCCGCGCCCCCTCCCCCCAGAGGAGGTGGGGCCCGCCCGCTCCGTACAACTTGAGGGGGAGGCCGCTTCGGCACTTGGGGCCGATCCGCTTACACCCCCCTCGCTCCTAGCGTGGGGG
Source organism: Streptomyces sp. NPDC021749 (assembly GCF_040640655.1). Lineage (NCBI taxonomy): Bacteria > Bacillati > Actinomycetota > Actinomycetes > Kitasatosporales > Streptomycetaceae > Streptomyces > Streptomyces sp. NPDC021749. Next base: position 15,720 of record NZ_JBFACE010000002.1, on the reverse strand, counting down.
CCATGACCACGCCTGTGTGCACCAGCGCTTCGACCGCCGCTGTGTTCCCCAGCTTCTCGTCCTACGTACGGGCCCGGGGGCCGGTCCTGCTGCGCGCCGCGCGGTCGCTGTCCGCCAACCCCAACGACGCCGAGGACCTCCTCCAGACCGCCCTGGCCAAGACCTATCTGGCCTGGGAGCGGATCGAGGACCACCGCGCGCTGGACGGCTACGTCCGCCGCGCACTGATCAACACCCGTACCTCGCAGTGGCGCAAGCGCAGGGTGGAGGAGTTCGCCGTCGACGAGCTCCCCGAGCCCGACCCGCTGCCGGCCCCCGACCCGGCCGAGCTGGAGGGTCTGCGGGACGCGATGTGGCGCGCGGTGATGCGGCTGCCCGCCCGCCAGCGGGCCATGGTCGTCCTCAGGTATTACGAGGACCTGAGCGAGGCCCAGACCGCCGAGGTCATGGAGGTCTCGATCGGCACGGTCAAGAGCGCCGTCTCCCGAGCCCTGGCCAAACTCCGCCAGGACCCCGAACTCGCCATGATCGCCTGACCGAACAGCCGTACCGGGCCCGTCTGTCCGGGGCCCGAGGGAGTGGATCAGCCGACACTCCAGGAGGGCGTGAAGGTTCAGCTGGAGCCGGATCTGACGGAGCGGATACTGCTCGGCCTGATGGCGATCACCGGTCAGGACGAGGCCGCATTCGACGCGGCCTGGGCGCCGGGCGGCGAGCTCGCGCGCGGCCACCGCTTCCGGGGCGGGCCGGGGCGGGAGCCCGGGCGCGGGCCGTACCCCATGGACCAGCGGGCCGGGCGGTCTTACGGCTCGCGGTTCACCAGCAGTCTGCCGACCGCCTGTTCCAGTTCGGCGATGCGGTCGGCGAGGTGGGCGCGGTCGATCGTTGAGGCGTCGCGCAGGAGGAGTTCCAGGTCGGCCAACTGGCCGGCGATATCTGCCAGATGGGCCGCTTCGCCGGGTGTGGGGGCAGTGGTTGCCGCCAGGTGCGGGACAGGGCCTTCAGGGGGGCCACCGGCCGTCTCGGTCCCCTCGGGTGCCTTGGGTTCCGCGGAGGGCACAGATCGCGCGGATGGCGCGGATGGTGCGGGGGGCGCGGATGGTGCGGACGCGGCCGATGCGTCGGTGGGTGCGGCGGCCGCCGGGCTCTCCTGTGTCTCGGCAACCTCACGAGCCTCCTCCAGCCCATGATCCCCTTCCAGCCCATGACCCTTCTCCAGTCCCTGAGCCTCCTCCCCGCCACGGGCTTCCGCGGAAGTAGCCGTGGACGCAGACGCGGAAGTAGACGCGGAAGTAGAGGTAGAAGCAGAAGCAGAAGCAGAAGCAGGAGGAGATGCAAACGTGGGTGCCGAGGCGGACGTGGCCGCGGACGTGTCCGTCGCCTGTTCCGTTTCCGCGCCGCCCGGGCGGTTCTCCTTCGTCAGGAGGCGTTTCAATTGTTCGGCCTGAGCGGCGAGTTGGCGGTTCTTTCGGTGGAGGTCCAGGAAGACGTTCACCTTGGTACGCAGGAGCCAGGGGTCGAAGGGCTTGATGAGGAAGTCGGCGGCGCCGACCGTGTAGCCGCGGTAGGCGTAATTGGGGTCGACCGAGGCGCCGGTGAGCAGAATGATGGGCACGTCCTTCGTCTGGTCCAGGCCCTTGATGTTGGCCGCGGTCTCGAAACCGTTCATGCCGGGCATCAGGACGTCGATGAGCACCACCGCGAATTCCTCGCGGAGCATTGCCTTGAGGGCCTCTTCGCCGGAGCGGGCGCGGACGACCTTCTGGGTGAGGGAGCCCAGTACGGCCTCCAGTGCGACGAGGTTTTCCTCCATGTCGTCGACGATGAGGATGCTCGATGTGGTGTCCGGTGTCGTCGTCATGACCGCCGTCCTGACTCCGGTCCCGCCGTTCCCCGGTCCTGAGGGGTACGCGGCGTCCCCGGGGCGTGGTACGCCCGGGCCGCCGTTCCGCCGTCGCCCTGCCGGCCGGCTGCCCCCGCCTTGTCCCCGGCTCCAGGGCCGGCCCCGGCCCCTTCCCCTGCCTCTTCTCCTTCCGCTCCCCTTTGCGATTCCCTTTCCCCCTCCCCCTCCCCCTCCGCTTCCCTTTCCCCTTTCCCCTCTGCTTCCCCGTGACCGCCGTCCCCGTCCCCGTCCCCGTCCCCAACCCCGGCGTACGGTTCGCAACTGCTCCCGGAATCCGCGGTCGGATTCGGGTCCAGCAGGCGGCAGATCACCGAGAGGAGACGGTCCACGTCCACCGGTTTCGGGATGTAGTCGTTGGCGCCGCTTTCGATGGTCTTTTCCCGGTCGCCGGGCATGGCCTTTGCGGTGAGCGCGATGACCGGCAGCTCCGCGAATCGAGGGGCTTGCCGGATCGCCTTGATCATCTCGTAGCCGTCCATTTCCGGCATCATGATGTCCATCAGCACCAGGGAGACGTCCGGTGTCCGGTTGAGAACTTCCAGCCCCTCGCGGCCGTTCTCGGCGTATTTCACATTGATGCCGACCCGGCCCAGTACGTGGGTGAGCGCGAAGACGTTGCGGATGTCGTCGTCGACGATGAGGATCCGGCGGTTCGCCAGGATCTGGCCGGCCCGCCCGCTCAGCCAGTCCTTGAGGCGGGTGGTCTCGGGCCAGGTCACGTCGCCGCCGTCGGGGGCGCGGGGGCCCGTGCGGGGGGTGGCCGGCTCGGGCTGGGCGGGGAAGAGCTCGCCACTGGTCGGGCCCTGGCCGCCCGGCGCGGGGGCGGACGGGCCGGACGGGGCGGACGGTGCGGACGGGGTTGACGGTGCCTCCACGGAGCCCGGCGCGGCCGCGGCGGCAGGGACGAGCCCGGTCCCGCGGTCGGCCCCGCCACCGGTACGGCGTTCCGTCACGCCACCGGTACGGCGTTCCGTCACGCCGCCGGTACGGATCTCGGGCCCGCCGTCCGGCCTGGGCTCGGTGCCGTCGACGGGCCGGGGTGATGCGGCCGGGGCGGGGGCTGGGAGCGGTGCGGTGTAGCGGGCCGGGACGTAGAGGGTGAAGGTCGAGCCGACGTCGGGTTCGCTCTCGGCGGTGATCCGGCCGCCGAGCAGCGCCGCCATGTCGCGGCTGATGGACAGGCCCAGGCCGGTGCCGCCGTACTTGCGGTTGGTGGTGCCCTCGGACTGCTGGAACGCCTCGAAGATCCCGCCGAGTTTCTCCGGCGGAATACCGATGCCGGTGTCCTTGACGGAGAACGCGACGACATCGTCGGCGGTGCGCAGCGATTCCTCCTCGAAATGCCGCCCGGAAACGCGGGCGACGAGGAGTTCCACGCCGCCGGTGGAGGTGAATTTCACCGCGTTGGAGAGGAGGTTGCGGAGGATCTGCTGGAGGCGCTGTTCGTCGGAGAACAGTTCCTCGGGGACGTCGTCGGCGACCTTGATGTCGAAGGTGAGGCCGCGGTCGACGGTGAGCGGCCGGAAGGTGGCGCGGACGTAGTCGACGAGTTTGGTGAGCGGCAGCGGCTTGGGGTGGACGTCCATCCGGCCGGCCTCGATCTTCGACAGGTCGAGGATGTCGTTGATCAGCTGGAGCAGGTCGGAACCGGCGCGGTGGATGGTGACCGCGAATTCCACTTCCTGCCCGGAGAGCCGGCCTTCGGGGTTGTCGGCGAGCAGCCGGGAGAGCACCAGCAGGGAATTCAGCGGGGTGCGCAGCTCGTGCGACATGTTCGCCAGGAATTCGGACTTGTACTGCGAGGAGGTGGCGAGGAGTGCGGCCTTCTCCTCCAGTTCGGCGTTGGTGAGCTGCAACTCGTCGGAACGCTGGCGGAGTTCGGCAGTGAGCCGCTGGGATTCCGAAAGCAGCGATTCGGTACGGGAGTTGGCGATGATGGTGTTGATGGACACCCCGATGGTGTTCACGAACTGGTCGATGAAGGCGAGGTGGACATCGCTGAAGCGGCTGAAGGACGCCAGCTCGATGACGCCGAGCACCTGGTCCTCGAAGAGCACCGGCAGGATGACGATGCTGGCCGGGGCGGCGGCGCCCAGGCCGGAGCTGATGGTGATGTAGTCGGGCGGCACGGCGTCGACCACGATCCGCTTCTTCTCCATGGCGGCCTGGGTGATCAGCCCCCACCCGGGGGTGCCCAGGCGCAGCCGCGGCAGGGAGCGCCGGCCCTCGGGCTGACCGGTGCCGTAACCGGCGATCAGCTCCAGGCCCTCGCCCGGCTCGGCGCCCGCCTCGGCCAGGAAGAACGCGCCGAACTGGGCGTTCACCAGCGGGGTCAGCTCGCGCAGGATCAGGTCGGCGACCTCCACCAGGTCGCGGTGGCCCTGCATGAGGCTGGCGATACGGGCGAGGTTGGACTCCAGCCAGTCCTTGGCGCGGGTGGTCTCGCGGAGGTTGGCGACCATCAGGTTGATGTTGTTCTTCAGCGCGGCGACCTCGCCCTGGGCGTCCACGGTGATCGAGCCGGACATGTCGCCCTGGGTGACCGCGCTGGCCACCTCGGCGATCGCGCGCACCTGCGTCGTCAGGTTCAGTGCCAGGTCGTTGACGCTGGTGGTCAGCCGCTTCCAGGTGCCGTAGACGCCCTCGACCCGGGCCTGGCCGCCCAGTTGGCCCTCGCTGCCGACCTCGCGGGCGACCCGGGTCACCTCGGAGGAGAAGGAGGAGAGGGTGTCGACCATGGTGTTGATGGTCGTCTTGAGTTCGAGGATCTCGCCGCGGGCGTCGACGTCGATCTTCTTGGACAGGTCGCCCTTGGCGACGGCGGTGGCGACCTGGGCGATGTTGCGGACCTGGGACGTGAGGTTGTCCGCCATGAAGTTGACGTTGTCGGTGAGGTTCTTCCAGACGCCGGACACGCCGTGGACCTGTGCGCGGCCGCCGAGCCGGCCTTCGGTGCCGACCTCGCGGGCCACGCGGGTGACCTCGTCGGCGAACGCCCGCAGCTGCTGGACCATGGTGTTGACGGTGTCCTTGAGTTCGAGGATCTCGCCGCGGGCGTCGACGTCGATCTTCTTGGACAGGTCACCGTTGGCGACGGCGGTGGTCACCTGGGCGATGTTGCGGACCTGGGACGTCAGGTTGAGCGCCATGGAGTTGACGTTGTCGGTGAGGTCCTTCCAGACCCCGGACACGCCCCTGACCTGCGCCTGACCGCCCAGGTTGCCCTCCGTGCCGACCTCGCGGGCGACGCGGGTGACCTCGTCGGCGAAGGCGGAGAGCTGGTCGACCATGGTGTTGATCGTCGACTTCAGTTCGAGGATCTCGCCCTTCGCCTCGACGGTGATCTTCTTGCCGAGGTCGCCCTCCGCGACCGCGGTGGCGACCTGGGCGATGTTGCGGACCTGGGACGTCAGGTTGTCCGCCATGAAATTGACGCTCTCCGTGAGGTCCTTCCAGACCCCGGATACGCCCCTGACCTGGGCGCGGCCGCCCAGCTGGCCTTCGGTGCCGACCTCGCGGGCGACGCGGGTGACCTCGTCGGCGAAGGCGGAGAGCTGGTCGACCATGGTGTTGATCGTCGACTTCAGTTCGAGGATCTCGCCGCGGGCGTCGACGGTGATCTTCTGGCTCAGGTCACCGTTGGCGACGGCCGTGGTCACCTGCGCGATGTTGCGGACCTGCCAGGTCAGGTTGGACGCCATGAAGTTGACGTTGTCGGTGAGGTCCTTCCAGACCCCGGATACGCCCCTGACCTGGGCGCGGCCGCCCAGCTGACCTTCGGTGCCGACCTCGCGGGCCACGCGGGTGACCTCGTCGGCGAACGCCCGCAGCTGGTCCACCATCTTGTTGACGGTCAGCTTCAGCTCCAGCAGCTCACCCGTGGCCTCGACGGTCACCTGCTGGGTCAGGTCACCGCGCGCCACGGCCGTGGTGACCACCGCGATGTCCCGCACCTGCGCGGTCAGCCGCGACGCCATGGTGTTGACCGCCTCGGTCACGTGCAGCCAGTCGCCGGACAGCCCCTGGACCTTGGCGCGGCCGCCCAGCCGGCCCTCGGTGCCGACCTCGCGGGCGACCCGGGTGACCTCGCCCGTGAACAGGGACAACTGGTCGACCATGCGGTTGACCCCGCTGCCCAGGCGGCGCAGATCGCCGCGCAGTTCCCGGCTGCCGTCGTGCAGCTCGACGTGCTGGGTCAGATCGCCGTCGGCCACCGCGTCCAGCACCCGGGTGGCCTTGGCCAGCGGCACCATCAGCGCGTCCAGCACGGTGTTGGCCGCCTCGACGCTGGTCGTCCACGTGCCCTGGCCGGGGCTGGCGGAGATCCGCTCGTCCAGCCGGCCCTGCCGGATGATCTCTCCGCGCACCCGTTGGAGTTCGGACGAGAGATGGGCGTTACGGGCCACGATCTGATTCAGGACACCGGCCATGTCCGCCAGGAGACCGTCCCCGGCGGGGCCGTCCGGGATCTCCACCCGGCTGGTGAAGTCCCCGTCGCGCAACGCGTTCATCGCGGCGAGCAGCGGCCGCAACTCGCTCGTGCGTACCCACTCCCCGTGGCCGTCCGGCCGGGGCGGGTCAGGAGCCATGGCGCACCATCCCCCCAATGATCGTTGTGGAGAGATACATTCCCGCGGAGAGATCCTTTTGGGGCAGGTATGACATAGTATAAAGCGCTTGTAATTACTTTCTCCCGGTATATCAGGGGCCCGTAGTGGCAGCGCTGTCCAGCCCGTACGCGACGGAAACCGTGTCCCGGAAGGGTCTGCCGGCCAACCAGCTCGCGGCTTCCGGTGCGCGCAAATTCGTCCGCGCGCTGCTCACCGAACGGGCCGCCGCACCGTCCGCCACCGCCGGCCCGGGAGCCCCGGCGATCAGCTCCGAACTCATCTACACCGCGGTCCTGCTCACCAGCGAGCTGGTCACCAACGCCGTGATGTACGCCGGCACCGACATCGACGTGACCTGCCGCCTGGAACACGGCCCGCCGTCCGGCCCCGCCACCGGGAACGGCCCGGCGACCGTGGGCGTGGTCCTGGAGGTCTCCGACCGCCACCCCGCCCGGGGCGTACGAGGCGGGGTGGACGCCCGTACGGGAGAGCCCGGCTACGGCCTCCAGCTGGTCAGCGCGCTGTCGGAGTCCTGGGGCGTCACCTACCGCAGGTCGGTCAAGACGGTCTGGTTCCGGCTGGAGGCCACCGAGGGGGAATCGGTCGGCCCGCAGCCCCAGCCGCGGCCCCCGGCCGAGGAGCGCGCCGACTCCCCGCCCCGGCGCTCCCACCCGGCTGCCGGGCTCCCGGCCGCGCACGCCGCCGAATGGGCCGACCGCGGCGGCCCGTCCTTCCTCGCCGAGACCAGCGAGCTGCTGGCCGGCCAGCTCGACCAGGACATGGTCACCGCGCTCGCCGCCCAGCTGCTGGTCCCCCGGCTCGCCGACTGGTGCGCCATCTGGCTGAGCACCGAGGGCGGCGGACGGCAGCTGTCCCGCGTCTGGCACGTCGACGAGCGGCGCATCCCCCCGCTCCGCACCGACCTGGAGCGCGACCCGCCCCGTGAGCTGTTCCGGACCGGCGGCACCCCCTGGCCCTGGCCGGAACACGCCGGTGCCTCCCCCGCGGGCGGCTCCGCGCTCGCCTTCCCGCTCATCGCCCGCGACACCGACCAGGGCGTCCTGCTGCTCGGCCGGGCCGGGCAGCTGCGGATGACCGACACCGTGGTGCGGATGGTCGAGGACGTCGCGCGGCGGGTCGCCCAGGCCGTCCACACCGCCCGCCAGTACACCCGGCAGACCACCATCAGCCTGGCCCTCCAGCGCCGCCAGCTGCCCTCCTCACTGGCCAGCATCGAGGGCGTGGACACCGCGATCGTCTACGAGCCGCACGGCGAGGGGCAGACCGTCGGCGGCGACTTCTACGACGTCTTCCCGATGGGCGGCCGCCGCTGGTGCTTCCTGCTCGGCGACGTCCAGGGCAAGGACCCCGAGGCGATGTCCGTCACCGGCCTGGCCCGGCACCTCGTCCGGCTGCTGGCCCGCGAGGGCCACGGCGTGGAGTCCGTCCTCGGGCGGCTGAACCTCGCCATGGCCGAGGAGACCGCCGAGGCCATGGAGCTGGGCGGCGAGCAGGCCGGCGCCCGCTTCCTGAGCCTCCTCTACGGTGAGCTGGAGGTCGACCCCGGCGTGCCGGGCGCCCGCTGCACGGTCGCCAGCGCCGGGCATCCGCCGCCGCTGCACATGTTCGTCGACGGCACCGTCGAGTCGGCCTCCGAGCCGCAGATGCTGCTCGGCATCGACGAGGGCACCGAGTACCACGCCAGCTCCTTCGACCTGCGGCCCGGCGAGACGCTGCTCTGCGTCACCGACGGGGTGACCGAACGCCGGTGCGGGAACTGGCAGTTGGACGACAACGACGGCCTGATCGGGGTGCTGCGGGACGGCCTGGGCCTGGGCGCCAAGGCGCTGGCCGAGCACGTACGGCGGGCGGCGCACGACTTCGGCACCGGCCCGGTGGAGGACGATCTGTCGGTGCTGGTCCTCCAGGCGCTGCTGCCGACGGTCGAGCCACGGGGCTGACGGGCGGCCGGCCGCCGCCCGCGACGACCCCACCCGCCCGGCGGGCCCTCCCCGTGGGTGAATTCCGGCCACACGTCCCGGCCGGACCCGGCCGACCGGCCACGGCACGCAGGTAATCGAACAGAAGGAAAGAATCAGCCTCGTGCCCGCCGGCTAGTGACATACCGCCTGGTATGCCAGCACAATCACCAGGAAATTACCCTCGCGTAACGGCCGCTGTCTTGGGAGGCCCCTGGTGTACAGCACGATGCAGGACGTACCGCTGCTGATCTCACGAATCCTGACCCACGGATCCACGGTCCACGGTCAGTCCCAGGTGACCACCTGGACCGGCGGTGAGCCGCACCGCCGCAGCTTCGCCGAGATCGGCCACCGGGCCGCCCAGCTGGCCCACGCACTGCGCGACGAGCTGTCGGTGACCGCCGAGGACCGGGTCGGCACGCTGATGTGGAACAACGCCGAACACATGGAGGCGTACCTCGCCATCCCCTCCATGGGAGCGGTGCTGCACACCCTCAACCTGCGGCTGCCCGCCGAGCAGCTGGTGTGGATCATCAACCACGCCGAGGACCGGGTCGTCCTCGTCAACGGCACCCTGCTGCCGCTGCTCGCCCCGCTGCTGCCCCAACTGGAGGGCCTGCGGCACATCGTGGTCGTCGGCCCCGGCGACCGGTCCGTCCTGGACGGCGCACGGGCCCGGGTGCACGACTACGAGGAGCTGATCGCCGGCCGCCCGGAGACGTACGACTGGCCGGACCTCGACGAACGGGACGCCGCGGCCCTCTGTTACACCTCCGGCACCACCGGCGACCCCAAGGGCGTGCTCTACAGCCACCGTTCGCTCTACCTGCACTCGCTCCAGGTCAACACCGCCGAGGCGTTCGCGCTCTCGACGCGCGACCTCACGCTGCCGGTCGTGCCGATGTTCCACGTCAACGCCTGGGGCCTGCCGCACGCCGCCTTCATGGCCGGCGCCTCGCTGCTGATGCCGGACCGCTTCCTGCAGCCCGCCCCGCTCGCCGAGATGATCGAGACCGTACGGCCCACCATCGGCGCCGCCGTCCCCACCATCTGGCAGGGCCTGCTCGCCGAACTCGACGCCAACAAGAGGGACGTCGCCTGCCTGCGGACCGTCGTCATCGGCGGCTCCGCCTGCCCGCCCGCCCTCATGCGCGGCTTCGAGGAGCGGCACGGCATCCGCGTCGTACACGCCTGGGGCATGACCGAGACCTCCCCGCTGGGCTCCGTCTCGCACCCGCCGGCCGGGGCGAGCGGCGAGGCCGAGTGGGGCTACCGCGCCACACAGGGCCGCTTCCCCGCCTCCGTCGAGGCCCGGCTGATCGGCCCGGACGGCGCTCAGCTGCCGCACGACGGCACCGCGGCGGGCGAGCTGGAGGTCCGCGGCCCGTGGATCGCCGGTGCCTACTACGGCGGCGCACAGGGCGAACCACTGCGCCCCGACGACAAGTTCAGCCCCGACGGCTGGCTGCGCACCGGCGACGTCGGCACGATCACCCCCGACGGCTACCTGACCCTGACCGACCGCGCCAAGGACGTCATCAAGTCCGGCGGCGAATGGATCTCCTCGGTCGAGCTGGAGAACCACCTGATGGCGCACCCGGACGTCACGGAGGCCGCGGTGGTCGCCGTACCGGACGACAAGTGGGGCGAGCGGCCGCTGGCGACCGTCGTGCTGAACCAGGGCGCGACCATCGGCTACGAGGAGCTCAAGGCGTTCCTCGGCGAGCGGATCGCCCGCTGGCAGCTGCCGGAGCGCTGGGCGGTGATCCCGGCGGTGCCCAAGACCAGCGTGGGCAAGTTCGACAAGAAGAAGATTCGTGAAGCACACAGGTTGGGCAAGCTCGACGTGACCCGACTCGACTGACCTTGGCTGAGTGCCCGCATAGAGCCCCTGGCACCCGCTAGGGGCTCTTGTTCCTCCCCTGTCCGGATGCCCTCTTGACGCGATCCCTACCCCCCCGCGAGGGGCATTGCGTAGAAGTCCGTGCAACGGCATAGCTCGGGAGGCTGCTGTGTCGCTACGGTTCATCGCCAAGGACCCGAACACGGATGGGGCCAACTGCCCCACCGCGTGGGTGGACGAAGAGAAGCAAGAGATTGTGTTGCAGGGTTGGACGGTGGACGAGGCCACGCGTGCCGAGTGCCTGAAGACCGGACCCATCCCCGACAGTGAGACCGTCATTCGGCTGCCCATGCGCATGGCCGCCGCTCTCCGGGAGGCTTGCGATGCCGCAGACGGCACCGCCGTTCACTGAGCTGCTGGCGAACTGCCAGCGGTCCGCCGTGCATCTTGAGATGCGCGACTTCTACGACGATCCCGACGAAGCCCCGCGCGTGGCCGCGTGGAAGGCCGGGCATCGGCCCGACCCGAACGACCGCGCCTCTTGGTGGCGTCCGTGGCTCGACATGGTGTCGGAAGCCGTGTCCCGTGGCGTGGTCATCCGCCGCGCCCGGATCGTCTCGGAGCCCGTGAGCGAGTACACGCGGTACCTGTACGACGGCACGTTTACCAACGTCGCCGCTGGTGAGCAGATCCGTTGGCTTCCCCGCCGGAACGCCTCAGACCTTGCCCTGCCGGGCAATGACTACTGGTGCTTCGATGATCGATTGGTGAGGTTCGGCTACTTCTCGGGTGAGGGCGTATACCTCGGCGATGAGGTGGACGACCGCCCCGAGGTGGTCAAGCTCTGTGCCTCGGCGTTCGAAGCCGTGTGGGACCGAGCCATTCCGCACGACCGCTACAAGATCTGAGGCCCGACAGCACCAATGGCCCGTTCCCCGTCGTCCAGCGTTCAGGATGCCCGTGAGGCACTGGCAGCACGTCTCCGGGAGATTCGCCTAGATGCTGGGCTGACGGGGCGGGAGGTGGCCCTACAGGCCGGCTGGCACCCCTCCAAGGCAAGTCGGTTGGAGAACGCGGTTACGCCCCCGTCCGACGCTGATATCCGCGCATGGTGCGGCATCTGTGGGGTTGACGACCAAGCGGCCGACTTGATCGCCGCTTCACGTTCCGCTGAGTCCATGTATGTCGAGTGGCGACGCCTACAGCGCACGGGGCTGCGCCGACTGCAAGAGTCGTATGTGCCGCTCTTCGAGCGCACGCGGAACTTCCGGATCTACTGCTCCAACGTCGTGCCGGGGCTGCTCCAGACCCCCGCCTACGCCACGGCGTTGCTCTCTGAGATCACCGACTTCCGGCAGTCCCCGAACGATGTCACGGAAGCCGTCGCCGCCCGTATGGATCGGGCGCGCGTGCTGCGCCAAGGGGATCACCGTTTCGCGATCCTGGTTGAAGAAGCCGTCTTGCGGTACCGCATGGGCGATGCTGCGGTAATGGCTGGGCAACTCGGGCACCTGCTGTCGATCATGTCGCTTCCGGCCGTATCCCTGGGTGTCGTGCCGTTCTCAGCTTCGCGGCACATGTGGCCGCTGGAGACGTTCAGCATCTACGACACCGAGCAAGCCCAGGTGGAGCTACTGACTGCCGCTGTCAACGTCACTGCCCCCTCTGAGATCGGGCAGTACGCCAAGGCGTTCGATCGGCTGTCTGAGATTGCCGTGTACGGGGGCGCAGCACGCGCCCTGATCACCGACGCCATAGGGGACCTCGGGTAAGTCGCGTGCAATTCCGTAGAACATCGTGGTGCCCCACCGTGGCCCGTTCCTAGCTTGTTGGCCACGGAGCGCAGCTACGAGGAGCGGGCGACCATGGCGAGCGAAGCGAGAGCACGACTGGCCCAGAGCATCGCAGAGCACGGAAATGACGGGCTGCTACTCGTCTTCAATGACGCCGAGGACCCGCTAGGGACCAGCGCAGAAGGCGCAGACCTGGCCCCGCATTCCGGTGTCGGCGGTCCCCGCCCGACTCTGAGGGAGCGAGTAGCGGAAGCCAACCGGCAGAGCCGCTTGGGCCGACCGTGACGACAGCCCCGGAGCGCCCGAAGAGGAAGCAACGGGCAGGCCGCACGGGGTATGGCGGCGGGCCGCCCAGGCAGCCGAGTCTGATCGAGTGGTTGAACGAGATGGCCACCATCTGCGGGATGTGCTTCGGTCACCGGACGGTGTGGTGCCCCTGCTGTGCGGGCTTTGGTGGCTGCTCGACGTGCCAGGGGCGCGAGAAGGTTCGGTGCCCGCAGTGCGCGGGCGGAAGGTTCGACGGCTGGAGATGGTGAGGCGATTCCTCGGCCGCATCTTCTGGCTGTGCTTCGTGCTCACGGTCGCCGCTTCGTGCGGCTTGATCATCACCCTTGCCGCTACAGGCAACTTATGAGCCCCCGCCCGTCTGTGGGAGGACAGCGGCAGTCGGGCGGGTCCACACCCCATCAATTGGAAGGGGAACCATCGCATGACCGTCATGGTCGAAGCTCAGAGCGGTACCACGTACCGCGACCCTCGGGCGCTGCTGAACGCGGTACGCCCGCACGTCAGGGAGTGCACCTACAACGTGCTGGAGAGCCCCGGATCGGCGGGGCTCGACCTCTGGGACCGCGAGATCGCGCTTCTCATGCGGGACAACGTCATGGTTCGCGACATGGCGGAACGGATCCTCGGCAACTCCGTGGCGTACCTGATCACCGCCATGGAACACCCGAACGTGCACCTCGGCGTGGGCAAGATCGTGGACATGGGCGTTCACCAGATCATTCTGGACACGCCCGTGTACTTCGCGTTCTGCGACGCGTACAACCACGGCCGGTACAAGCACCACGCGCCGCTCATCGAGCGCCGGACGGATGGCCTGGTGATCCGTACGGCCGACTTCCTACGCTCGAACGGCTTCGACGCCGACGAGGAACTGTGGGCCATGGACGGCAGCAACTGCTCTCCGTGCGACAACAAGGTCCCGGACAGCCACTGACGGGCCTACTGTGGGCGCCCCTGCCGGAGTGCCGGCGGGGGCCGCCCCGGCCCAACTATGTAGAGAGGTCCAGTCGTTGACAGCGCCGCACAACCTTGACCATGAACGCGCCCTATGGGACACGTTCGCCGAGAGCGCGTGGAAGGACGTGACGGACGGGAATCCGGTGTTCTGCTGGACCCAGTACGCGGGTCACGGCCCCGGCCCGGAACTTCTCGGAGACCCGGCGACGGCGCTAGAGATCGGATTCGGTACCGGAAGGCATCTCGCCCACCTGGTCCACAGGGGCGTCAAGGTGACGGGCGTGGACATGTCCCCCGTCACGGTGAACAACGCCGCCGAACGGTGGGGCGCGCTCGGCGCGCAGTTCCTCTGCGCCGAAGTGATCGAACATCTGGCCGACAGCACCGAGACGTACGATGCCGTGTATTCGATCTTCGGGGCGGCCTGGTTCGCCGACCCCGAGCGGTTGTTCCCGCTCGTTGCTCGGGCGCTCAACCCCGGAGGCGCGTTCGTCTTCTCCCAACCTCCCGCCATCCCCGGCGCCTACGGCCCCCAAGGCATGTACAAGGGCGGGTTCGCTGGCCCCGCTATGTACACGTACCGCTACAGCTATCCGCCGGAGCAGTGGGAGGCGTATCTCCTTGCCGCCGGATTCGCGGCGGCGGAAGCCCGTGTGATCGAAGCACCGAAGGCAGGCCACATCGGCACTCTCATCGTTCGAGGAGTCCGGGAGTGACCGAGCCCCGGCGAGCCGTCGCCGCTGACGCTGGAGAACTCGGCAGAATGCGGGCCGCCCTGGTGGAAGATGTCGGCCCGTGGAACCTTCGACTGATCCAGTTCTTCCGAGAGAACGTCGAGTCGGACCGTATGGCCGCGTTCGTCGTTGACCGTCCCGGCGGTCTTGCTGCCTGTGCTTCCGGCACGGTAACTCGGTCGGTGCCTGGCCCCGACCATGAAGGTGTCGTCGGGTACATACACACGGTCTACACCGATCCTGAGTATCGGCGTCGAGGCTACGGGCGGGCCGTGACACAGGCCCTGATGGATTGGCTCGCGGAATGCGGCTGCACGCTGCTCACGCTCAACGCGAGCGATGAAGGAGAGCCGATGTACCGTGCGCTGGGGTTCGGCGTGAATCGGCGGGCTATGCGGCTGATCCGAGTCGCTAGCCATCGCGGATAAGACCCCGCCCCAGTAGGCGAACGCGAGCGGTGCGCGCGGGTCCAAGGCGGCCCTAGGCCGCACCCCACTGGTGTGCCTGGTCGCCTTCCCACTCCACCCAGCTCGGGTCATCCATGACCGCCCCTGGGTCGGTCATCCCGGCCTTTTCGATGAAGACGCACAGGTCATGATCAGAGAATGCCGTACCGAGGGTTTCGGTCCGGTCGGAGTGGCGCACGCTTACTCGGCGGCCACCGCTCGCCGATGGTCGGTGAACGACGATGGGTGCACTTCCCATGCCATCCATTGTGCTCGTTTGGCTCGCTGCGCCTGAAGGTAGGTCCCGTGCCGAAGTGTCCCCGCTGTGGCTCTGAGTGCCCCGCAGACCCTGAGAACGGCATTCCGTGGTGCGCACGGTGCGGGGCGTTCTTCGGGCTCTCGGCGCCTTCCTGCCGGGGCTTGTGGTGGTGGCGCAACGCTGCCACCCGTGCCCCCGTTCGGCCGCGCGAGCACTGAGCGGGCCGCCACTGTCTGCCCCGTCCGTCTGTCGTTCCCCCGTGGCAGATGGGCGGGGCTTCCCCGTGCCGTACGGAGAGCGCGGGAATGACGAAACCCCCGGCCCGAGAGCGCGGGGGGTTCCTGTTGGGCGCTGCTGCGCCTACTCGGAGAGGTGACGGTAAACGGTGGCCTGTCCGACTCCGAGAGCCTTGGCGATCGTCCCGTAAGACTTGCCAGCCGCCCGGCGAGCCTTGGCCGCCGCGATCATGTCTTCGGTCATAGCCTTGGGCCTGCCCCCGGTACGGCCCTGAGCCTTGGCGGCTTCCAAACCGGCTCGGGTGCGCTCCACGATCATGTCTCGCTCAAGCTCGGCGAACGCGACCATCATCGTGAAGAAGGTGCTGCGGCGGCAGTACGCGGACGGCGAGCTGGACGTCACGCTGCTGGCCTGAACCGGCCCACCGGGCGCCCGACGACCGGGCGCCCGGTACCGCCTCATCAGGGAAGTCCCCTAGGGAGCGTATTTGGTTGTGATCAAGGGGCCGCTCGCGTGAGGTCCTTGATCCAGATCACGGAGGCCCGGAGGTGGAGTCCCGCGAGGTAGCTCCCCGGGGTCTTGTCGTAGCGGGTGGCGATGCCTCGCCATGCCTTCATCCTGTTGATCGCGCGTTCGACGGTGTTCCGTTCCTTGTAGAGCTCGGTGTC